>DASURX010000119.1:0-10072 GCA_036375355.1 Candidatus Limnocylindria bacterium
CGCCCGGCACTCCCACCCAACGCGCTGCGTCCAGAACGGGCACATGCCACAGGTACACCCCATATGAGATTCCGCCGAGCCACACGAGCCAGGACCAACTGAGGACCCCGGCCCTGCCCGTGGCCGCGAGTGCCGTCAATACGCACGCACCGACAGTCACGAGGCTCAGGCCGATGAGCACGAAGAATCCGATGCTGGGCACGACAAGGACCGCCAGGATTAGCGCGATTCCATTGGCCGTGATGAGAGCCCCCGGCCGGTAGGCCTTGGTGGCGTACATTGCAGCCAGAGCACCCCCGATCAGCAATGCCTCTGCCCGAGTGTCGGTGCCATAGACGACGCGGTAGTAGGCGTCGATGGTTGGGTGCCAGATGACGGCGCGCATGACCACCGACCCAATCGCTGCAGCGACCAACGCGACCGGTAACCAGGAACCGGTGCTCCTCCACCGGAGACCGAGGATGAGCAACAGCGGCCAGAGGGCGTAGAACTGCTCCTCAATCGCGAGGCTCCATGTGTGACCGAGGACTGGAGCTGCATGGCCATCGCCGACCTGAGCCCAGTTCGCGAAGTACAGCAGCACCGACGGCACAAACGAAAGGACGCGCCCATCGCCAACCGTCACAGCTCCGGCTGAGACGACGAGCAAGAGGACGAACAGGGCTGGCAGAAGGCGCAGCGCCCTCCTGGCGTAGAAGAAAAGGAGACTGATGCGTCCGGTGACGCGATGCTCGTCGAGCAGGATCTGGGTGATCAGGAATCCCGACAGGACGAAGAACATCGTCACCCCGATCTGCCCGGCACCACCGAACAGGGGCAGTTGCACGTGATCGGCAACGACGAAGAGGATGGCTACTCCACGCAGCCGGTCAAGCGCAGGCCGATAGCCTAGGACGTAGCGATCACCGCCGGCGACCACTGGTCTCTCCCCCCGCACCCAATTGGGCGACAGTCGTGGCCGGGTATGAGGCGTCCGGCAGCCAGATGCGTGGTACGAGCAGAGGGATGGCCGCCCCCGCAGCGAGCCAACTCCAGCGCGAGCCCCTCCACGCCAGGCCGCCCAAAATGACCATGCCGGCCAGCGCCACTGCAACCCAGATCAAAGGCGCCACCGAGTACAGGGCCACGCCGCCAAGCGAGGTGGGGTACGCCTGCCAATCGAAGAGCAGCAGGTGCAGCCAGAGAAAGCTGGCCACCAAGAGGGTGATCGCCGCATCCCGCCACCGCCGTTCCGCCACGTACCCCGCGAGCAGCAGCAACGGGAAGATCTTGAGGGACCCTGCCACGCCAAGTGCCACCGGGCCAAGACGCGTCGGCAGACCGACGGCCAGCAGCCCCACGATGAGTGCTGTCACGTTCGCGGCCGGCAGATTGCTGGCAAGCAGCCCTCCTGTCAGCAGTGCAAGGATCAGCGCGGCCGGTGTCGGGCGTCGCAGGATGGGGATCAGGGTCGCAACGATTCCCGCTGCCAGCAGCCCGCGCCATACGGTGTAGGCGACCTCCTGCGGCAGGTACGTAAGGGGGACCCACCCGTACGCGAACCAGGGGGCGTAGCGGTAGATGTCGATCTCGTCCGCGTAGGCGCTCACCGGCAGGTACAGCGGTTGCCCCTCCCGGAGTCGAAGCGCGGCGAGCCAGTACGCATCGGCATCGGGCTTGACGTGCGGAGTCCACCCGGCGCCGATGAGCAGCACCACCCCGAACGTGGCAATCACCAGCGCTAACCGCCTGGCGACTGACTCAGCCTTCATGGAGCCGATCCCGGAGCGGCTGCAGGACGCCGATGACCAGGTAGGTGGCGTAGGTGATGTGCGAGCGTGGGGTGATCGCCATGACCGCCAGCGCGATCGCCGGCCACAGCCAGCGTGAGCGCCGCCAGGCCAGCCACGCGGCCACCGCGCCGGTGACGAGCGCACCAACCGCCCATGCCTGCGGCCCTAGGTAGTAGTAGAGGGATGCGCCGGACCGACCGGGATCGGTCATGTATCCGGCCAGGTCATACAGCAGGAACGGTGCGGACAGGACGAGGGTCAGGACGCCGGTGATCGCCACCAACCCCCATTGCCGCCGCGCCACGCACACGAGCGTCCACAGAATCGGCACCGCCTTCAACGAGGCGTTGATGGCGATCCAGACGGGACCGCTCCGCCGGGAGACGCCGTAGGCCAGCGAGGCGACCACCAGCGGCTGGATGTTCCCCACCTGAACCAGCGACAGCAGCCAGGGCGTCATGAGCAGCGCCAGCGCCCAGCCGGCGGTCGAACGCAGGCGGGCAAGGCCCGCCAGGATGGAGGCCGATGCCGCGGCCAGGACCACGGCCCAGGCGATGTCGACGATCGTGCGGGGCAGGTAGGTGAGCGGCACCCACATCCAGGCGAACCACGGCGCGTAGCGGAAGACGCGGTAGTTGTCGGGATCCAGGCCGATGGGATAGAGCGCCTCTCCGTGCCGCAGCCGCATGGCTGCGTCCCAGTAGGCGTCCACGTCCTGGAAGTTCCAGTCGGTGGCGATGAGCCAGACGCGGACGATCGCGTTGACCAGCAGGAGCGCGATGACGACGCGTTGGGCGGTTCGCTGCACGCAGGCAGGGTAGTGCGCCGCACCGAGCCCGGGCGGGGTCCGAAAGTACGGGCGCCGATGGCGTGGCATTGCCCACAATCCACGACGTGCTGCCGCTCGTGGTCGTCTGCCTGTTGACCGCGGTCCTGCTGGCTCCCGGGCTCGTGGCCGGGCCGTCGCTGGATGCCGCGGTGTTCACGCACGTCGCCGGCCAGCTCAATGCCGGTGGCACGCTGTACCTGGACACCTGGGACCACAAGCCACCGATCGTGTACCTGCTCTACGCCGGTGGGCAGTGGCTGCTGCCGTTCGCCGATGCATGGCTCGTGACCTGGCTCATCGCCGTCGTCGCCACGGCGGCGGCCGGCCTCCTGCTCCACGCGATCGCCATCCGGCTCGGCGTGCGCCGCCCGGTTGCGCTGCTCGCCGCCGCCGCGGCTGTGGTCGGGATGGCCCAGTACCTCGTCGCGCTGGGCGGAGGACTCACCGAGCCGGTCGCGACCGTCCCGCTTGCCGCGGCTCTGCTTCTCGTGGTGCGATCGCGGCTCTCGCCGAGATCTGCCCTGGCTGCCGGCGCGTTGCTCGGGCTGACGCCGCTGGTCGCGATCCCGACCGTGGCCGCCGTCCTCGCGGTTGGCCTCCTCGCACTCGCTCGCTTGCGGTCGCGCCCGCTCGAGGTCGGCCTCCTCGTCCTTGGCGGCGTCGTCCCCGCGCTGCTGACTGCCGCGTGGCTCTTTGCCATCGGCGCCTGGAACGCCGCCCTTGACGCGGTGCTCGGTTATGCGGTTGCCTACCGGACCGCAACCGCGTCGGCCGCGGCCGAGCTATCGGGCCCCGCCGCCACGTGGACCACGCTCTCGCTGCTCTTCCTGGTGGTGCCCGCAATCCTGGGCGCGATGAGCGGAATGCGACAGCCCAAGCGCCGGCCCGTGACCCTGGCGATGCTCCTCTGGCTCGCGGCTTCCCTGGTCCTGTTTGCCTATCAGGGCCGATTCTTCGCGCACTACGCCATCCCGCTGGCCATCCCGCTCGCGCTGCTCGCGGCCTTCGGCCTCGATCGCGTCGAGGTCCTGCGCGGACTCCGGGCGCGCCCCAGCCGGACGCTGCTGCTCTACGCGCCCTTGGCCTTCGGGGCGGCCATCTCGCTCGTGGCAGGCTTCCTGAGTGCGGCCATGGAGCTCGCGCCCGTGGCGGCGGACCATCGCCGCAGCGCCGCGCTCGCTCCGGTCATCCAATCGGCGACCTCTGCGGACGATGCGATGTGGGTCTGGGGCAATGAGCCGGAGATCTACCTCGCCGCCGACCGACCATCGGCGACCCGATATAGCTACCTGTACCCGCTCGTGACGCCCGGGTACGCCACGGCGCAGATGGTGGCCGATGCTCTGGCCCAGCTGGAGGCAGATCCGCCCGCGCTTATCGTTGACGCCGGGTCGGCCCGGCCGGGGCTGGCCGGCTTCCAGCGGCTGCTCCTTCCGCGGCCCCTGGTCAGCGACGGGCGGGATCTGGACATCCTCGGGCCATTGCGGGCCTTCGTCGCGGCTCATTACGAGGAAGGGCCGACAGTTGACGGCTGGGTCGTCTACCGCCTCGTCACGCGCTAGGCGGACGCGACGATCGGTCGCAGCGAGCACAGGCGCCGCGCGGCGACGCGCCGGTAAGCCCGCTCGCCGACGAACGCGACCGGTGGCATCCGCAGCAGCGGTGCCCACAGATAGCCCACCGGCAGAACCTCGGCGATCCGCGTCACGGCCGCGAATCCCGCCCGCACCCCGCGAGGCGTGACGAGCTGGAGGGCCCGGGCGGCCTCGTCCTCGCTCACGGGCAGGCCAGACGCGGCCAGCCGCGACCGCGGGACGAACTCCAGCGCGTGAAGCCAGTCAAGGCGGCGGAACCACTTGACCCAGGTGGCGCAGAAGCCGCATCCGTCGTCCCAGACCACCACGTGGTGCCCCGGCTCGACGTCCAGGAACACGAGAAGCAGTGGCAGCATCAGCACGCTGAACACGCCGAGCGCGTAAGTCGGCTCGAGCCAACCGGTGATGCCGACGTGCAGCGCGATCGCGACGACCATCGCCGCCGGCCGCCAGCGAGGCAGCCACAGGGCGACGGCCACGAATGCCTCCATGCAGATGGCCAGGAGCGCCAGCACCATCATCGGCTGCACGAAGCGCCAGTCTTCGGGCACCGCCAATGGGCCGCTGCGCCGCAGGTACGACGCGACCACCGATCCGGCCAGGAAGTCCAGGTTGAGCTTGGCGATCGCCGCGAAGCCATAGACGATGCTCACCTGGACCTTCAGTAGCCAGGCCTGCCAGGCCGGGACCGATGGCTTGCCCCGCCCCCGCCACGCGTCCACCGAGATGGCCGCGCCACTGTCCGTCACGGTCAGCAACCCTGCCACCAGCGTCATCAGGTACAGGTGGTTGGAGTAGAGCTGCTGATCCAGCAGCAGGACTGATGCGAGGGTGCCGGTCAGCACCATCCCGCTCAACCGCGTGAACAGGCCGACGCCGAAGGCGAGTCCCGCGACCAGCCACAGCACTACGAGCACCGACGACAGGGGCTCAGCCGCGCGCGGTGCCCAGTCGAAATACGGGGCCTGGATGATTCCCGGCTCGGCCAGGCGCCGCAGCGTGTCGGCCGAGTTACGCAGCTCCAGCAGGATCGCGAGGGTGGCGCCAATGCGCGCGATGCCCAGCGGACGCGAGTTCGTCAGCGACATGAGAAGGTCTGCTCGTCCAGCTCGCCGGGGACGGCCATACGGATGGCCGATGCGCCGGTCGCGTCGCAGAGGCCTTCGCGCAGGATGCTCGGATAGTCCAGCTCTGCCCGCTGCACGGCGAAGAGCGCGCCAAGGTCCACCGCCGTCTCGGAGCCGTCTGGCGCAATTGCCCACGCCTGTGGCACTGGAGGCATCGCCGAGTACATCTGCCACGCGAACCTGGCGGGCCGTGGCCCGAAGAGACCCACCATGGGCACTACCAGCTGAGCCGCGAGGAACGCGACGATGATGGCCCGCAGCAGGAGCGAGCGGCGGTCCGCAAGCCAGGACATGGCGGCAAGGCTACGGAGGTGCGGTTCCAGGGGTCAACAGTACTGCTGAGCCGTTGCCGGGGTTCCAACGTCCGCTAGGCTCCTGCGGAGTGATCGACCGGACCGCTGCCATCCGCTACGCCGTCGTGGCCGTCTTCGTGGCGGTCGGCCTCGGCTTTGCCGCATGGTCACTCACGCGTTGGTCGGTGGAGGACGCCGATGCCTACCTCGCGGCAGCGACGCGTCTGCTCCACGGCCAGGAGCTTTATCCGCCTGCTCTTGTTCCCGACCCGCCGCTCGCGTACCGCGGAGCACCGTGGTTCGTCGCCGCGTGGGTCCCCCTCACGTTCCTCCCGAGGTTCGTCGTCGACGTGGCGTGGTCTGGCGTGCTCCTGGCGCTCTCCGCCTGGACGGTCGCGCCGCTCATCCGCGAGCGGCGGCTTCCGGGCATCGCGCTCGGCGTGCTGTGCGCCGGTCTCCTCGTCTGGACCTCGAGCCGCGGTAATGTCCATCCGCTCGTCATGGCCGCGCTCGTCCACGGGGCGCCACGCCGTTCCGGACCGTTCTGGATCGCCCTCGCCGCCTCCCTCAAGGCCGCGCCGATCCTCTTCGTGCTGCCGTACGTCGCCGAGCGGGCTTGGAAGAAGGCGATCCTGACGATCGTCCTCACCGCGCTGCTGGTGCTGCCCATGCCGCTGATGGGCTGGGACCCGAGTCGCACGCCGGCCGGGGTCAGCCTCGCAATCTACTTCCAGCTCGGCCCGCCTGCCTGGCTTGCCACGGCAGCCGTCGCGGTCGTGGCCGCCGTCCTGGTCGCGTACGCCAGGCCGCGGTTCGCCTGGATCGCAAGCGCAGCAGCCGCCATCCTCGCGCTGCCGCGGCTCATCTTCTACGACTTCACCTACGTCATCGTGGGTGCCACGCCGGCAGGCGGTTGGAGGAGGAGGTCGTGACGACCGCGATCCTCGGCGCTGGTGCCCTGGGCCTCACCGTGGCCTACCGCCTGGCGCAGCGCGGCGAGCACGTCATCGTTCTCGAGCGCGAGCCCATCCCCGGCGGTCTCGCGGCGGGATTCGAGGTTGAGCCGGGCATCTGGCTCGAGAAGTTCTACCACCACCTCTTCAGGGGGGACCGCCACGCCATCGGCCTCGCCAACGAGCTCGGGCTGGGCGGCGACCTCGTCTGGCGCCGGCCGTTGACGGTGACCCTGCGGGATGGGCGCATCCACCAGCTGGACTCGCCGACATCCCTGCTGCGCTTCCAGCCGCTGCGCGTGCGTGACCGCCTGCGCATGGGAGCCGCACTGGCCTACCTGAAAGCCCTGCCCAATCCCGAGCGCCTTGAGGGCCAGACGGCCGCGGACTGGATTCGCCGGCGCATGGGCGCGGCGGCCTACGAGGTGGTCTGGGGTCCGCTTCTGCGCGGCAAGTTCGGCGCCCTGGCGGAGGAGATCGCCATGCCCTGGTTCTGGGCGCGCGTCCACGACCGCTCCCCGGAGCTGGGCTACCTGCGCGGCGGGTTCCAGCGCCTGTACGACCGCCTGGCCGAGCGGATAAGCGAGCGCGGTGGCGACCTGCGCTTCGGGACGGAGGTCAAGGAGGTCCGGACCTCACCGACCGGCGGATTAGCGGTCGAAACAGGCGCCGAGACGCTGCTGGTAGACCAGGTCGTTTCCACCCTCGCGGTGCGACTCACCTGCCGATTGGTGCCCGAGCTGCCCGCCGACTACCGGGACCGCCACGAGTGGGGCCGAGCCTATGGTGCCCACTGCCTTGTCCTGAGCCTGGATCGACCGCTGACCGACACCTACTGGATGAACGTCAACGACCCCGGCTTCCCATTCATGGCGCTCGTCGAGCACACAAACTATATGGATTCCGCCGATTACGGCGGCCGGCACCTGGTCTACCTGGGCAACTACCGTCCGATGGACGATCCGCTCATGTCAATGCAGACCGATGCGGTGGTGGACGAGTTCGTCCCGCACCTTTCGCGCATCAATCCTGCCTTCAGCCGCGACTGGCTGACCGATGCCTGGGCCTTCGCTGCACCCTTCGCGCAACCGATCGTGACCACCGACTACCGCGACCACATCCCGCCCTTCGATACCCCGATCCCGGGCCTGTGGGTCGCCTCGATGTTCCAGGTCTACCCGCACGATCGCGGGCAGAACTACTCGATCGACCTGGCCAACCGCCTGGTCGAGCGGCTCGGTGCGCGCGACGGCTCGTTCGGCAATGCGCCGGGCATCAGGAACGTGACGTCGTAAACGAAGATGCGGGGGAGCGAAACGGCAACCGTGGTGCCGGCCGCCAGCCACGAAAAGCGGCTCCGCGACAGCGCCAGCGTCCCCCCGATCATCAGCCCGACCACCAGGAACCACACCGGCAGCACCCCGAACAGCGACCCAGCTTGTCCTGGGTCCGTGGGGTACGCACCCAGGTCGTACAGGAGCGGAGCCGGGAGCCAGAGGAGCGCCGTAAGCGCCAGCGCTAAGCCGACCTTGCCGAGTTCCAGGCGCCCGAGCCAGACGAGCGCGAACAGGATCGGGAACAGCTTGAGCGACGCGGCGAGGGCGACCCAGACCGGCCCGCTCTTGCGCTCCAGTCCGAGCATCAGTGCTGCGACGATCAACGGCTGCGCGTTGCCCACCGCACTGATGCCGACGAGGATTGGCGCGAACAGGGCTACCAGCAGCCAGGCCCGCCGCTGAACGACAGGCCACAGCGACAGGGCGGAGGCGCCCAGCAGCACGGCCGACCACAGAACGCCGGCCAGCCACTGCGGCAGGTAGGTCCACGGCACGGCGAGCCATGCGAACCACGGGGCGTAGCGATATACGTCTGAGGCATCGACGGAGCTCAGCGGCGGATAGAGCGGCTGGCCTTCCCGCAGCCGGACGGCGGCATCCCAGTACGCCCCCGCATCCGAAAGCGTCCAACCCATGACGGCCTGGTAGAGATTGAAGATCCCGATGCCGATGACGAGCGCCAGCACAAGGGTGCGAGGCAAGCGCCGGATCATGCGGGCTCGGCAGCCTCGCCCCCTCCCGCACCGACCAGCTCGGCGCGCCGGCCGAGATAGGCGCGGCCAGCCAGGAAGGCGCCGCCATACAGCAGCGCGACCAGGATGAGGAGCGCCTGATAGCCGGTGATCAGCGAGACGTACTCGAGCACGCCGCCGACCATGGCACCCAGCAGGTTGGCACCGAAGGCCACGTTGGAGGCCTCCACGTTACGGAAGCGCTCGGCGAACACCAGGTTGGCGATGAAGATCGGCGTGAACCAGATCAGCACGGCGGCGCCGAAGCGGGGTGCCAGGTCGAGCGACAGCAGTGCGTCGGGAGGGATGAGATAGGCCACGACCAGCGCGGCCAGCAGCACCAGGTAAAGCCAGGCCGCGTTAGCGGGCCGCCAGCGCCGCGCGACCTCGATGGCGGCCAGCACCGAGGCCAGCACCCCGGCGAAAACGAGGGCGTTCACGAACCACGTCGTGCCGAACAGCAGCGCGAACTGGACCACCGACTTCGTCTCGAGCAGTAGGAACGCGGCGCCCATGAAGAACAGGTCGAGATACCGGCGCATGGGCGCCAAGGGTCCGGAGACGCCACGAACGGCCAGCACGGAGACGGCCAGGATGAGGCTGAGGGCGATCAGGTACAACGGCGGGATGGTGCGGTCCCGCAGGTAGAGGAATGGATAGTTGTCGGTGGCCGGCGTGGCGGCCGCCTGGGCATCGGTGGGGGTCCAGGTGCTGGGGCAACTGATGGCGCCGGCCTCAGGCGAGATGGTCATCACCGCCAGCTTGCCGATGTCGCCGACGCTGTCGACGCAGGGCGCGTGACCGTACACCGCGTTCAGCGTTCCGGCCAGGCGGTCGATGAGCCAGCCCTCACGGTAGTAGTTGTACATGGCGAAGGAGCCGCCCGGCTTCAGGTGCGCCTTCGCCTCCTCCATGGCCTGCTCGGTGAACAGGTAGCTCTCCAGCCGCAGCGACGACTGGCCAGAGACCAGGGTCAGCGAGTCGGGAAGCGCGAACAGGATGAGGTCGTAGGTGGCATCGGTCTGCTCGAGGTAGGCGCGCGCGTCGTTGATGTGCACGTCCACCCGTGGGTCGGAGTAGGGGTGGTCGGGGTGGCGCTGCGCGCCAATCTGCTGGATGCGCGGATCGATCTCGACAGCATCCACGTGTTTGGCGCCCTCGGACAGAGCGATCGCCACATCGCTGCCCGACCCCGCTCCGACGATGAGCACGTTGTCGAGCGTGTCCGGGTTGACGCGCTCGTAGGGCACCAGGTACGCCGTGCCCAGTTCGCGGTGCCGAGCAACCGACAGCGCGGTCTGGAACGGGATTCCGTTCACGTCGATGACCGTGGTGTCGGGCTCATTTGGGAAGGAGACCGCCTGCACTTTGTAGTACGGCGACCAGCTCCACACGGGGACCAGCGACTCGAAACCCAGCATCAGGACAAGTCCAG
>DASURX010000120.1:0-3302 GCA_036375355.1 Candidatus Limnocylindria bacterium
GACGAGGCCGAGGCGGTGCGCATCGCCTCGGAGTGGCCGTCGCTGGCCTGGCAGCGCCACGCCACCGTCCAGCTGCACCCCGTGTTCGAGCGTGGGTGAGGGCGCAGGACGCAGAAGCGCCACGGCATCGGTCCATCCGAAATGACGCCCGGCCTGGACCGATAGGACCACCCTTCCGAGCCGATCGGCCACCTACACTGGCGCTCACCATGCTGCCGGTCGCGGATCGCCCCATCTCCCGGGCGGCAACCATCGCGTTGGCGCTGAGCCTGCTCGCGACGCTGGTGAGCGCGCCGCAGGGCGTGGCGGCGGCTGCGCCCACCCTGACCGCGACCGTCGTGCAGGGCGGCCTCAGCCTCCCATGGGACGTCGCGTTCACGCCGGACGGGGAGATGCTCGTCACGGAGCGACCGGGCCGGGTACGCGTCTTCGCCAGCGGCGCCGCCGGGGCGGCGCTGCTGCGGACGGTGACCATTCCATCGGTCCATGCCGAGGGAGAGGCCGGGCTGATGGGCATCGCCGTGGATGTCGCCTACGCGTCGAACCGTTTCGTCTACGTCTGCGCGTCACGGGACGTGAGCGCGCAGTGGACCAACCAGGTGCTGCGCTACACCGTCGCATCGGACGGATCGTGGACGGCCGGGACGGTCCTGCTGACCGGCATGCGCGCGGCGACCATCCACAATGGCTGCGCGGTCGAGATGGACGCCTCCGGAAAGCTGTGGGTCACCATGGGCGACGCGAACCAGTCGCTGGACGCCCAGGATCCCGCCCGCCTCAACGGGAAGGTGCTGCGCATCAACCGCGACGGGTCCATCCCGGCCGACAACCCGGTCATGCCCGGCGCCGCGGCCCGCAGCGCGGTGTACTCCATGGGGCACCGCAACCCCCAGGGCATCGCGTTCCGGCCCGGCAGCGACCAGGTCTTCACCGCGGAGCACGGACCGGAACTCAACGACGAGATCAACCGCATCGTGCCCGGTGCCAACTACGGCTGGCCGTGCTACACCGGTGCCGGCCTGCCTTACGTGGCCGATCCGGCCTGCGGGCCCGCGAACGCCTACTCGAATCCGGCGTGGGCATCGGGCGCGAGCACCATCGCGACCTCGGGGCTGGCCTTCGCCGACGGCCTGCCCTGGGCCGATGACGACGGCGGGCTCTTCGTCGCGCAGCTCAAGGAGCAGGACCTGCGCCGGTTCAGCGTGACCGCGGACGGCAGCACCGCCACCCAGGCCGAGGTGCTGTTCAACGGCAGCTGGGGGCGCATCCGCGCCGTGGTGCGCGGGCCCGCCGGCCAGCTGTACCTGACCACGTCGAACGGCAGCAACGACCGCGTCATCCGCATCGCTGCCGCCGCGCCGAGCGTCAACCGCCTTGCCGGCCCCGATCGCTTCGCAACCGCCGCGGCGGTCAGCGCCGCAACGACCAGTCCCGGCGTGCCGGTCGCGTACGTGGCGACGGGGGAGAACTTCCCTGATGCCGTCGCCGGCGGCGCCGCCGCGTCCCACGACCACGGGCCGCTGCTCCTGGTGCGGCGCACTGCGATCCCGGACGTAACGGCGACCGAGCTGGCGCGCCTGGCTCCGGCGCGGATGGTGGTGCTGGGCGGCAGCGGCGTCGTGTCCGATGCCGTGCTGGCGGCGCTCGACGCCTACACCGGCGGGCCGGTCACGCGCCTCGCGGGCGCCGATCGCTATGCGACGGCAGCGGCGATCTCGGCGGCGACCTTCGGGACGGGCGTGGCCGCGGCCTTCGTCGCGACCGGGGCCGACTATGCCGATGCGCTGGCTGGCGGACCTGCCGCGGCGCACTATGGCGGACCGGTGCTCCTGACGCGGCCCGGCGACCTGCCGGCCGCCACGCAGGCCGAGCTCCAGAGGCTGGCACCCCAGCGCATCTTCGTGCTCGGCGGCCCCGGTGCGATCTCCGACGGCGTGGCGGCAGCCCTGGACGCCTACACCGCAGGCCCCGTCACGCGCCTATGGGGCGCGGACCGCTACGCCACGGCCGAGGCGGTGGCCACGCTCTGGAGCCGAGCAGACCACGCCTATCTCGCGACCGGCGCCGCCTTCCCGGACGGGCTCAGCGGATCGGCCGCGGCCGGGCGAGAGGACGTGCCGCTGCTCATCGTGCGGCCGGGCAGCGTGCCGACCAGCGTCGGCGAGGCGATCCTGCGGCTGCACCCGACGCGGCTCACCATCCTGGGCGGCACGGGGGCCGTCAGCAGCAGCGTAGAGGCCCATCTGGCAGCGCTGCTTGGCGCTCCCTAGCGACCCACCGCCAGGGTCACCAGGGCCAGGAGAGCGGGCTCAGGCCTCGGTCTGCTCGCCGTTCGCCGCGGCGATGGCCTCCCAATGACCCTCGTCGGCCAGGGCGGCATCGGCGCAGGCGGCATGTGCGGCGATCTCGCCGCGACCGGTGCTCGGCTCGTCAGGATCGATGGGACGGCCGCAGAAGACGCAGGTGGGCTCGCTTGGCGTGCGCATGCCGAAACGATACGCCGTCGGCCAAGAGCGCCCGGCCGGCCGGGCGCGCCGCGCCGCTAGAATCGGCGCATGCCCCCCGAGACCGCCCGCAGCGCGCCGCGCACCCCGCAGGAGATCCTGGCGCGCCTGAACGCACCCCAGCGCGAGGCGGTGGAGCACATCAGCGGCCCGCTGCTGATCCTGGCCGGTGCGGGCAGCGGCAAGACGCGCGTGCTCGCCCACCGCGTCGCGTACCTGGTGGCGACGGGGACGAAGCCATGGCAGATCGTGGCCGTCACGTTCACCAACAAGGCCGCCAACGAGATGCGCGAGCGGATCGCCGGGCTGATCGGCGAGGAGGCCGCGCGCGAGGCAACGATCGGCACCTTTCACGCCATCTGCGCGCGCATCCTGCGGCGCGACGGCGACAAGATCGGCCTGACACGCAGCTTCACCATCTACGACCGGGCCGACCAGGTGGCGCTGGTCAAGGGCGTGCTGCGCACCCTGGACCTCGACGAGAAGCGCTTCGCACCGGCCGGGATGCTGGCCTGGATCGGACAGCGCAAGGACGAGCTGGCCGACCCGGCCACCGCCAAGCGCCAGGCCGCGAACTTCTACGACGAGACGGCGGCGCGGGTCTACGAGGCCTACCAGCGCCAGCTCGCCTCGGACGACGCGGTCGACTTCGACGACCTGCTGATGCGGGTCGTGTTCCTCTTCGAGCAGCACCCCGACGTGCTGGCTCGCTACCAGGGACGATGGCAGCAGATCCTGGTGGACGAGTACCAGGACACGAACCGGGCCCAGTACCTGATCTGCTCGCTGCTCGCCGCC
>DASURX010000121.1:0-3704 GCA_036375355.1 Candidatus Limnocylindria bacterium
GACGCGGCGCGCGAGGATGGCTCGTCCAGCCGCGAACCCACGTCGGCGCCGCGGCCCGGCGCGGGCCGGGCGGTCGAGCCGGAGGGCGAGTCGATCGGCTCCCAGCCGAGCTCGTGGATCCGGTCGCGCAGGGCATCGGCCTGCGCCCAGTCGCGCGCGGCGCGCGCCTCCGAGCGGCGGGCGAGCAGCTCGGCGACCTCCGGCGGCGGGTTGTCGGCGTTCACCGCTCGCTGCCGGCCGGCCACGGCCCGCGGCGGCCGATCGGCCGCCCATCGGCCCCGCGCTCGAGCTTGTGCGCGCCCGTCGTCTCGGGGTCGTAGCGCAGGCGCTCAACCGGGCGGCCACCGGCAAGGTGCTCGCGCACGATCTCCGGCGCGTCCTCGGGCGTCAGCCCGGCGTACCAGATCGCGTCGGGGTAGACGACCGCCATCGGGCCGTTGCCGCACTGGCTGAAGCACCCGGCGTGGTTGATCCGGATCCGGTCGGACAGGCCGGCGTCACGCAAGGCGGCCTTGAGCGCGGCGTGGACGCCGATCCCGTCGCCGTCGATCGACGGGCACCAGTCACCGCGGGTGCAGACGAAGACGTGCTTGTCGTAGACGGGCATCGGTTCGGGAAAGGACCTCTGTGGGTGGAGCGGTGGAGTCCGAAGTACCGGCGACCGGGACCGAAAGTACCGGGCTGCCAAACGGCACCGCAACCTTACTATCCGGCCAGAAGCCGCGCCGTCCACACCCAAGCGCCCATGCCCGGCGCCGGGCGGCCCGGCAGGTCAATCTGTCCCATGGCTGAGGAACCGCAACCGATGATGACGAACGAGGTAGGCAAGCTGCTGACGGCCTCGGAAGTGGCCGAGATGCTGCACCTGCACGTGAACACGGTCAAGCGGCTTGGCGACCGCGGAGAGCTGCCCTTCTTCCGCGTCACGCGTCGTGGAGACCGCCGCTTCCGCTACGACGACGTGCTGGAGTTCCTCCGCCGCGACAAGTAGCCGGCCCGATTGATGCCGGACCCCCGGACCTGCATCCGGGGACGGCCCGCTCCCTGCCAGGGGGCCGCGCACGACCGCCGAGGTGCCGATTTCTCGGCGGTCGTTCGCTGTCTGGGATAATGCGCCACCGATGAGCGATGAGCCGCACCTCCGCCTGGCCGAGGGCCAGCGCCTGCTGGACTCCGGCGACCTGGAGTCGGCGGCGCGCATCCTGGCGCCCTTGACCGGTCATCCCGATCCGGCGCTCGCGGGCGCGGCGTGGATGGGCATCGGCACGGCGCGCTATCGGGCCGACGACGAGGATGGTGCCATGGCCGCCTGGCAGCAGGCCGCCAACCTGAATGGACCGATGGCGTGGCTCGGCTTCCGGTCGGTGGCGGAGCAGCACGTGCGCAACGGGGAGCTCGAGGAGGCGATCGCCGCCTACCGCGAGGCGGACCGCCGCGCGCCCGGCGCGGAGCGGGGCGCCATCGCCAACCGCATCGCCTGGCTGCTCAAGGAGACCGGCCACGACTTCGCCGCACGACGCCAGTTCAACCGGGCGCGCGGCGCGTACGCCAGCTACCCCGCCTACGTGACCTGGGCGATCATCGCGGTCAACGTAGGCGTCTTCCTGCTGGACGGGGTCCTCTCCAACTTCCAGTCGATCTCGGCCATGGGCAGCGGCGGCCCGCTGGTCGACGCCGGCGCGGTCTACGGGCCGCTTGTGGCCAGCGGCGAGTGGTGGCGCCTCATCACCAGCGCCTTCCTGCACCTGGGCCTGCTGCATATCGCCTTCAACATGTACGCGCTGTGGCTCTTCGGTCCGGTGATCGAGCAGCTGTACGGGCACGTCGAGTTCGCCGTCCTGTACGTCCTGTGCGCGCTGGGCGGCAGCGTGCTCACCATCCTGCTCCAGCCCGACCAGCCGGCCGCCGGGGCCTCGGGCGCCATCTTCGGCCTGTTCGGGCTCGGGTTCGTCGTCAGCCGCCGGCGCCATCTGCTCCTGGGGCCGCAGGCGCGCGGCATCCTGTCCCAGGTCGGGACGCTGCTCGTGCTCAACCTGTTCATCACCTTCGCCGTGCCGCGCATCAGCTGGACCGGCCACGTCGGCGGCCTGGTGGTCGGCGTGCTCATCGGCCTGCTCCTGTCACCGTCGAACGTGCCGACCATGGGCGGCATGTGGCGCGCGGGCGATGGCACGCCGATGACGCAGCGCACGCCGCTGGCCATGCGTGCCGGCGCCTACCTGCTGGTCACCGCCGTGCTGCTGGTCGGAACGGTGTTCGCCATCAACCTCCAGGTCATGTGACCCTGCCATGTGCTATGACCTCGACGCCCGACCACCCCTGCCGCCGATTCGCGGCGCCGCGATCGACGCTCGCCGGCTCGAGCTGGAATCGGCCGACGGCACCCGCTTCGCGGCCTACGCGGCCCGCGCCGAGCGCCCCAGCGGCGCGGGGATCGTGATCCTGCCCGACGTCCGCGGGCTGCACCCGTTCTTCGAGGAGCTGGCCCTGCGCTTCGCCGAGGCGGGCGTGCACGCGGTGGCGATCGACTACTTCGCCCGCACCGCCGAGCCGGTGCCGCGCTCGCCGGACTTCGAGTACCAGCAGCACGTGGCCCTGTGCCGCTCCGAGACGCTCCAGGCCGACGTCGCCGCCGGGGTCAGCTTCCTGCGCTCCGCCGAGGGCGGGGCGCCGGAGCGGGTCTACACCGTCGGCTTCTGCTTCGGTGGCCGGCTCAGCTTCCTGCAGGCGGCCGCCGGGCTGGGGCTCGCGGGCGTCATCGGGTTCTACGGATGGCCGGTTGGGCCCCATCGCACCGGCCTGGCGGCTCCCGCCGACGAGGCGCGCAGCTTCGCCTGTCCCGTGCTGGCGCTGTGGGGCGGCGCGGACCAGGGCATCCCGTCCGAGGTCGTGGCGACCTTCGAGCGGGCGCTGTCCGAGGCGGGGGTGGAGCATCGGAGCGTGACCTACCCCGACGCGGTCCACTCCTTCTTCGACCGCCACGCGGTCGAGTACGCCTCCGCGTCGGAGGATGCCTGGCGCGAGATGCTCGAGTTCATGGCGGTGCCCGTCGGCTGACGGGTACCGCGCTCAGCCGCCGGTGGCCGGCTGCTCGCCGGTGACCGGATTCGGAGCCGACGGCTTGATCGGTCGCAGGTAGAGCCAGAGCACCGCGACCACGTAGGCCAGCCAGGCGACCAGGGTCACCCACTCGGGCGTGCTGGTGTAGCCGAACAGGGCGCGCAACAGCTGGCCCAGGATGCCCATGCCGTTGCCCGCGTGCGGCAGGACGCCGCTGACGTCGAAGGCGCTGGCCGTGCCGACGCCGATCCAGCCCACGTCCACGAACTCGTGCACGGCGTGGCTGAGCAGGCCCGCCGCGATGAAGACCAGCGCGATCCCGGTCCAGCGGAAGAAGCTCGACAGGTTGATGAAGCGCGCCCCGCGGTAGAAGCCATAGCCGAGCGCCGCGGCGATGGCCAGCCCGATGACCGCGCCGACCAGCGTGCTGCCGGCCCCGGCCTCGGCCTCGGTGGCGGCCGTCGCCTGCCCGAGCAGGAAGAGCGAGGTCTCGATGCCCTCGCGGATGACGGCGGTGAAGGCCAGGGCCGCCAGACCCCACAGGCTCCCCTCGGTCAGCGCGCGGTCGATGCCGGCGTGCAGCTCGCCTTTGATGTTGGCCGCGGTGCGCCGCATCCAGAACAGCATCCAGGTGACCACGCCGG
>DASURX010000122.1:0-10300 GCA_036375355.1 Candidatus Limnocylindria bacterium
CGGACGATGAAGCCGGCGCCCACCCGCTCGGCGAGCTCGACGGTCAGGCCCTCGAACGAGACGACCTCGACGTCGGCGTCGAACTCGGCGACCGAGGTACGGATCAGGGCCACGCGCTCGTCGGCGTCGAGGAGCGGTCGCTTCTTGGGGTTGTTCAGCACGCCGATGACGAGGCGATCGAACAGGATCGATGCGCGGCGTGCCACGTCCAGGTGGGCCATGGTCATCGGGTCGAACGAGCCCGGGAAGATCGCGACGCGGCTCATGGCTCCTCCGTGCGCTCGAGGAAGGTCAGCGTCGTCTCGCCGAAGCGCCGCTCGCGTCGATGCGCGAGCCCGTCCGGCACCGGCACCTCGGTCCGCCAGAAGTGCTTCACCACCACCATCCCGCCCGGCGCCATGCGGCGCACGAGCCGCTCGAGCGGCGCGAGGATAGCACGCTCCTCGTAGGGCGGATCGAGCACGGCGATGTCATACGCTGCGCCATCGGCCCGCTCCAGGAAGTGCAGGACGTCCTGCGCATGGACCGATGCCTCCCCCGCCAGCCCGGTGCGCTCCAGGTTCTCGCGGATGGTGGCCACTGCCTGGCGTGCGTGCTCCACCAGGTCGGCGTGCGCCGCACCGCGTGACAGGGCCTCGATCCCGATGGCGCCGCTGCCGGCGTACAGGTCGACCACCCGCGCTTCAGGCACGCGCTCGCCGAGGATGCCGAAGAGCGTCTCCTTGACCCGATCGGTGATGGGCCTCGTCGCGCGGCCGCGCGGGGCGCGCAGCGGGACGCCGCGCGCCGTGCCCGCGATCACGCGCACGTTCGCCTCCGGCTCATGCGGCGTCGCCGTCCCGCTCCTGCGCCGCGAAATCGCTGCGCAGCCTGGCCAGCGCCGGGCGTCGCCCGAGCGAGGGATCGCCCTCGACCAGCCGGTCGGCCAGCGCCCGCGCCCGCTCCGCCAGCCGAACGTGGCGCGGCTCGAACAGCGAGGCGACGCGCAGCGGCGGCAGCCCGGCCTGGCGCGTGCCGAGCAGGTTGCCCGCGCCACGCAGGCGCAGATCCTCCTCGGCGATGGCGAAGCCGTCGGAGGAGCCGCGCACGACCTCCAGCCGCTCGCGCGCCAGCGGATCGCTCGCGTCGGAGAGCAGGATGCAGTACGAGCGCTCGCCGCCGCGCCCGACCCGGCCGCGCAGCTGGTGCAGCTGCGCCAGGCCGAAGCGCTCCGCATCCTCGATCAGCATCACGCTGGCGTTCGGCACGTCGATCCCGACCTCGATCACCGTCGTCGCCACCAGCAGGTCCAACTCGCCGGCGGCGAAGCGCTGCATCGTCGCGTCGCGCTCGTCGGCCCGCTGCTGCCCATGGACCAGGCCGACGGCCAGCTCGGGCAGGCGCTCCCCCAGGCGGGCGGCCTCCGCCTCGGCCGAGGCGGCGCTCAGCGCCTCGCTCTCCGCCACCAGCGGCGCCACCACGAAAGCCTGGCGCCCGGCCGCCGCCTCCGACGCCAGGAACGCCTCGATGCGCGCGAGGGCGGACCGGTCCCGGATCTCGGTGCGAATCGGCTTCCGGCCCGGCGGCAGCTGGCGGATGGTCGAGATGGCGAGGTCGCCGTAGAAGGTGAGCGCCAGGGTGCGCGGGATGGGCGTCGCCGTCAGCGCCAGCACGTGCGGCTCGAGATCGGCGCCCTTGGCGGTGAGCGCCGCACGCTGGGCGACGCCGAAGCGGTGCTGCTCGTCGACCACTGCCAGCCCCAGGTTGCGGAAGGTGACCGCCTCGCTGATCACCGCGTGGGTGCCGATGACGACCTCCGCCGCCCCGTCGGCGATGGCCGCGTGGATCTCGCGCCTGTGCGCCGCGCCGAGCGACCCGGACAGGAACTCGGCGCGCACCCCGAGGCCCTCCAGCAGCGGCGCCAGCCCGGCGTGATGCTGCCGCGCCAGGATCTCGGTCGGCGCCATCAGCGCCGCCTGCCAGCCGGCGCGCACGACCGCCGCCAGGGCCACCGCCGCGACGGCCGTCTTGCCGCTCCCGACGTCGCCCTGCAGCAGGCGCCGCATGGGCAGGTCGGCGGCGAGGTCTGCGACGATGTCGTCCACCGCGCGCCGCTGGTCGTCGGTCAGCGCGAACGGCAAAGCGGCGAGCAGCTCCGCCAGCGTTGCGGCCGGCACCTCGACACGCGGCGCCCGCAGCCCGGCGCGCGCCACGCGCGCCTGCGCGACCGTCAGCTGCAGGGCCAGCAGCTCGTCGAAGGCGAGCCGGTCCAGCGCGGCCGGCACGTCCGCCGCATCCTCCGGGAAGTGGGCGGCGCGCAGCGCCTCGTCCAGCGGCATCAGGCCGGCGCGCTCGGCAGGCAGCAGCGGATCGTCGACGGCCGGCAGGGCGCGCTCCAGGATGCGGGCCAGCAGCTCGCGCACCCGCTTCTGCGTCACGCCGCCGGTGAGGCGGTACACCGGGACCACCCGCGCGGTGTGTACCGACTCGCGCGATGCCGGCGAGAACTCGGGGGAAACGAACTGGGGCCGCCAGCCGCGCATGGTCACCTTGCCCGAGATCATCACCTCGTCCCCGGCGTGCAGGCGGTTCTCGACGAAGCGGCGGCCGAACCACACCGCTTCGGCGCTGCCGGTCGCGTCGGCGAGCTGGGCGATCACGCGCTGCGGACGCCTGCCGAAGCCCTTCTCGACCTTGACGTCGGTGACCCGTACCCGCGCCGACTGCTTCTCGTCGGGGATCAGCTCGCCCAGCGGCCGCAGCTCGCTGAAGTCGTCATAGCGGAACGGCAGGTAGAAGAGCGCCTGGCGCGGCGTTGCGATCCCCAGCCGGGCGAGCGCCGCCGCGCCGCGGGCCAGGTCGGGCAGCACGCTGCGGATCGGCCGGTCCAGCTCGCCCGCACCCAGCGCGCGTCGGACAGCGACGGTCACCGGCCGGCTCCGCCGCGTCGTTGCATGGCCCGATCGTAGCGTGCTAGGATCGGGCCGTTCCGGTGCCGCCGACCGTGGCGCGCCGGTTCCTTCGTGATTGGAGATTCCATTCCCATGGCACGTGAGTGCGAGATCTGCGGCAAGAAGCCGATCACCGGCTGGAATCCGCAGTCGGTCGGGATGAACCGCAAGCGCGCGCTGCGCCGCTGGATCCCGAACCTGCAGCAGACCGTCATCCAGCGCGACGGCCGGGCCGTCAAGGTCAAGGCCTGCTCGCGCTGCCGCCGCACGCTCGAGAAGGTCTAGGACCGATCCCGCGGCAGATGCGCCCGCGTCGCTGACGACGCGGGCGTCGTGCTGTCAGCGCCCCAGGTCGCGCTCCGAGTCCAGCACCAGCGTGAACGGACCGTCGTTCACCAGCGAGACCAGCATCGAGGCGCCGAAGCGCCCTGTCTCGACCTTGTGGCCCGCCCCCCGCAGCCGCGCGACAAAGCGTTCGATCAGCGGCTCGGCCAGATCCGGCTGCGCCGCGTGCGTGAACCCCGGGCGCCGGCCGCGGCGCACGTCCGCATACAGCGTGAACTGGCTGATCACCAGGAAGCCGCCGCCGGCATCGGCCAGCGAGCGATTGGTGCGCCCCTCGTCGTCCTCGAAGTAGCGCAGCGCGGCCAGCTTGTCGGCCATGCGCTCGACCAGCTCGGGGGTGTCGCCGGCCGCAACGCCGGCCAGGACCACGGCGCCAGGACCGATCTCGCCCAGCACCCGCCCGTCGGCGCCGACGCTGGCCCGCGTCACGCGCTGGACGACGAGGCGCATCGGCTCAGGAGCCGGGTGAGGCCGCCGGGCTGGCCGCCGGCGAGCCGGACGTCATCGGTCCCGCATCCTCGCCGTCGCGTGGCGGCCCGAGCGCGGCCTGGGTGAACCGCGCCTGGGCGTTCCAGATCATCCAGCCCTGCGCCTGGTTGTCGGCGAGCGCCTTCATCTCGGCCCGGACGTCGTTCGCGGTGTACGCGCGGAAGCTGCCGTAGCCGAAGTCCTGGATCCATGGCCTGATCACCATCGGCAGGCCCTGCTTCTGCTCGTTCATGATCTCGAGCGTCTGGTCGATGATCTCGTAGGGGTGCTCGTTGGGCTGCGCGATGCCGAAGGTGCCGGGACCGTAGTGGCTGGGGTACACCATCGGGCAGAAGTAGTCGACGTACGGCATGATCACCTCCGGCCGCTGGCCGATGCCCTGGTCGTCGGGGGCGATGAAGCTAATCGGAAAGACGTCGGCGGCGAAGAAGGTCTTCTCGGCCGCCAGCCGCTCGCCGACGAGCCGGAACAGGCGCCGGATGGCGGGCAGCCGGAAGGACTGCATGTTGGGCAGGTTCGTCTGCGCGACCGAGTAGTCGCCGTCGCTGTAGAAGCGCACGTAGTCGAGCTGCACCTCGTCGAATCCCTTGTCGGCCAGGTCGCCGGCCAGCGCGGCGATGTACTCGGCCACGCCCGGGTTGTAGGGGTCGAGCCACACCCCGCCGCGGAAGTCGGTCCAGGGCTGCCCGGTGGCCGAGTTGCGCACGGCGAGCTCCGGGCGTGAACGACCGACGGTGTTGTCCTTCATGACCACCATGCGGGCGATGGTGTAGATGCCGCGCTCCTTGAGCTTCGGCAGCAGCTCGGCCAGGTCGAAGAGCGGGTGGTCCATCACCGCGCCGGCCTTCACCGCCGCCGGCAGCTCGGTCGACCAGTACAGGTTGCCATCGGTCTCCTTGACGTCGATGACCATGGCGTTGACCTCGGTGCGATCGATGAGGTCCAGCATCTGGTCCAGGCGGCCCGGGGCCTCGAACACCGCGGACGGGGCGTACAGGCCGCGAGCCACGAACGGCTGGAGCGCGACGTCCAGCCCGGCCTGGTCGGCCAGGGTCAGCGTCGCCAGCCGGAAGCCGGGCATCTTCACCACCAGGGTCCCGTCGGCGGGGACGCCGCCGAGCCGGTAGCGTCCCTTCTCGTCGGTGCGCACGACCGCCTGCGAGCCGTCGACAAAGACGCGGGCACCAGACACCGGGCTGCCCGTCGCGTCGGTCACGGTGCCGGTCAGGACGTTGGAGCGCAGCTCGACCCGCAGGTCGCCCTCGTCCGGCACGGTCGCCGCCGCCGCATCGTAGCCGGCGGCTTCGACGTTCACCTGCGCGCCACGCAGCGCCGACAGGGTGACCGTCCCGCCCGCGTCGCTGGTCCCGTTCGCGTCACCCGCCGCGACGCTGGCACCCGCGACGGGCTCGCCGGTGTGCCGGTCGACCAGCGCGATCGCCACCTCGCGCGGCTGCTGCGGGGTGGGCGCGGTGCTCGGCAGGAAGGGCAGGCTGTCGCCGCAGGCGGTGAGCAGCAGCGCCAGGGCCATCAGGACGGCAGCCGGTCGCAGGTGGCGGTCGAGGGTCAGGACGGGCTCCTTTCGCGGCAGGGCGAGTCGCTTGGCGGGATGGGCGGAGGCAACAGGGTAGCCGAGTTGTGAGCGCCCGATCTCAGCGGCCGACGCCGGCTCCCGGCGCCTGCCCGGCATCCGTCGCGCGTTGCCGCAGGTCCGCGACGACGGGTCCCAGGTCGCCGGGATGCGAGTACAGCGCGCTGCCGGTGACGAAGACGTCGCCACCGGCGGCGTACGCCGGCCCGATGCTGTCCGGGTTGACGCCGCCGTCCACGGCGATCGGAAGGTCCAGGCCCCGACGCTCCGCCTCGGCTCGCAGCGCGGCCAGCTTGGGCAGCACCTCGGGGATGAAGGCCTGGCCACCCCAGCCCGGATGGACCGTCATCACCAGCAGCAGGTCCACCGCCTCGAGCCATGGCTCCACGGCCTCCATCGGCGTCTCGGGGTTCAGCCCGATGCCCGCCGCGCGGCCGGTGCGGTGAATGGCGTCGATCACCTCGCCGGGGTCGTCGTCGGACTCGACGTGGAACACGATTACGTCGCTGCCGGCATCGGCGAAGGCCCGGAGGTAGCGCAGTGGCTGGCTGATCATCAGGTGGCTGTGATACGGCAGCGCCGACTCGCCGCGCAGCGAGTCGACGACGACGGGCCCGAAGCTGATGTTGTCCACGAAATGGCCGTCCATCACGTCGAGGTGGATCGAGTCGACGCCGGCATCGACCGCGCGGCGGACCTCGTCAGCCAACCGCCCGAAGTCCGCGTTCAGCACGCTGGCGCTGATCTGCGGAGGCCGGGCAACGGTGAGCGGCGTCGGCTCGCTCATCGGGCCAGCACGTGGAGCTCGTTCCGCTGCGTGGCCCGCGCCGAGGAGGCGCGCGGCAGGTCCCTGCCGGCGAGCTGGGCGTGGAGCTGGCCGCACGCAGCTTCGATCTCGCGGCCCCGGGTATCCCGCACCGTGACCGGCACGCCGGCCGTGCGCAGCACCCCGGCGAACGCCGCCACCCGTGCCGCGGGCGTCCCGCTCCAGCGCGAGCCGGGCGTCGGGTTCAGCGGGATGAGGTTGACGTGGCTCAGCCAGCCGCGCGCCAGAGAGGCGAGCCGCTCCGCCTGGACGAGCGTGTCGTTGACCCCGTCGATCATCACGTACTCCAGGCTGACGCGTCGCCGGGTGCGCTCGGCGAAGCGGCGCCCGGCGCCGATGACCTGCGCGACCGGCCACTTGCGGTTCACCGGGACCAGCTCGTCGCGCAGGGCGTCGTCCGCGGCGTGCAGGCTGATCGCCAGGCTCACCTGGGGCAGCTCGTCGGCGACGCGGTTCATGGCCGGCACGATCCCGGAGGTGCTGATCGTGAGGTGGCGCGCGCCGATCCCGAGCCGCTCGGGGTCGTTCAGCAACCTGACGGCGGCGAAGACTCGGTCGGCATTGTTCAGCGGCTCCCCCATCCCCATGAACACGATGTTGTAGTGGCCGCGCCGGTCGTTCGGGCGCCAGTCGTCGCCCAGTGCCAGCCACGGAGCGCGGTGCCAGTGCAGGACCTGGTCGACGATCTCGCCAGGCGTCAGCTGCCGGCCGAACCCGGCCTGGCCGGTGGCGCAGAACGGACAGCCGACCGCGCAGCCGGCCTGGCTGGAGATGCAGATGGTCGTGCGCGCCGCGGACGCCCCGCGCGCCCGCGTCCGCATTAGCACCGACTCGACGCGCTGCCCGTCCGCCAGCTGGTGCACGGCATTGGCGGTGAGGCCGCCATCGGCCTCCAGCACGTGGCTGGCCGCGATCGTCGAGAAGCGGAAGTCGCCGGCGAGCGCCTCGCGAACGGCGAGAGGCAGGTCGGTCAGGTCGGCGAAGGAGCCGACCTCGGGCCGATGGATGCCGGTCAGCACCTGGGCGGCCCGGTACGCGGGCTCGCCGCGGGCGTCGAGCCACGCGGCGAGCGTTGCGCTGTCGGTTTCGCTGATCGCCGGCGCGAAGCCGGCGATCGCCAGCTCAGTCACGGCGCCCCGAGATCAGCATGAGGTAGTACAGGAAGGTCAGCAGGGCCGTCAGCGCCGCGGCCACGTAGGTCCATGCCGCAGCCTTCAGCACCTCGCGGGCGCCGGTCTGCCGCTCCCCGGTGATGCCGAGGTTGCCAACGAAGGCGAGTGCCTTGCCGGACGCGCCGATCTCCACCGGCAGGGTGACGAAGGTGAAGAGGACCGCCGCCCCGAAGGCGAACAGCCCGATCCAGGCCAGGTTGAGCATGTTGAACATGACGCCGGCGATGATCAGCCAGGGCGCGACGCCGCTGCCGAACTGGACCGCCGGCACGATCGTCTGGCGAACCGCCATCCAGGGGTCGCGCTGCCGATCCTGGAGCGCGTGGCCCACCTCGTGGGCGATGACGGCCGCGGCCGCGACCGACAGCCGGTCGGCGCTCGGGACGCCCAGGGCCGACTGGGTCGGGTCGTAGGCGCCGAACTCGGGACGCCCGGACACGGCGCTGCTCACGCGCAGCACCTTGCCGCGCGGGTCGTAGTGGTCGGTCAGCTGCCCGGGAACCGGCTCGATCTTCACGTCGTGCAGGCCCTGCGCGTCGAGCAGGCGCCGGGCGAAGTCGAATGCGGAGAGGTTGATGCCCGAGTCGACCTTCGACCAGCGGGCATAGGTCGAGCGGACGCGCCACGCCGCCCAACCGGTGATGGCGATGCTCGGGAGCATCACCAGCAGGACGTACGTCAGGAAGTTCATAGGTGTGGTGCCACCTCCTTGGGAAGCGTGGCGAGTATACCGGAGGGTCGGTGAAGGTTCGATCGCTGGCCGATGAAGACGGCGCTACCTGCGGCGCCCGACCCGCACGGCACGCGGCGTGCGAGAACGGCCTGGTCGAGTGCAGCACGAGGAGCGATTTCACATGACGAAGATGCTCGAGGATCCACGGCGACGGAGCACCATGGCGGGCGGCGCCGGCGCCCGCGGCCGGATCATGGCCGCTCTGGCCGGCATCGGCCTTGGCGCGGCGGCCAGCTACCTGCTGGATCCCAACCGCGGACGCACGCGGCGGGCCCGCCTCGGCGGCCAGGCGGCGGGGTGGCTGCGGTCGGCCGGTCGGGGGCTGGAGCACACGACGCGCGGCATGCTTGCGCGGGCAGGCGGCACGGCCGCCAGGCTCACCCACCCCGGCGACGGTGGGCCGATGCCAAACGACGCGGCCACCCGTGACAAGGTCGAGACGGAGCTGTTCCGCAACCCCGACGTCCCGCAGGGCGACATCAACATCAACGTCGAGCAGGGCGTGGTGGTGCTTCGTGGCCAGGTCCCCGACGAAGCGATGCGCGACCGCCTTGAGCGCGAGGCAGCCAGGATCCCCGGCGTCTGGAGCGTGCGCAACCTGCTCCACCTCCCCGGCGAGCCGGCCGAGGCCCGCGCCTAGGCGTCCACGCTCACTGCCCGGCCGGCTCCGCGGCGCCCAGCAGCACGTGGTCGCGCTGCACGCCGCGGCGCCACTCCTCGCCGCTCATCGGGGCGCGACCCTCGGGCTGCACGACGTCCAGCGCCAGCGCCCCTTGCCCGGTCGCGACGCGTGGCAGCGGTCCGGGGAGCAGGCACCCGATCGGCACGTCGTCGACCCCTGCCAGCGGGTGCGCGGCGCGCACGTGCAGGCGCCGCCCGTCGAGCGTGGTCCAGGCACCGGGCCAGGGCTGCAGGGCCCGGACGCGACGGTCGATCTCCTCGGCCGGTCGGCGCCAGTCGATCCATCCGTCGGTCCGACGGAACGGGCGGATGATCGTCGCCCGCGCCGCATCCTGCGGCTCGATCGCTAGCTGGCCATCGACCCAGACGTTCAGCATCGGCGGGACGTCCGCGGCGGCGAGCCGGGCGAGCCGCTCCTCCAGCTCGGGCGTGGACTCACGGCCGGTGAGCGGCACCGACCACTGCGCCACGATCGGGCCGGCGTCCAGCTCGCGCGTCATCACCATCAGCGTGACGCCGGCCCTCTCGTCGCCCGCCAGGATGGTAGAGGCGACCGGCGCCGCGCCCCGATGCCGCGGCAGCAGCGACGGATGGACGTTCAGCGGCGGGCGGGCGGCGACCTGCAGCACGTCGTCGGGCAGCAGCTGTCCGTAGGCCGCCAGCAGGAGGCCGTCCGGCGCGAAGTCGCGCAGCGCGCGGCGCCCCTCGTCGGAGCGGATGCGGACCGGCGTCTCCACTCGAACGCCGTGCTCGCGCGCCCACGCAGCCACCGGGGACGCACGCTGCTGCAGCTTGCGGCCCGCCGGCCGGTCGGGCTGGCTGATGACCAGCAGGTCGTCGGCGAGCTCCGGCAGGCGCGCCAGCAGTGGGACGCCGAAGGCCCCCGTGCCGAGGAAGGCGAGGCGGCCGAGGCGCGCCACTAGATGCCCGCGGCCGTCTCTTCCTCCACCTCGCTGTGCTCGCTGACCCGGACCAGGTCCTCGAGGGACTCGAGGTAGTCGATGTAGAGCACGCCGTTGAGGTGGTCGATCTCGTGCTGCAGGGCCCGCGCGAAGAGCTCCTCGCCCTTGATCCGGAACTCCTTGCCGTGGCGATCCTTGGCCTTGACCGTGACCCGGGCCGAGCGCTTGACCTCGGCCACGAATCCGGGGATCGAAAGGCAGCCCTCCCAGTCGATGATCTCGCCGGAGGCGCGCACGATCTGCGGGTTGATCAGCTCGGTCACCGTGCCCTCCAGCTCGATGACCGCGACCTGCAGCGGCACGCCGACCTGGTTGGCCGCCAGGCCGATGCCCGGCGCATCGCGCATCGTCTCGAGCATGTCGTCCAGCAGCCGGTGCAGCGAGGCGTCGAAGTGGGTGACCTTCTTCGCGCGCTCCCGCAGGATCGGCTCCTCGACGGTCAGGATGCGGCGGATGACCATGCCCCGCATTGTACCGATGCCTTCCCTGCCGTGATCGGCGGCCTACAACAGCGACTCCGGGTCAACGTCGATGGCCACGCCGGCCGGCACCCGCTCCAGCGCCGCGCGGC
>DASURX010000123.1:0-2608 GCA_036375355.1 Candidatus Limnocylindria bacterium
CAACGGCGCCGGGCGTAGACCGTGCCGGCAACCGCCGCCATGAGCAGCGTGAGGCTGAATGCCACAGCGCCATCGCTCTCGCGCGGGTACTTCGCCAGGCGGACGAGCAGCTCGGCGGCGTCGACGGGGCCGGCCGGCTGCGCCCAGATCTTCAGGTCGGCGACGACGGCGCTCCAGTTCGGCAGTGCCACCACGAGCAGCCAGCCGGCCCCCACCAGCACGATTCCCGCTGCCGCGCCTGCGACGCGCCGACGCGTGCGCGGGTCGCGGTACGAGCCGGCCAGCGTCATCCCGGCCAGCAGGCCGACGACCGCGAAGCCGGCGTTCGCCTTCGTCGCGATCGCGAGCCCGAGCAGCGCGCCGCCGGCGAGCCCCCGCGCGAACGATGCGCGGTACGGGGCCAGCGCCAGCAGTGCCGCGCCGGCGACCAGGAAGAACGTCACCAGTGGCTCGAGGAAGGCGAGGCGGCCGTAGTACAGCACCAGCGCGTTGGCGGCGACGCCGAGGGCCGCGACGAACCCCGCCCAGTGGCCCAAGCGATGCCCGAAGCGCGCCGCGACCATGAGTCCCAGCACGGCGACCGACGCGGCGCTGACCAGCGTCATGAGCACCCGGGCAGGCACCAGTCCGACGCCGAAGAGCGAGAAGACGCCGGCCATCGCCGCGCTGAACGGGCCGTTGACCAGGTGCAGGTTCCAGTCACCGGTCGACCAGCTGCCGAACAGGACCTGGTTGCGGGCGTTCAGCAGGTCGAAGCCCTCGTCCGAGAACGGCGAGCCACTGATCGTGAACCCGGTCGCCGGGTCGTTGGGCACCATGGCCAGCAGCGCGAGGAGGAGCGCCAGCGCGGGAAGCAGTGGCAGGAAGAAAGCCAGGCGTGCCGTGCGCATCGGTGCCGAGTATGACGGCCGTGCCGGCCGGGCCAGGCCTGCGAAGGCGCGACGCCGACCGGGTACGATCTGCGTGCGCGAGCCATCGGGGCGTAGATCAGTCTGGTAGATCGCCTGCTTTGGGAGCAGGAGGCCGCCGGTTCGAATCCGGCCGCCCCGACCACGCGTCAGCAACCTTGCCAGCGCTCGGCCGCTATCATCCGGGCCGTCCGATGTTCAGCTATGCGATCGCTTTCCTCGTCGCGCTGACCGTCACCGCCGTCCTGATCCCGCCCATCCGCCGCATCGCGGCCGACCGCGGCCTGCTCGACCAGCCCGGTGGCCGGAAGGTGCATGCCCAGCCGGTTCCGCGGCTCGGCGGCGTGGCCATCGCGATCGGCTTCTACCTGGCCATGGCGGTGGTCACCTTCGTGCCGTTCGGCCGGCCGACGATCTCGATGCCGGAGATGCCTGCGATCCTGGTCGGCGGCGCGATCCTGGCGATCACCGGTTTCGTCGACGACCTCCGCGGCCTCTCGCCGGTGGCCAAGCTTGCCGGCCAGATCGTGGCGGCGGTCGTCGCCTTCGTGCTCGGCGCCCAGCTCCACGTGCTCGTCTTCCCGGGCGGCGCGATTCACCTCGGCTGGCTGAGCCTGCCGATCACCGTCGCCTGGATCGTCGGCGTGGTGAACGCCATCAACCTGATCGACGGGCTCGACGGGCTCGCCGCCGGCGTGGTGCTCATCGCACTGGTTGCGTTCTTCGTCATCGCGCCGAACGACGCCCCGCTGACGCTGATCGTCGGTGCGGCGGCGGGCGCCACGCTCGGCTTCCTGGTCTACAACCTCCACCCGGCATCGATCATCATGGGCGACTGCGGGTCGATGCTCCTCGGCTTCCTGACCGCGGTGGCCGCCATCTCGATCTCGTCGCCCGGGTCGGGTTTCTTCCCGCCCTACGTGGCGATCGTGGTGCTGGCGCTGCCGCTTGGCGACATGGCCTGGACGATCGTGCGTCGCGCCATCGGCGGCAGGTCGGTCTTCGCACCGGATGCCGGGCACGTCCACCATCGGCTGCTCAACGAGGGGCTCACCCAGCGCGAGGTGGTCGTGCTGCTCCACCTGGTGGCGGCCATCCTGGCCGCCATCGGCATCGGTCTGGCGCGGCTGCGCTAGGCGACCGGCTCCCGCAGCGGATGGCTGGCCGGTTCGCGCGCCGGAGGCCGGTAGAGCGAACCGATGCCCAGCAGGAACCAGAACATGAACGCGACGGTATTGCCCTCCAGGAGCATGGTCGTGCCCGTCGAGATGGAGACCGCCGCCGCGCCGGCGAGGATCCCGGCCGCAACCACGTGGACACTGCCGTGCGAACGCCACGCCGTCCTTGCCAGCCCGACCACCACCGCCGCGATCGCGGCGATGAAGGCGAGGGCGCCGAGCACGCCGGTCTCGACCAGGATGTGCAGCCAGAAGTTGTCGACGGTGCGCTGCGCGGTGAGCAGCTTCCAGGTGTCGTAGCGGTCGTAGACCGGCGTCTTGAGGTTGTACGCCGCGGCGCCGCCGTAGCGTCCCGGGCCGACGCCGACCAGCGGGTGATCGCGCAGGATCGGCAGGGCGTTGATCACGAACAGCGTCCGCAGGTCCTTGCCCTCGCCAACGGCGCCGATCCGGTCGGCGGTGGTGCCCAGCGGGTCGAAGTGCAGCTCCGGCGCGGGTGAGTCGCCGGTCGGTGGCGGGGTC
>DASURX010000124.1:0-4319 GCA_036375355.1 Candidatus Limnocylindria bacterium
GGCGCCGCCCAGCACCTCGGCGATCGCCGTCTGGCCCCGGGACTCGGCGATCTCCTGGCGCAGGTAGCCGATCACCAGGTCCCTGGCGCGCGTGACGGTCCCGGCGTCCGCCTCCTGCTCGCCGGTGATGATCTCGAGCAGCGTCGTCTTGCCCGCCCCATTGGGACCGATGATCGCGATCCGGCGCCCGGTGGCGACCTGCAGGTCGACATCGCTGAATAGGTGCTGAGCCCCGAAGCTCTTCGAGACCCCGCTGAGGGTTACCAGGCTCATTCCGCCGCGGCTCCCTCCACAGGCTGCTGGGCGGCCGTCAGCCGTGCTCCGGCGCCGTCGAAGCGCAGCCGGGTCGCCATGCCGGCCACGCCGGCGGCGTTCCACGCCTTTTCCACCGCGTGGGCCTGGGCCGGCGAGTCGCAGATGGCCAGGACCGATGGGCCTGCCCCCGACAGGCACGCCCCCGCCGCTCCCCGCTCGTACGCCAGCTCGATCAGCTCGGCGGTGCCGGGCAGCAGCGGCAGCCGGTAGGGCTGGTGCAGCCGATCGCTCATCGCCTCGCGCAGCATGCCGGCGTCGGAGGTGAGGATCGCGGTGGCCAGCAGCGCGGAGCGGGCCGCCTGCAGCGTGGCGTCACGGTGGGACACGGCGTTCGGCAGAGCGCGGCGCATCTCCTCGGTGCGGCTCTCGGCGGCCGAGATGAAGACGATCGGGATCCACGCCTCCGGCACCCTGAAGCGACGCAGGCTCAGTGGCCCCTCTCCGCCCACCGCCAGGGTGAAGCCGCCGTACAGCGCGGCGGCGACGTTGTCCGGGTGCCCTTCCAGGCGGTTTGCCAGCTTCAGCAGGTCGTCGACCGATGGTGCCATGCGTCCCACGCTGGCGCCCAGCAGCAGGCCGGCCACGATCGCCGCGGCCGAGCTGCCCAGCCCACGAGCCGCCGGGATCATGCTGCTGACCTCGATCCGCCAGGCGCCGCTGCCCTCCGGCGCGCCGTGCGCGGCGCGCATGCCCTCCCGGAAGGCGCGGATGACCAGGTTGGCCTCCGGCTGGTCGTCGGGTCCGGGCACCCCTTCCCCGCGCGCGTTCAGCAGGATGCCCGGCTCGTCACCGGGGTACAGCTCGGCGCGCAGCTTCAGGCTCAGCGCGACGGCGAAGGCATCGAAGCCGGTGCCGAGGTTGGCGCTGCTGGCGGGAACGTCGACCGAGGCGATGGGCGGCATGCCGCCCGAGTATAGGAATCAGCTGGTGAGCTGGGCGTGGCGGAAGCAGGCGACCAGGTGGTCATTGACCAACCCGGCCGACTGCATGAAGGCGTAGACGATGGTCGGGCCCACGAAACGGAACCCGCGCGCGCGGAGGTCGCGCGACAGCGCGCGGGAGGCATCGGTCTCGGCGGGGATCTGGGCGCCATCGGTCCAGTGGTTGACGATCGGCGATCCGCCCACGAAGGACCACAGGTGGGCCGATGGCGAGCCCGCGTCATCGGCCAGCTGCAGCCAGGCGCGGGCATTGCCGATGGCCGCCGCGATCTTGGCCCGGTTGCGGACGATGCCAGGATCGGCCATCAGGCGCGCCACGTCATCGGCACCGTAGGAGGCGATCCGTTCGGCGTCGAAGCCGTCGAATGCAGCGCGGTAGCCCTCGCGCTTGCGCAGGATGGTGATCCAGGCCAGCCCGGCCTGCGCCCCCTCCAGGGTGAGGAGCTCGAACAGGGCGCGGTCGTCGTGGAGGGGCACGCCCCACTCGGTGTCGTGGTACGCGACGTAGAGCGGGTCGCTGCCCGCCCACCAGCAGCGCTGCGTGGCGTCATGCGGCGTCATCGGTCCCTACTGTGCCACCCGCGACGGCGTATGGCGCGAAGAAGGGAGGTGGATCGTTCCACCTCCCCTGGGTCGCGGTTCGGGTCAGTGTGCGTGGCCGCGGGCCGTCGCGCTGTACCCCTTGTCGCCCTGCGCGGACCACAGCCCGCGGATCGAGGCCTTCAGGCCGGCCAGCCGGCGGACCTCGACGCCTGCCTCGTTCGATCGGGCGTCGAAGGGGCGGCGGGGATGCTGCGGCGCGAAGTGCGCTGCGTCGCTGATGAGCTGCGTTGCGAACACCGGTTGACCTCCTTTCCCTGCCGGGAGCCTCGTGGGCGCCGGCTTTTCATCGGCCCTGAGTGTCGCTCAGCCATGGACCGATGCCACCGGCCCGCAATCGCATCCGCCACGCGACCTTCGACCCGCCGCTGCTACGTCATTCGTCCTCCGCGCCGTCGAGCGGGGACTATCCTCACGGCGTGAACGACGAGGGCAACGGCGCGATCCGCGTCATGCTGGTGGATGACCACGAGGTCGTCCGGCGGGGGCTGCGCGGCTTCCTGGAGCTGCAGGGCGATATCGAGGTGGTCGGTGAGGCATCGGACGGCGCGATCGCCGTTCGCAAGGCCACGGAGCTGCAGCCCGACGTCATCCTGATGGACCTGCTGATGCCGAACATGGACGGGCTGACGGCGATCGCCACCATCAAGCAGGCGAGCCCCGAGATCGAGATCATCGCGGTCACCAGCTTCATCGAGGAGGAGAAGGTGACCTCGGCGCTGGAGGCGGGCGCATCGGGCTACCTGCTCAAGGACGCCGATGCCGAGGAGGTCGCGGCGGCCATCCGCTCCGCCCACGCGGGCGAGGTCCACCTGGACGCGGCGGTGGCGCGGATGCTGGCGCAGCGCATGCGCAACCGGCGCGACACCGAGCCGGTCGAGCCGCTGACCCCGCGCGAGAAGGAAGTCCTGGTCCAGCTCGGCAAGGGCGCGTCCAACAAGGAGATCGCCTACGAGCTGTCGATCACCGAGCGGACCGCGCGGACGCACGTGAGCAACATCCTCGGCAAGCTGGGGCTGGCCAGCCGCACCCAGGCCGCCCTGTGGGCGGTGGAGCACCACCTGGTCGAACCGGCCTGAGGGTTCCCTTGCCCGCGCCGCGGGCCCGAGCCGGCGTGGCCGACCGTTGGCGGGCCGGATTCCCTCGTACATCGGGTAATCCTCAGCACGAGGGTGGGTTGGCAGGCCGGATTCCCTCGTACATCGGGTAATCCTCAGCACGAGCCGGCCCTCACGCTCGGCATTACCCGATGCAGCAGGCAGAACCGGGCTCAAGAAGGGTCCGGCGTGCAGCTGTGCCCGGTGTACCGGGCAAGCCGTGCTCGCCATCAGGCTCGCGCGGTCCGGCTCGCCGCGCCCAGGCCCGGGTCGAGATAACCGGACCCTTTCCCCGAATCTCGTATGCTCACCGGCGTGACGGCCGATGCCGAGCTCCTGAAGCGCGCCGTCAGGGAAGCGGCACGCCTGCTCCAGTCCGACGGGGCCATGATCTACCTCGTCGATGCCGAGAGCGGGCAGCTGCGCTTCGCCCACGACGCGGGCATCACCAACCCGGAGGCGCGCCGCCTGATCCGGGACCTGGTGCTGCCGGTCGGGGTCGGGATGTTCGGCACCGCCGTCGCCGCTCGCCAGCTGACCGTCACCGACGACTACCCCGCCGACCGGCGCTTCCGCCACTCCGACGTGGCCGACCGCATCGTGACGGCCGCGAACATGCGCTCGATGGCGGTGGCGCCGCTGATCGCCGGCGAGGAGGCGATCGGCGCGATGGGCGCCTTCTCGAGCCGCCCCGCGGCGTTCAGCGAGGCACAGATCCACCTGCTGCGCGCCCTGGCCGACCATGCCGCGACCGCGATCGTCAACCAGCGCCTGCTAAGGGAGCTGGCCACCTCGGCCGACGAGCTGGCGCGGAGGGTAGAGACGCAGCGCACGCTGCACCGCATTTCGGCCTCCATCGCGGCCATCCGCGACAGCGACCAGGTGCTGCAACAGGTGGTGGATGCCGCCGTCCGCCTGCTCGGGTCGGATGGTGCGCACCTCACCCTCCGAGATCCGGATGAGCCGATCCTGCGGCCGCACGTCATGGCCGGTGGCATGGACGAGGAGACGCGGACCTGGCTTGCGACCCAGGAGTTTCCGATGGGCGGCGGGATCAACGGGCTGGCGGCGGAGCTCGACGACGTCGTCTGCACCGCCGACTACCTGACCGATCCGCGCATCCCGCACACCCGCGACGACCAGGCGGTGGCGCGCCGGATGGGCCTGCGCGGCATGGCGGCCGCGCCCCTGCGCGGACCGGACGGGGCCGTGTTCGGCACCCTGGCCATCTCCTACAAGCGGCCGCGGGAGATCGCCGAATTCGACACCGAGCTGCTGCAGGGCCTGGCCGACGCCGGCGCCATCGCCATCCAGAACGCGCGCCTGTACGGGGAGCTCACCGAGTCGGAGGCGCGCTATCGGTTCC
>DASURX010000125.1:0-7727 GCA_036375355.1 Candidatus Limnocylindria bacterium
TGACCTTCGACCTGGCCGTCTTCGGGGCGGGCTTCGGCCTGACCGTCTCGCCGCGCGCGACCGTCGCCGTCGAGGCGGCGGGCTCATCGGCCTATGGCGTGGCCAGCGCCATGCTGCAGATCACGCGCACCATCGGGATGAGCCTGGGCCTGGCGCTCCTGACGAGCATCGGCCAGAACCGCATCGACGAGCTGACCGCGTTGATCGACGACCCGGCGCGGCGCGACCTGCTGGTGCGCTCGCTTGGGCACCCCGAGTTCGTGGGGGTCGACCCGCGCAACTCGCTGGACCTGGTCGACCTGCTCGAGACGTGGTCGCGGGGGCAGGCCGCCGACGTGCTGCACCTGGTCTTCGCCATCGCGCTCGGCGTGGCGGTCGCCACCCTGCTCCCCGCGCTGCTGGTGGGAGGCCGGCGGACGGCGGGCGAAGCCCCTAGGCCACCGGTCGCGCGATGATGATCAGCTCGCCCCAGTTGCGGTTGTAGCCCTGGCTGGTCTGCAGCGTCAGCCGCTCGTGGTCGGTGGGCTGGGTCCATGCGGCGCCTTCGGCGCATCCGGGCGGCGCGTACTTGAGCGCCAGCGGCGGATTGGGGTGCGGGGGCTCACGGTCGTCCGGGCAGCTGACGTTGGGTCGCACCTCGGTCACGACGTAGAGCAGGACCTTGTCGTCCGACATCAGGACCTTGACCTCGTCGCCGACCTGCACGTTCCAGAGCGGCTTGAAGAGCGGCAGCAGGGCGTGGGCGAAGATGTACGAGTTGGTGCCGCGCCCGGGCTGCGAGCCATTGCACAGCACGTAGGCGGCGTCATCGGGCGGGAAGTCGCAGTCGTTCGCGTTGGTGGCGTGCCTGACCGGAACGTTGATGCCAACCGCCTCGATCTCGATCTGCACCGCCACCCAGTCGTCGGGGATGGGCGTTGGGGTCGCGGTTGGCGCGGGCGTCGGTCGTTCCGAGCCGCTCGCCTGCGGCGTGGGTGAGGCCGATGCCACCGCCACCGGGCTGGTCGGATCGGGGATCGGCGGCAGGCTGGAGCCGGGCTGCTGGTCCAGGTCCAGCTGCCCCACGATAATCAGGACCGCGCCGGCCACCGCCAGCGCGAGCGGCACCAGCAGACCGGATGAGAGGCGACGCATGACGGCCCGGAGTCTACCAACCATGGCCTGTCTGCCCTCCATGGACCGATGGATCGGCCGGACCTGGGTCGCGCGCTGACCCTGGCGCGGGCGGCACTGGCCGCCGCGCCGGCCGGGTTGCTCACCGACCTGGACGGCACCCTGGCGCCCATCGTCCGCGATCCGGCCGCGGCGCGCGCCCTGCCCGGCGCGGGTGAGGCGCTCGCCAAGCTGGCGTCGGGCCTGGCGGTGGTTGCCGTGGTCAGCGGCCGCGCGGCGTCGGATGCGCGCCGCATCCTGGGTCGCGAGGACGTGCTGGTGATCGGCAACCACGGGCTGGAGTGGCTGGAACCGGGCGCGGCGGAAGCGTCCACGCCGACTGACCTCGGCGCTCCCGGTGCCGACCTGCACGCGGTGCTCGCCGCATTGCCGGCCAGCCCCGGCGTGACGGTCGAGGACAAGCGGCTGTCGGCCACGATCCACGTCCGCAACGCACCGGACCCGGGTGCGGCCGGCGAGGCGCTCGAGGCGTGGCTGGGGGCCAACCTGCCCGCCTCGCTGGTGCTGCGACGCGGCCGCATGTCGCTGGAGCTGCGGCCGGCGGGGGCCGGCGACAAGGGCACGGCGCTCACCGCGCTGGTGGAACGCCACGGGCTGCGCGGCGTGGTGCTGCTCGGCGACGACGTCACCGACCTCGACATGTTCCGCGCCGCGATCGCGCTGCGTTCGGAGGGCGGCGTGCGGGCCGCCATCCTGGCGGTCGCCGGGGAGCGGGAGGTTCCCCCCGAGGTCGCCGCCTCAGCCGATGCCGTGCTGCAGAGCCCGCGCGCTGTCGTGGACCTGCTGCGCGCGCTGGCGCGCGACCTCAGCGGCGCTCCGCGATCCTGGCCAGGTCGTTGAGCTGGCGCCGCAGCCACCAGGCGATGTCCTGCTGCTCGACGCCTGCGCGGAGGCGGGCCAGGCGCTCGGCGCGCTCCGGTTCGGGCATGGTCAGGGCGGCGGCCAGTGCGTCGGCGGTGCCCACCACGTCTGCCGGCGCCACCGGCAGCACGCCATCGGCCATCTGGTCATAGGCGCCCGCAGTCTCGGACAGCACCAGCACGGCACCGCGCTCGTTCACCACGGCAGCCTCCTTGGCCACCAGGTTCATGCCGTCGATCAGCGGGTTGACCAGCACCACGTCCGCGATGGACAGGCCGGCAAGGGCCTGCGCGTAGTCGTTCTCGTAGAAGATCCGGACGTGGCTGTAGCCGGCGCGCCCGAAGCGGGCGTTGATGCGGTCGACCGCGGCCTGCACCTGGCGCCCGTAGTCGCCGTACTCGCGCAGGCCGGTGCGCGAAGGGACCAGGAAGGCGAGGAAGGTGACCCGGCCGCGCAGCCGCGGGTTGCGCTGCAGGAGCGTTTCGAAGGCGGCGAAGCCGCGCAGGATGTTCTTCGAGGGCTCCATGCGATCGACGCGCACGATGATCCGTTCGCGCGCGGTGCTCCCCAGCTGCTCGGCCAGGCGGCGAGCGCGCGCCGACGACGCGATGCGCCGCGTGGCCTCGACGTCGATGCTGATCGGGTAGTGGCGGACGTGCGCCACGTGCCCGTCCGGCAGCGTCACGCTGCGGGCGCGGTAGTCGACCCGCGCCCCGGGCAGGAACGATTCGGCGGTGCGCAGGAAGTTGTGCGCGTAGCGCTCGGTCTGGAACGCGACAAGGTCGTTGGCGGCAAGCCCCGTCACGATCCCGGTCCGGATGATGGGCGCGATGGGCTGCCACAGCGAGGACGGCGGCCAGGGGATGTGGGTGAAGTGCGTCAGCAGCGCCCCCGGCCGGCGGAGACGGATGTAGTAGGCCGCGAGGTAGAGGTGGTAGTCGTGGAGCATGATCCGCGGCTGCTGGTCGCCATCCACCTCGGCCAGCAGGGCGCGCGCGAAGGCCTCGTTGACGGCGACGTAGCCGCTGTCCCAGGCCCGCATCGTGGCGGCGTCGATCACCGGGCGACGGGGAAGGTCCCACATCTGGTGCTGCAGGAACCACAGCAGCGGGTTGGCGATCACGTTGTAGGCCGCCTCGTACGCCGCGCGCTCGACCCGCGCGAAGCGCAGCTGGACCTCCGCGTCAGGCACCGCGCGGGCGACGAGGGTCGGGTCAACGGCGGCGCGCCGGTCGCCCTCGGTCATCGGCGCCGCCAGCCAGGTGACCGGCACGTGGTGGCCGACCTGCCCCAGCGCGGTGACGAGGCCACCGCTGCCGCGCCGCGGCCGAAGGCCCCCGTCGGGCACGATGCCGAAGGTGATCGGGCCGCGGTTGGTGGCGATCAGCAGCCGGCGATCGCCGAGGAGGCGCCGCGCCGCCCTGGCCAGGCCCGATTCCCGCCCCTGAGGCGTCATCGGCCTAGAAGATGCTGGCGGCCGACGTTGCCAGGAAGCTCAGGATCGGTCCGGGCAGCAGGCCGAGGACGACCACCCCCACCACCGACAGGGCAAGGGCCAGCAATGGCAGCGGGTGGCGATCGATGGGGGCTGGCTCGGCCTCGGGGTCGCGCATGTACATGTACACGATCACGCGCAGGTAGTAGAACGCGGCCAGCGCGGCGTTGAGGGCGATGATCACCGCCAGCCAGGCGAGCCCGGCGTCGACGGTGGCCAGCAGCACGTACAGCTTGGCGAAGAAACCGACCGTCGGCGGGATGCCGGTCAGCGACAGCAGCAGGATGGCCATGCCGGCGGCGATGGCCGGCGCCCTGCCCGCCAGCCCGGCGAAGCTGGCGAGGCCGCCGTAGCGGCGCAGGTCGTGCTGCAGCATGGCGACCACGGCGAAGGCGGCGATGTTCATGATCCCGTAGCCCAGGACGTAGAACAGGACCGATTCGATCGCCTGCGACTGGACGGATCCCTGGTCGGCGGCGGCGAAGGCCGCCAGCCCGGCCATGATGTAGCCGGTGTGCGCGATGCTCGAGGAGGCGAGCATCCGCTTCACGTTGGTCTGGGCCAGGGCCACGATGTTGCCCCCGGTCATGGTGAGCACGGCCAGGATGGCCATGACCGCGACCCAGTCCTCGCGTACCGGGCCGAGGCCCTCGACGAAGAGGCGCACCAGCAGGGCGAAGGCGCCCAGCTTGGGACCGACCGACAGGAAGCCCGTGACCGGCGTCGGGGCGCCCTGGTAGGCGTCCGGGGTCCAGTAGTGGAACGGGACCGCGGCGACCTTGAAGGTGCTGCCCACGGTCAGCATGGCGATCGCCACCAGGCCGGCCGGGCCGCTGTCCACCAGCGCCGGACCGATCTCCGCGATGCGGGTGGTGCCGGTCAGCCCGTAGGTCCACGCCACCCCGAACAGCAGGATGGCCGAGGCGAAGGAGCCCAGCAGGAAGTACTTCAGCCCGCCCTCGTTGCTGAAGCGATCGGTCTTGGCGAAGCCGGTGAGCAGGTAGGCGGGCATGACCATCAGCTCCACGCCCAGGAACAGGGTGACCAGGTCGGAGCTGCTGGCCAGCACGAACATGCCGGCCAGGCTGAAGAGCAGGATCGCGTTGAACTCGCCCAGCGGCAGCCGCCGGCTGAGCAGGTAGGAGGGCGCGAAGAGGGCCGCCAGCACGCCGATCATCAGCGTCGCGGCCTTGAAGAAGACGGACAGGTCGTCGACCACGTAGAAGCCGGCGAACACGGTGTCGTTGACGCCCCACACCAGCCAGCAGCCGATGCCGGTCAGCAGCAGGCCGAAGACGGTCAGCGGCGTCAGGATCCATTTCAGCGCGCGCGGCAGGAACAGGTCCGTCGTGATCACCGCCAGCACGGTGATCAGCAGCAGCAGCTCGGGCAGCAGCGTGAACAGGTCGTTCAGCGGGTCGCCCATCAGCGCTCGCTCCTCACCACGGCAGGCTCAGCGAGGTGAGGCCACCCGAGCCCGAGACGGCCTCGACGATGCGCCGCATCGGCTCCTGGATGGCGTTCAGCACCGGCGCCGGGTAGACGCCCAGCAGGACCACCAGGACGATGAGCGGGGCGAGCGAGAGCCACTCGTTGCGGCTCAGGTCCGACAGCCGCGGCCAGAAGCGGCGCATCCAGTCCGACGGGACGGTGAAGAAGACACGCTGGAACATCCACAGCATGTACACCGCGCTGAAGATGACCACGATCATCGTGGCGGCCGCCACCCAGCCGTTGAAGCGGAACGCTCCCAGCACCACCAGGAACTCGCCGACGAAGCCCGACAGCCCGGGCAGGCCGATGCTGGCGAAGGTGAACAGCCCGAACATCGCCGCGTAGCGCGGCAGCCGCGCGTTCAGCCCGCCCATGTGGGCGATGAGCCGATCGTGGGTGCGCTCGTAGATCACCCCTACCAGCAGGAAGAGCGCCCCGGTGGTCACCCCGTGGCTCACCATCTGGAACACGGCGCCCTGCAGGCCCTGGTCGTTGAAGACGAAGGTGCCGAGCATCACGAAGCCCATGTGCGAGACGGACGAGTAGGCGATCAGCTTCTTCAGGTCGGGCTGCACCATGCTGACCAGCGCGCCGTACAGGATGGCGACGATGGCGAGGACGATGATGACCGGCGCGAACTCGACCGCGGCATCCGGCAGCAGGGGAACGCTGAAGCGCAGGAAGCCGTAGCCGCCCAGCTTCAGGAGCACGCCGGCCAGGATGATGCTCCCGGCGGTAGGCGCCTCGACGTGCGCGTCGGGCAGCCAGGTGTGCAGCGGCCACATCGGCACCTTGATGGCGAACGCCAGGAAGAAGGCGATGAAGGCCAGGGCCTGCAATCCATCGGCGAAGGGGTGGCCGCGCAGGGCCTCGTAGGCGAAGGTGAAGGTGCCGGTGTCGTTGCCGTGCGCGATGGCCACCGCCAGGATGGCGACCAGCATCAGCAGCGAGCCGACCAGGGTGTAGATCACGAACTTGACGGTGGCGTAGATGCGCCGTGCGCCGCCCCAGATCCCGATGACCAGGTACATCGGGATGAGGCTGATCTCCCAGAAGACGTAGAACAGGAAGAGGTCCAGGCTGACGAAGACGCCCAGCATGCCGACCATCAGCAGCAGCATGGTGGCGTAGTACTCCTTGACCCGGTTCTGGATCGGGTCCCAGGAGTACAGGATCGCGACCACGCTCAGGATCGTGGTCAGCAGCACCAGGACGACGCTCAGCCCGTCGACCCCCAGCCGGTAGCCCATCCCAAAGGCGGGGATCCACTCCAGGTCCTCGCGGAACTGGAACTCGGCGCCGCCGGTGTCGTACCCCACTAGCAAGAGGCTGAAGCCGAAGCTGGCCAGCGCGAAGAGCAGGGCGATCCAGCGGATGGCCCGATGGTTGGAGCCGGGGACGAACAGCAGCACCAGCACGCCGAGCAACGGCGTGAAGACGACCAGGGACAGGACCGGCAGGCCGCTCATCGGCGCGTCACCGGATCACCAGGTAGGCGACCAGCACCAGGACCAGGCCTGCGGCCATACCCAGCCCGTAGTTCTGCACCTTCCCCGTCTGCGAGTGGCGCAGCAGCCCGCCGAACCGCGCCGCCAGCCACCCGGCGCCGTTGACCGCGCCGTCGATGACCCTGGCGTCGAACCACCACAGGACGTTGGCAAACAGCACGCCGCCACGGGCGAAGACGAGCTGGTAGATGTCGTCGACGTAGTACTTGTTCACGCTGGCGGCGTACATCCCCGGCCCCAGCCCGAGGGGGATGCGCTGCACGAAGCGCTCCGGGGCGGCGGGGTCGCGCACGTACCAGCGGTGCGCAAGCCAGATGCCGGCCGCGGCGGTCGCCGCCCCGACCAGCAGCAGCAGCCCGCCCAGCCCGAAGAGCTCGAAGCCGTGGTGCTCGCCGGCGAGGACCGAGCCGGGCAGGATGCCCGCGCCGGCCTCCTCGGCATGGTGGAAGACCTCCTCCAGCCAGCCGTGGATCAGGCCGCTCTCCGGTGGCAGGCCGAAGACCAGCCCGATCAGGGTGGTGGGAACGGCCAGGATGAGAAGAGGCCAGACCATGGTCGGCGCGGACTCGTGGACGTGGCGCCAGGCGTCGCGCGGGCCACGCCATCGGCCATGGAAGGTCATGTAGATCATGCGGAAGCTGTAGAAGGCCGTCATGAAGGCGACCACCAAGCCGATCACGTAGAACAGGTGGTAGCCGCGGTTGAATGCCTCGGCCAGGATCTCGTCCTTGCTGAAGAAGCCGGCGAAGATCGGGATGCCGGCCAGGGCCAGCGAGCCGATGACCATGGTCAGGTAGGTCAGCCGCATCCGGTCGCGCAGGCCGCCCATGAAGCGCATGTCCTGCTCGCCCGACGCCCCGTGGATGACCGAGCCGGAGCCCATGAACAGCAGGCCCTTGAAGAAGCCGTGGCTGACGAGGTGGAAGATGGCGGCAACCCAGGCGCCGATCCCCAGCGCGAAGAACATGTACGCCAGCTGGCTGACGGTCGAGTAGGCGAGCACCTTCTTGATGTCGTTCTGGGTCAGTGCGATGGCGGCGGCGAAGATGGCGGTGAAGACGCCGATGGAGGCGACCACCCACATCGCGACGGGGCTCTCCGCGAAGATCGGGTTCGCGCGGGCGACCATGTAGACCCCGGCGTTGACCATGATCGCGGCGTGGATCAGGGCGCTGACGAGGGTAGGGCCCTCCATG
>DASURX010000126.1:0-3100 GCA_036375355.1 Candidatus Limnocylindria bacterium
CGATCATCACCCGCACGCAGCTCCAGCGCGCGCAGCTCGACGTCGACCGCGAGCTGCTCCGGGACGAGGACCTCCTCAACGAGGAGCACCTGCGTCGCATGGACCAGGTGCTGCTCCGCCGCAACCTCGACCATGCCCGCATGTTCAGCCGCAAGCTCAGCCTCGAGCTCCAGCAGTATGTCCACCTCTACACGCCGGAGGCCAACGAGCTGCGCCGGCGGATCGAGAAGTACATGATCATGGAGCGCATGATCGAGCGCGAGATGGCCCGCCGGCACGTCTACTGAGCGAGCCCCATCCGGGGCCGATGCGCCTCGATTGTGGATAGATCGCCCTCCCGCGCGAGGCGATGTGGAAAACTCGGACCGGGTACAGGAGCACCTCGTCGGCGCGCGTCAGGGACCCCGGAACGAGCGAGCGAGCGATACGCCGACCCTCAGGCGGTGCTCCCCACCACTGCCGCGGTCGAGCCTTCGACGGCGGGCTCCGGCTGGATGCCGACGACGGCGCGCACCCAGGCTGCCAGGCGCGGCATCTCGCCCAGGGTGAAGCTGATTCCGCGCTGCGCGCACGCCTCATGGTCCCAGCCGTTGAACTCGCGGCGTGCGGCCACCGCGCACATTTCGTCGTAGATCTCGGGCCAGCCGACCTCCCGGCGGCGATGGCAGTACCGGATGAAGGCGACGACGTCGGGTGGTGGGACCTGGGCTCGTGCGCCTTCGTGGAGGGGTCGCGCGGAGGGCGCGGGCGACCGCTCGGGCATGGGTTGACTGGCCTCCCTTGAATCGCGGATCAGTGCTTGGGCTCGGACGCGGACGCGAATGAGTGCCGATGAAATCTACGCGTCGGCGGCGAATGCTACGCGCCGTTTCGACCGTTGCGAAGGGGGTATGTCCACCAAGTTATCCACATTCGTTTCCACAAGGAGTGCGCCGGGTGGACCGATGTCCCCGCGACGGTGGAAAGGTGCCTACCATGGCCGCTCCATGCGCCTTCGCGGCACCGGTCTCGCTCGGACCATCGCACTCCTGGCGGTCGTGGGCGTCACCATCGGCCCCGGCCTCGCGCTCGGCCATGACGGGCGGCCAGTGCCGGCGCCCACGCTCACGACCCTCGCGACGGCGTGGACCCTCGACCCATTGCCCTGGCTGGGCATGCTCATCGCGGCGGCGGCCTACCTGCTCGCGCTGCGGCGCGTGAATCGCGCGCATCCACGCTCGCCTTTTCCACGATGGCGAGCGGCATGCTGGCTGGCCGGGGTAGCGCTGATCGGGATCGCCCTCGTCTCGGCCGTCGACGCGTACGCCGATGACCTGCTCACCGTGCACATGCTGCAGCACCTGCTGCTGGCGCTCGTGGCTCCTCCCCTGCTGGCCCTCGGTGCCCCGATCACGCTCGCACTCCGCGCCGCGAGCCCCCGCTTCCGGCGGCGATGGCTGCTGCCGATCCTCCACGCCCGCCTGACGCGGGCCATGACCTTCCCGCTTGTCGCGTGGTTCGCATTCGCGCTCGTCATGTGGGCCGCCCATTTCACCGGCTGGTACGAGGCGGCGCTCGAGAACGCAGCGCTTCACGACGCCGAGCACCTCGCCTTCCTGGCGGCCGGTGCCCTCTTCTGGTGGCCCGTGGTCGACGCCGACCCGAGCCCGGCGCGGCTCAACCCGGGGATGCGGATCGTGTACCTCGTGCTCCAGATGCCGGTGCACACCGCCATCGGTCTGGCCCTCTACTTCGCCCCGGCGGTGCTCTACCCGCACTACGCCGCGGTCCAACGGGCCTGGGGACCGGACCCGCTCACCGACCAGCAGCTCGCGGGCATCCTGATGTGGGGCGCCGGCGACGTCTGGCTGCTCATCGCGGTCGCGGGCGTGGTCGCCGCCTGGATGCAGGCCGATGCGCGCCGGGCCCGACGGGCGGACGCCCGCTACAGCACGTAGAGCGTCGAGAACAGGAACAGCCAGACGACGTCCACGAAGTGCCAGTAGTAGCTGACCGCCTCCACGGCGGTGTGGCGCTGCGGTGAGATGTACCCACGACGCGCGCGATTGGCGACGATCGCGATCAGGATCAGCCCTGCCAGCACGTGCGCGCCGTGGAACCCGGTCAGCGTGTAGAAGGTGGAGCCGAAGACGCCGGCGTCCAGGCCGAACCCGTTCGTGGCGAACTCGTAGCCCTGGACCAGCAGGAAGACGCCGCCCAGCAGCAGCGTGATCCCCATCCACCGCAGCTGGCGTCCGTCGCCGCGCGCGGCCGATCGCACCGCGAGCTGCATCGTCACGCTGCTCGACACCAGCAGCAGGGTGTTCAGGCCGGGGAGCAGCAGCTCAGGACGTTCAAGATCGCCGGTCGGCGGCCACGAAGGGCTGTCGGCGCGCACCACGAAGTAGGCGGCGAACAGCGCGCCGAACAGCATGACCTCGGACAGGATCCCGAGCTGCACGCCGAGCAGCATGTTGCCCCTGGCGCGCACGGGGTCGCCCTCCTCGTGACCCAGCCCGCCGGTGCCGGCGGCCACGTGCCCGGTCATGGCTGCGGATGTCCCGTGGCTGGGATCGGCTCACCCGACGGGACAGCCATCGGCGGCGAGCCGTACTGGTAGGGCGTTCCGGTGACCCGCGGGATGTGGGCGAAGTTCTCGATCGGCGGCGGCGAGGTGCACATCCACTCGAGCGTCTGCGCATCCCACGGGTTGGCGACCGCGCGTGGGCCGCGCCGCCACGAACGCACCATGTTGAAGACGAAGACCGCGACCGAGAGCGCGATGTTGACCGCCATCACGCTGACGAACAGGTTCACCGCGCCGAGCTCGGGCGGATAGTCCGCCACGCGGCGGCGCATCCCCTCGATGCCCAGCCAGAACATCGGCAGGAAGGTCAGGTTGAACGCGATCGTGAACCACCAGAAGTGCAGCCGGCCCAGGCGCTCGTCGTACATGCGGCCGGTGATCTTGGGGAACCAGTAGTAGACGCCGGTGATGCCGCCGATGACGAAGGCCCACAGGAACCCGAACACCCACAGCATCGGCACCTTGAAGTGGATGCGGCCCATCCAGATCGTGCCCAGCGCGCTGAGGAAGACGATGCCGGTCGGGACCGAGATC
>DASURX010000127.1:0-2231 GCA_036375355.1 Candidatus Limnocylindria bacterium
CAGTCGGCGCGCGACCTGTTGAGCGCCGAGGTCATCCTGATCGGCGTCAGCCGCTGCGGCAAGACGCCGACCTCGCTGTACCTGGCGATGCAGCACGGCATCAAGGCGGCCAACTACCCGCTGATTCCGGAGGACTTCGAGCGCGCCAAACTGCCGTCGGCCATCGTGCCGCACAAGCGCAAGTGCTTCGGGCTGACGATCGACCCCGAGCGGCTGGCACAGATCCGCAACGAGCGCCGGCCCGGCAGCAAGTACGCCGCGCTCGAGAACTGTCGCTACGAGGTCAACGAGGCCGAGCAACTGATGCGGCGCGAAGGCATCTCATGGCTGTCGTCGACGCACAAGTCGATCGAGGAGATCGCGACCACGATCCTGCGCGACATCCGGCCCGACCGGTTGATCTACTGACCGCGCCGCCGCATCGACTCGTAGAGGCACACCGCGGCCGCCGCCGCGACGTTGAGCGACTCGGAACCCTCAGCCAGCGGAATCGAGACCGACCGGTGTGCCAGTCTTGCGACGGCGTCCGAGATGCCGGCGCCCTCGTTCCCTACCACGAGGGCCAGGCGCTCCGGGCGCTGGCCGCGGTCCAGCGGTTCGCCATCGGCCGCCGCGAGCCAGACGCTGGCGGACTGCTGCGCGGCCCACGCGCCGAATTCGCTCACGTCCGCCGCGACGCAGGGAAACCGGAAGGTGGCGCCCATCCCGGCGCGCAGCACCTTCGGGTTGGTGAGTTCGGCGGTGCCGGCGAGGGCGATGACGCCGCGAGCGCCGAGGCCGAACGCGGTGCGGGCAAGGGTGCCGACATTGCCGGGGTCCTGCACCGCATCGAGCACCAGCACCGTGTCCCGCGGCCGCATCGCAATGTGATCCAGGCTCCAGCGCGGAGGTGCGATGACGGCGATAATTCCCTGCGGGTGGTCGGTGTCAGCCAGCTCGGCGAGCTGGTCGGACGGTACGTCGTGCAGCCGCACGCCGGCGGCGGTGAGCGCCGCCTTGAGCGACTTCCCGCGCGCCGTCGCTTCCAGCGCCGGCCCGACCACGGCGCCGCGGAACTCGAGGCCGGCCGCATGGGCCTCCTCGACCAGGCGGACGCCCTCCGCCAGCGCCAGGCCGCGCCGCTCGCGGCCGCGCTTGAGCTTGAGGTCACGCACAGTCGAGATCAGGGAGTTGCTCATCTCATCCTTGATGCGGGTGAACCGCTAGATTACGACGAGTGAGCGTCGACGGTCGCCTGTCAGTTCCGACGCCATCACGTGTCCATGAGAGCCGGAGCGTCATGAAGATTGCCCTGAGCATCGCCGGTTCCGATTCCGGCGGCGGCGCCGGGATCCAGGCGGACCTCAAGACCTTCCTGCAGTTCGGGGTCCACGGCACCACCGCCATCACGGCACTCACCGCCCAGAACACGCTGGGCGTCACGGGAGTGCACGCCGTGCCGGCCGCATTCGTGTCGGCGCAGCTCGCCGCCCTGCTCTCGGACCTGCCGCCCGATGCCGTCAAGACCGGGATGCTCGCCGACGCGTCCCTGGTGAGGATCGTGGCGGGCGTGGCCCGGGAACGTGCCTGGGAGCGCCTCGTGGTGGATCCGGTCATGGTCGCCTCGGCTGGCGACCGGCTCCTCACCACCGACGCCGAAGCCGTCCTGCGCGACGAACTGCTGCCGCTGGCCGCGCTCGTCACCCCCAACCTGGATGAGGCCGAGATCCTGCTCGGCACGACAGTGCGCGATCCGGCCGCCATGGAGCGGGCCGGACGCGCCCTGCTCGAGCTGGGGGCCCGCGCCGCCCTCATCAAGGGCGGGCATCTTGCCGGGGACACCGTCACCGACGTGCTCGTGCTCCGTGACGACGTGCAGCGCTTCACCCGCCCGCGCATCAACGTGGCCGGTGCCCACGGCACCGGCTGCACACTCTCGGCCGCCATCACCGCCGGGCTCGCCAACGGCGAGCCCTTGCCGGCCGCTGTCGAGGCCGGGCTCCGCTTCGTGGCCCGGGCCATCGAATCCGCACCAGCACTCGGCCGAGGGCACCCGCCGCTCAACCACGGCGTGGCCGCAGTCTGAACGTCAGCCTGCGCGCGCCAGCACGCCCTCGACGAGATCACCCAGCGCCTGCTGCACCTTGTTCGCCGTTTCCATCACCTCAGCGTGCGACAGGCTATGGTGCGCGATGCCGGCGGCCAGGTTGGTGATGGTGGAAATGCCGAGACAGCGCATGCCGCGCGCCCGT
>DASURX010000128.1:0-6387 GCA_036375355.1 Candidatus Limnocylindria bacterium
CGTGCACCGGCTGGACCTCCGAGACGCAGCCGCCGCCGAGCATCCGGGTCTACCGCCATGTCAGCGGCGCGGTGGAGACCGTCGACTTCCGCACGTACACCAAGAATGTGCTCTCGCGCGAGTGGATCGGCTCCTGGACGACGGAGTCGCTGCGCTCCGGGGCCCTTGCGGTGACGCACTACGCCTGGTACCAGGTCCTGCACTGGCGGGGTGGGGTGAACGCCGCCGGCCAGTGCTTCGACCTGCGGGACGACACCTGGGACCAGGTCTACGACCCGTCCAAAGCGACCTGGAGCAGCGCCGCGGCCGCCGTCGACGCCACCTGGGGGACGCGCCTCCTGCGCGACGGCCGGATCTTCCCGACCTACTACAACGCCGGCGCGATCAGCGAGCCGTGTGGGGCGAACGCCAACGGCTGGAAGATGTACCAGTGGGGCACGCAGGCCTGCGGCCTGGCCGGTCTCAGCGCGGCCCAGATCGCCCTGACCTACTACTGGCCGGGGGTCACCGTGACCGATGCGCCCGCCGCCAGCCCGACCCCGACACCCACGCCGGTTCCGACCCCCGTCCCGACGCCGGTGCCGACGCCAACGCCCACACCCAATGCCACTCCGACGCCCGTGGCGTCCGCATCCCCCGCGCCGACGCCGCCTGCGACGCCCGCGCCCACTCCCTTGCCGACGCCGGCCCCGACGCCGGTCGTGACGCCCAGCCCCATCCCGACGCCGCTGCCGACTCCTCCGGCCGACCAGCAGCTGCCGGGCGGCGGCCAGGCCGGCATCGCTGCCGCGGCCGCGCCACCGCCGCCGCCTCCCGCCGATCCGAGCCCCGTCGTGGCCGAGGCGTCCCCGTCCGTGGCGCGGCCGCCGGCGCCGGCCGTCTTCCTGGCCCGCCTGGCGGCGCTGCTGCGCGACGCCGACCGCTTCGAGGCGATGCTGCCCGGCATCCTGGTGACGGGCATGATCGCCGCCGCGCCGGCGCAACCGGTGGTGAGCCACGCCGTACGGCCGGCCGATCCGCGCTTGGCCGCATTCCGAGTGCTGTGGCGCAAGGCCCTCGACGAGCTCGCCCGGGCAGTGGCCTTCCGCTTCGGGGAGCGGGGCGCGCTCGCCCTCAGCCGACCGTCGGAGCGTCGCTGAGCGACCGTACCGCCAGCTCGGCCGCGGCCACGTCCTGGATGGCGAGGCCGACGCTCTTGAAGACGGTGACCGCCTGGGGGTCGCGCGTCGCAGTCCAGTCCGATGGCAGGCTGCCGATCTCCACGAACGCATCCGGGGCGAGGTGGCCGCCCTCGATGGCCGCCACCAGGTCGCCGGCCTCGGCCAGCGCGGCCGTCCGGCTGTCGACCGCCACCAGCGAAGCGCGAGCGAAGAGCTGCGGCGGCATCTCGACCATGCCCAGCCGGAACGCACCGACGCCATTGACGTGCGCCCCCGGCTCGACCCAATCTGCATCCAGCACCGGCTCGCTGGAGGTGGTGGCGCAGCAGATGACGTGAGCACCGCGCACCGCGTCCTCGGCGCGCTCGACCTCCACCACGCGCACGCGGTCGCCCAGCCCGTCGGCCAGCGCGGCGACGAAGCGCTGCCGGCCCTGGCGACCCCGGCTGTGGACGCGCACCTCCCGGATCGGTCGCGCCGCGAGCACAGATTGCACCTGCCAGGCGGCCTGACCCCCTGAACCGATCATCGCCAGGATGGATGCGTCGCGCCGTGCCAGGAGCCGCGTGGCGACGCCCGAGGCGGCGCCGGTGCGCATGCGGGTGATCGTGCCGCCGTCCAGAACGGCCCGCGGCTCCCCGGTCGCCGCATCGAGCCAGACGACGACCGCCTGGACGGTGGGCAGTCCGCGCGCGGCATTGCCCGGCATCACCGTCACGAGCTTCACCGACGTTCCACCTCCTCCGTCGCGCACGCCGGGCATCAGCAGCAGGTCGCCGTCGGGGAGTGCGACGTGCGTGCGCAGCGGGGAGCGATCGCGGCCCGCGGCCACGTCGCGGTAGGCGGCCTCGACCGCGTCGAGCAGCTCCGGCACCCGGATCGCGGCGGTCAGGGCATCGGCATCCAGGAAGCGCACGGCTCGATCCTAGTCCGGCGCGCGGCCGGGCTGCCGCCGCGGCGCGCGCCGCAGCACCGGACGAGCGATCAGCAGCCAGCCGCACGCGGCGAGCGTGGCAAGCCCGACGATGGCCCAGGTCGTTGCCCCGGGCGTCAGCCGCTCGGCGAGGATCCCGGTCAGCAGCGTGGACAGTGCGATCGTCAGCGTCACCAGGCCGTAGTCGAAGCTGAACACCCGGCCGCGCAGCCGGTCGGGTGCGGCGCGCTGCAGCCCGTACGACGAGAGCATCCACTGCGCCCCGCCGCCGAGGTGCGCCACGAGCACGCACGCCGCCCCGACGACGAGGACCGGGGCCAGCGGCAGCAGCCCGTAGCCCAGCGCGAAGGCGGCGAAGGACAGGCCGATGCCGACCAGCAGCCCCCGATCGGTGAGCCCCACCGTCGAGCGCGCCAGGAACGGACCGATCAGCGCGCCCAGCCCGCGCACGGCGAAGAGAATGCCGATCCCCGTGTCTCCGGCGTCGAACACGTCGCGGCCGAAGACGGCCAGCATCACCACCACGCCGGTGCCCACTCCGAAGGTCGTCTTCGACAGCAGCAGCGCCGCCAGCGTGCGGTTGCCGCGCGCGAAGCGCAGCACGACGGCGATCGACTCGACCAGGCCGCGCAGCCCGCCGTGCGGCATCTCGTGCGCGTGCTCGCCGGTTGCGCCCCCGAACGGCCGGTGAATGCCGACCACCAGGAAGGCGGAGACGGCGAACGAGGCGGCGTTCACCGCGAAGGCGGTGTCGCGCCCGAAGGTCGCCGCCACCACGCCGCCGATGGCGGCACCGACGGCCAGCATCGTGCCCCAGGCCGAGCCGAGCAGGACGTTGGCCTCGCTCAGCTCGTCGTCCGACACGAGGTTCGGGAGCGAGGCCGACGAGGTCGGCTCGAAGATCGCCGCGCCGAGTGACAGGAGTCCGGTCGCGACGAAGGCGATCCACAGGCTGCCGGGGTCACGCGCCAGCAGGAAGGCCAGGGCCACCGGGACCCGCGCCAGGTCGGCGGCGACCATCAGGCGGCGGCGGTCGAACCGATCCGCGAGCACCCCGGCGATCGGCGAAGCGACCGCGAAGGCGCCTGTCTGCACGACCAGCACCAGCGAGGCCACCGCCGGCGAGCCGGTGAGGTCCAGCACCAGCCCCAGGATCGCCACCGTCGAGAACCAGTCGCCGGCGAAGCTCACCAGCTGCGCGGCAAAGAGCCGCGTGAAGGCGCGGTTGGTCCGGAGCAGGGCCAGGTATCGGGCGAAGCGCATCGGTGCCGGATGATGCCACCCCGTCCGGCATGCGGCTTGCGGAGGGGATCGGCATGCTCAACACGCTGCGCCGCGAGCTCGGCGCGCTGGCCTGGATCGTGCGCACCGCCACGCTGATCGCGCTGCTCGCCGCGGTCTACCGGGAGCTTCGCCTGCCGCAGGAGGAGCGCAGCTGGCACGGCCGCCTGTTCGGCTTCGTGCCGTATGACCTGCGCGCGCCGACACCCCGGCGCCTGGTGCAGGCCTTCTGGAACCCGGGCAGCGACCGGGTGCTGGGCGCTCAGCCGTTCGGCGTGGGCTGGGCGGTCAACCTGCCCGCGCTGGCCCGACGGGCCGGCAGCCTGCGCGGAGGGGAGGCGGCATCGGCATCCCGCCGGCCGGGACGGCCGCCGCGCGAGACCTCGGCGGGCAGAAAGGCGCGCTGAGGCCGCCAAGGGGTTTCTGCGCTAGCATCCGGCAGCGTGAGCTGGTTCCCGCTGCTGCTGATCATCCATATCGGCCTGGCCGTCGCGCTGCTCGCGCCGAGCCTGGTCCTGCCCTTCCTGCTGCGCCGCGGCGCGGGCATGCCCACTAACCCGCTGGCCCGGGTGCTGATCGCGATGCAGGGCACGGGATCGGTGGTCATCGGCCTCGGCCTGGCCGCCACCGGCGTCGGCCTGGTCGCCAGCCTCGGGACCAGGCTCCTGTCGCAGCCGTGGCTGCTGGCCGCGCTGGCGATCTACGCCGCCAACCTGGGGCTTGCCGCCTTCGTGTCGCGTCCGAACCTGCGTCGGCTGCTGCGGATCGGATCGGACGACGACGAGGCCTGGCGCCGGCGGGCCCGCGCCCAGCGCTACGTGGCCTACGCCATGGCCGCGGCGACGGGGGTCATCGGCTTCCTGATGTCGGCCAAGCCCGAGCTGTGGTGATGCGGGCGCCGCGTCAGAAGCTGGGGAACGGGAGCGGGCGGCCCATCAACCAGAAGAGCCCTGCCACGATCAGCAGCAGCGCGATCACGAAGACGATGAACCAGCGCAGGACTTCCCACATGACGCGCTCCTCGGTGCTCGGTCGGCAGCTGACCACCCCCACGGCTGCGGCATTCTACCCAGCCGGCCGCCCGGCGAACAGGCCAGCGGGTCAGGGCCGATGACGCTGCGCCTGTTCGACACGCGCCGCGGCGCGCTGGTTCCCTTCCAGCACCCTCTGGGCGAGCCGGTTGGCCTCTACGTCTGCGGGGTGACGCCGTATGACACCGGTCACCTGGGGCACGCCTTCACCTACATCAGCTTCGACGTCCTGCACCGCTACCTCGAGTACCTCGGCTACCAGGTGGTCTACGTCCAGAACCTGACCGATGTCGACGACGACCTCCTGCGGCGTGCCCGCGAGCTCGGCGAGGACTACCTCGCCCTGGGGAACCGCCACGTCACGACCTTCCTGACCGAGATGGCGGCGCTCAACTGGCTCCCGCCCGATCACTTCCCGCGCGCCACCCAGCACATCGGCCAGATGCAGGCGCTCATCGCCAGCCTGCTGGAGCGCGGCCACGCCTACCAGGCTGCCGGCCACGTCTACTTCGACGTCTCCTCGTGGCCGACCTACGGCGAGCTCTCCGGACTGCCGCGCGAAGCGATGCTGCCGATCGCCAACGAGCGCGGCAACGTGCCGGACATGCCCGGCAAGCGCGACCCGCTGGACTTCGTGCTGTGGCAGCCCTCGGCCCCCGACGAGCCGGCGTGGGAATCCCCGTGGGGCGCCGGCCGCCCCGGCTGGCACATCGAGTGCTCCGCGATGAGCACTGCCTACCTGGGCAACCGCTTCGCGATCCACGGTGGCGGGGCGGACCTGGCCTTCCCGCACCACGAGTCGGAGATCGCCCAGTCGGAGGGCGCGACTGGCGAGCGGCCATTCGTGGAGTGGTGGATGCACGCCGGCATGCTCCGCTTCGAGGGCGAGAAGATGAGCAAGTCGCTGGGCAACCTCGTCTTGGTGCGCGACCTGCTGCGCTCCTACCCCGGCGACGCGATCCGGCACTTCCTGGTGAGCCATCACTATCGCGCCGAGGTGGACTTCCACGAGGCCGATCTGGAGGCGTCCCTGGTGGCAGTCGGCCGCCTGCGACGCGCCTGCCAGCTGGCCGAGGAGCTGGAGCCGCTGGCTCCCGCCAGGGCCGATCCGACCGCGCTGCACCCCGCCGTCGCGAAGCACCGTGACCGGTTCCTGGCCGCGATGGACGACGACCTGTACACGCCCGCGGCGCTGCCGGAGCTTCATGCGCTGGCGGCAGTGGCGCTCGTGACGTCCGACGCGGCGTTGCGGGCCGCGGCCGGCTGGATGGTCCGCGAGCTGGGCGCCCGCATCCTCGGCCTGCGCCTGGCGACGATGGGGGCGGCCTCCGGCTCCGAGCCCGTGGTCGAGGTGCCCGTGTGAGCTCGTCCCCGCCTGATGACGACGACCTCGTCCCGATCAGCGTCCGGCTGGGGCAGGTGGTCCCGCCCGAGGATCCCGAGGACTGGACGAAGCCGCTGACCTGGGTCGCGGCCGCCGGCATGCTGCTAGCGCCGCTGGTGGCGATCGCCTGGTTCTGGCTGGCGACGCCCGATGACGTGGCACGACCGCTGCCCGGCACGTGGCTGCTGGCCGGCGCGCTGGCCGCCGGCGCGGCACTGACCGGGGCGACCCAGATCGGCGCGCTGCGCGCCCTCACCGCCACCGTCGCGGCGGCCCTCTTCGCCGGCCTGGCAACCGTCCTGGTGGGCGCGGCGATGGCCGGTCAACGACAGGTCGGCGAAGCCTCCCCCACCGTCGCGCAGGCAATCGCGGCGGTGCTGGCCGGCCTCGCCGGCGCGTCGGCCGCGGCCGGCCTCGCCCCCATGCTCGTGGCGGGCGCTCGCTGGCGCCGCGCGGCCGTCCCGGCGCTCATCGCGGTCGCCGTCTCGGCGCTGGTGGTGCCGCTGCTCTTCCGGGCCTGAGGCTGTCCCCCGTTCAGGCGGCCGGTGACTTTCGGCTCAGGCGCTCGGCAAGGCCACCGACGGTGAGCGCGAGGCC
>DASURX010000129.1:0-12650 GCA_036375355.1 Candidatus Limnocylindria bacterium
GCTGTCGCCGGCGCGGCGGGGCCGGGCGATGGTGGTGCCCCGGGCTGGCCGACCTCCGGCTCGGCGACGCGAGCGGGTGGGATGGCTCGCGAGACATCCGCGTCCGGCTCCGATTTGGGCTCATCCTCCGCTGCGGGGGGCTCCTCCTCCGGGCCGGCGGGCGCGTCGACCTCCGCCTCGGCCGCCGCTTCCGGGACGGCTGGCTGGCCCACCTCGGCCGGCGCCTCGGCAACGGCCTCGGATTCTGGCTCGGCATGGGCCTCGGGTTGCGGCCAATCCGGCGCGGGCGGCAGCTCAGGCTGGGTCACGGTCAGCACGTCGTCCGGGGTCGTGTCGTCGGCCAGCAGCGTGCCGCATACCGGGCAGAAGCGGGCATCGGCGTCGACCTCGGTGCCACAGCTGGGGCAGAAGCGGTCGCCATCGGCCATGGCGAATCAGCTCCTGCCGAAGCGCGTGAGCGCGCCGATGACCACGATCAGCGACGCCAGGAAGAAGATGATCCCGCCCGCGGTCAGGTTGCGCAGGATGTTCACCAGGCCGCCTCCCGGGCCTCCCAGCACCTCCACCAGCACGAACAGCAGGCCGAGGCCGATGGCCCAGATCAGCGCGATGCCCAGGCCGATCCACTGCAGCACCGCCGGGGCGGGTCGCAGGAAGCCGGCGATCGCCAGCACAGCGAGCAGCAGGACGAGCACCGGCGCGGGCGCCGCGAAGCCGAAGTACGCCTGCGACGCCAGGTCGGCGATCCCCTGGTACCCGTTCCAGAAGGCGATGCCGTAGCCGCCCGGGGCGCCGAATGCGCGGTCGAAGAGGGAGGTCTCGGAGCCGAACGGGAAGGGCAGCAACCAGGCCACGGCGATGAACGCCGCGCCGATCAGCAGCACGATCGGGCCGAGCAGCGCGCGCCCGGTTCTCGTCTGCGCCTCGGTGGCGCCGGCTGGCGCCACCGCCGGCGGGACGTACCCGGGGGTTGCCGCCGCGCGCATGTTCGCGCCGCAGTTCTGGCAGAAGGCCACGCCGGCGCGGTTGTGCGTCCCGCAGCGCGGGCAGACCTGCGTCCCCTCCGGCGCCGCGGGCCGCTCGACGGTGGTCGGGGCCCCGGCGGCGACCAGCCGCTGGCCGCAGTTCCGGCAGAAGGCCACCCCGGGGCGATTCTCGGTGCCGCAGCGCGGGCACTGGGTGCTCTCGCCGGGCTCGGTGGCCGGCACGCTGTGGGCGGGCATGGCCTCGGTGGCCGGCGCCGGGGGCGCGGCGGCGTACGCCTCGACATCGGGTGGAGGCGGTGCGGGCTCGGCGGCCGGTCGCGCCTCCTCGTCGGGCCAGGCCTCCGCAGCCGGCCATGCCTCGGCATCGGCCGGGCTCTCCGGCTCTTCGGCCGCTTCGGGCCCTGCGGCCTCCTCGGACGGGGGCGTGGCGTCCGCCTCGTCAGCCTGATCCGCGCGCGCGGCGACCTGGTCGGCGACCGAGTCATCCGCCACCGGCAACGGCTCCTCCACGGCGGGAGGCGGCTCCTCCTCGCGGCTGGCCTCATCCGACCAGCGGTCAGCGGGCGCGTCCTGGACGGGCCAGCTGGCCGTCTCGAACTCGTCGGCAGCCTGGTCCGGCTCCTCGTCGGGTCGCTCGCGGGGGTCCCGCTCGTCAGACGTCATCTGGCAGCCTCCATCGGGCCGGTGCGACGCAGCAGATCATAGCCGACGCTCGGCGACGGCCGGCTGGACGGCGAGCCAGCGCTCCAGCGAGCGCAGCAGGAACAGGCCGTCGGTGCCCCCCACCTCCTCCTCTGCTGCGCGCTCCGGATGCGGCATCAGGCCGAGCACGTTGCCCCGTTCGCTGACGATGCCGGCGATCGCGTTCAGCGAGCCGTTCGGATTGGCATCCGGCGTGGTGGCGCCCTCGGCATCGGCATAGCGCAGCACGACGCGACCGTTTGCCTCGAGCGCGGCCAGGACGTCGGCGTCAGCGTGGTAGCGGCCCTCGCCGTGCGAGATCGGCAGCCGGATGAGGTCGCCGGCGCCCAGCTCTTCGGACGCAAGCCACGGGCCGGCCGCGCGCTCGACGCGCAACCACTGCCAGTCGCAGCGGAACTCGAGGTGGTCGTTGCGCATGAGCACGCCCGGCAGCATGCCAGCCTCGCACAGGATCTGGAAGCCGTTGCACGAGCCCAGCACAGGGCCACCCGCAGCGGCGAAGGACTCGACCGATCGCATCACCGGCGAGAAGCGGGCGATGGCGCCGGTGCGCAGGTGATCGCCGTGGGCGAAGCCGCCAGGCAGCACCACCGCATCCACCGCGCCGACCTCCGGCTCGGCGTGCCAGACGAGGCGGGCGTCCCAGCCCAGCAGGCCGGCGACGTGGGCGAAGTCGCGCTCGCTCCAGGTCCCGGGAAAGACGACGACCGCGACGCGCGGCTGGGCCACGGCCTACGGCACCTCCTCGGTGGCGCGGTCCACGTCGGCGCGGACCTCCCATTCGGCGGTCTCCATCACCGGGTTGGCCAGCAGGCGCTGGCACATGCTCGCCACGGCAGCCTCCGCGGCCGCCGGGTCCTCCGCGTCGAAGCCGATGCGCAGCAGCTTGCCGGCCCGCACCTCGTCCACGCCGAAGCCCAGGGCGCGCAGCCCGCCCGCGATGGTCTGGCCCTCCGGATCGGCGATGCCCGGCCGCAGCCGGACGTGCACCTCCGCCAGCCAGCGCACTAGGCCGATGCCTCGGCGCTGCGCCACGGCTCGCCGGTCAGGCGCTCGTAGGCGGTCACGTACCGCTCCCGCGTGCCGGCGATGACCTCGTCCGGCAGCGACGGCGCGGGAGGCTCCTTGTTCCAGCCCGATGCCGCCACGAGATCGCGGACGTACTGCTTGTCGAAGCTCGGCGGCGATCCGCCGGGCTCGTACTGCTGCGCGTCCCAGAACCGGCTCGAATCGGGCGTCAGCACCTCGTCGATGAGCGCCAGCTCGCCGTCGATCCACCCGAACTCGAACTTCGTGTCGGCCAGCACCAGGCCGACCTGCGCCGCGCGCTCGGCCCCGGCGCGATACAGCGCCAGCGACCGCTCCTCGAGCGCGCGGGCCACGTCGGCGCCCACCATCTCGGCCAGCTGCTCACGGGTGATGTTCTCATCGTGGCCGACCTCCGCCTTCGTCGAGGGCGTGAAGATCGGCTCGGGCAGGCGATCGGCCTCGCGCAGCCCGTCGGGCAGGCGGTGGCCGCCCACCATGCCGCTGCGCCGGTACTCGGCCCAGCCCGAGCCCGCCAGGTAGCCGCGCACCACGCACTCGGCGTCCACCCGCTGCGCCCGCCGGACGAGCATCGCGCGTCCGGCCAGCTCCGGCACCTGCGCGGGCTCCGGCAGGGCATCGGTCCGGGAGCTGAGGAAATGCGTCGGGCCGAGGTGCGAGAGCCTCGCGAACCACCAGGCCGAGAGCTGGGTCAGCACGCGTCCCTTGTCGGGGATGGGCTGCTCGAAGACGACGTCGAAGGCGGAGAGGCGATCGGTCGCCACCAGCAGCAGGCGATCCTCGTCGACGGCGTAGGTCTCGCGCACCTTGCCGCGGTGCACCAGCGGTAAGCCCTCGATGGCGGTGGTCAGCAGGGTCACGGCATGTCCTCCGAGCGTCCGTCGGGTTCGACGTGGTCATCCGGGCGCGTCGCGCCGCGGTCCGGCGGCAGGCCCAGGCGGCGGGTGGCGAAGGCCTCGATCCGATCGAGCACGGCCAGCACCACAAGGATCAGGAGCGTGCCGATGATGGCCATCACCAGCAGGCCGGCGCCGGCAGCAGTGCCGATGGCGGCCACCGACCACAGCGAGGCGGCCGTCGTCAGGCCCCGGATGTTGCCACGGTACTGGAGGATGGTGCCGGCGCCGATGAAGCCGATGCCGGACACGATCTGGGCCGCGATCCGGGTGGGATCCACGTTCGAGCCGGCGAAGCCATAGGCCGACACGATGGTGAACAGCGCCGCCCCGAGTGCCACGAGGCTGTGGGTGCGGAACCCGGCCGGCTGCCGGTGCAGCTCTCGCTCGAAGCCGATGATGGCCCCCAGCACCAGGCCCGCGGTCAGGCGGAGGCCGAGATCGACCTGCTGGCCGAGGGTCAGCTCCACCTGCAATCGACCGTCCTCCTCACACCGCCCGCCAGGGCTCTGCGCCCGCCGGCGCCGGCTGCCGCCTCGCGCCGGCCGCCTCGAGGCTCCACCAGGCAGAGACCGCGACGTGGACCGCGCCGGCGGCCAGCAGGAGCGCCAGCCAGATCGCCACGAAGCCTACCAGCAGCAGCAGGGTCTCCGGCGCTGCCAGTTGCCCCCGGCCCAGGTCCACCGCGATCGGCGCCCACAGCACGCGCAGCAGGGCGTAGCTCACGACCGCCACCAGGGCGTCGGCCACGAGGCCGATCAGCGCGATGCCGAGCGCCGGCAAGGGGCGGCGCGCGAGGAGGCGGCCGCTCTCCACCAGCGCTCGCCCGGCACCCGCACCCCGCCTGGCGAGGGAGCGGTGCAGCGCCAGCCCGCCCAGCGCCTGGCCGATCCAGATGGCGACGAGCAGCAGCAGCTCCTGGGGCCACAGCGCCGCCGCCAGGCGCAGGGAGAGCGGCACGGCGTCCGGCGCGGGGAACTCGGATGGCGCGATCCCCGCCAGGCCGAGGAGCAGCACGCCGGCGGCGGCAGCGGCCGGCAGCGCCGCGACCAGGATCACCGCGAAGCCGGTCAGCGTGCCGCCGGAGAGAGGCGTGTGGTCGCCGGGGCGTGCCAGTCGCACGAGCGCGGCCTCCGCCAGCGCGGCCAGCAGGCACAGCGTCGCGAAGCCGCTGACCGCCGCCACGCCCAGCAGCGCGACGTTCAGCGGGAACATGCTCGAGGTCACCACGCTCACCGCGAAGAAGGCCAGGTCGCCGGGCGAGGGCGGCGCCACCACCAGCAGCAGGACCCACCAGCCGAAGAAGGCGAGCGAGGCGAGGGCGCCGGCCGGCCACAGGTCCGCTCGATCCCCGCCCAGCCGCGCCGCCTCCAGGCCACGCGACGCCCAGGACCGCACCGCTATTCCTCCAGGCCCAGCGCCCGGTAGGTGGCCTCGATCCCCGCCAGGTGGTGATCGAGGTCCATGGCCCGCTCGATCTCGTCGGCGGTCAGCCACTCGGCGATCCCCTCGTCCCGCCGGATCTCGTCCCGGAACGAGGCGTCCCCCGCCCAGCTGCGCTTTGCGGCCGCCTGCACCAGCCTGTAGGCCTCCTGCCGATCGGCACCCCTGGCGACCATCGCCAGCAGCAGGGCCTCGGAGTACACCATGCCGCCGAGGCGGTCGAGGTTGGCGGCCATGCGATCGGCGTCCACCTCCAGCCCGTCCAGGATGTCGGCCATCACCCGGGTGGCGTAGCCGGCCACGCCCAGGGCGCGCTCGAAGACGAAGCGCTCCGCGCTGGAATGGCTGATGTCGCGCTCGTGCCAGAGCGGCATGTTCTCCAGGGCCACCAGCGCATCGGCCCGCAGCAGGCGTGCCATGCCGGTCACCCGCTCGGCGAGCACCGGGTTGCGCTTGTGTGGCATGGCGCTGCTCCCCTGCTGGCCGGAGCCGAACGGCTCGAACGCCTCGCCCACCTCGCTGCGCTGCAGGTGCCGCACCTCGGTGGCGATGCGCTCCAGCGTGCCGCCCAGGATGGCCAGGCCGGTGATCAGCTCGGCATGCCGATCCCGGCTCACGACCTGGGTCGCCGCCGGATCGGCGCTGAGGCCCAGGGCCTCGCACACGTGCCGCTCCACCGCGGCGCTGACGTTGGCATGCGTGCCGACCGCGCCGGATATGGTTCCCACGCTGATCCCCTCTCGCGCGCGCGCCAGGCGCGCGGCGTCCCGCCGCAGCTCCGCGTACCAGCCTGCGGCCTTGAAGCCGAACGTGATCGGCTCCGCGTGAATGCCATGGCTGCGACCGACCATCGGGGTGGACCGATGCTGCAGCGCCAGCCGTCGGGTCACCTGGACCAGCCGCTCCAGCTCTGCCTCGACGACGCGCGTCGCCTCGCGCAGCGTGACCGCGGTGGCGGTGTCCAGCACGTCGGAGCTGGTCAGCCCGTAATGCAGCCAGCGGCCCTCGGGGCCGAGCCGCTCGGTGATGCTCCGCAGGAACGCGATCACGTCGTGCTGCGATTCCCGCTCGATCTCGCGCGCGCGCTCCGGGTCCACGCCGGGAGCCTCCTGCCGGATCCGCTCCCAGTCGGCGGTCGGCACCACCCCTGCAGCGTGCAGCGCCTCGACGGCGAGCAGCTCGATCCGCAGCCACAGCTCCTGGCGTCGCCGCTCGCCGAAGAGCTCGCGCAGCTCCGGCAGGGCGTATCGCTCGATCACCCGCCAAGGATAGGCGACGGGACCCCTCACCCCGGGCCGTTCGCTCCTCGAGGGCTGAGCCGCGGCGTCAGCCGCGAGGGTCGATACCCACCTCGGCCTTCGCGGCCTGCTCCTCGCGGAACGCCGCGACGCGCGCAGCCACCTGCGGATCGGCCAAGGCCAGGATGCGCGCCGCCAGGTGCGCGGCGTTCTTCGCCCCCGCCGAGCCGATGGCGACCGTTGCGACCGGCACCCCCGGCGGCATCTGCACGATCGAGTACAGCGCATCGGCCCCGCCCAGGGCTCCGCCATCCAGCGGGATGCCGATCACCGGCAGCGCGGTCAGGCTGGCCAGCACGCCGGGCAGGTGGGCGGCCAATCCGGCCGCGCCCACGAAGACGCGCACCCCGCGGCCTTCGGCGTCGCGCACGTAGTCGTGCAATCGGTCCGGCTGCCGGTGCGCGCTGATGACCGATGCCTCCCAGGCGATCCCGTACGAGTCCAGCACGTCGAAGCAGCCGCGCAGGGTAGCGAGATCGGAGCGCGAGCCGCAGATGACGGCGACGGCCGGGGAGGTGCTGGTCATCGGTCCTCGAAGGGTAGCGGCCGGGAGCCCTACGTGCCGGCCAGGCGTTCCACGATCGGATCGAGCGGCCCGGGCTCGCCGACCATGATCGAGCTGATGCCGAGCTCCTCGCGCAGGCGCAGGAACTTCTCCTCCAGCCCGGCGAGCGAGCCGATGAACAGGTGCGGCGAGTCGAGCACCTGGTCCTCGGTCAAGGGCGCGGTGCTGGTCGGCGCCAGCAGCTCGGCCACGCGGCGCGCCTCGCCCCGCGCGTCGTCGGTGATGATCGGCTCGATGGCGGTCGGGTAGATGTTCAGCGTGAGCGAGTCGAACCGCTCACCGGCCGCCTCGCGGACCCAGCCGACCTTCTCGACCGCGGCCTCCCAGGTGATCGAGTAGGCGTCGCGCAGGCCCGCGTGGCGCGGGGCAAGGCCCACGATCTGCGCCTCGCGCGCGGCCAGCGTCAGGGTCCGCCTTCCCCCACCACCGATCATCAACGGCGGATGCGGGCGCTGCGCCGGCTTCGGGCCGCCGTCGTGCTCGTGGATCGAGTAGTACCGGCCCTCGAACGAGAACGGCCCGTCGCCGAAGCAGCCCTTCAGCACCGCCACCGCTTCCGCCAGTCGCTCCGAGCGCACCCGCTGCGGCACGAAGGCGATGCCCAGCGCGTCGTACTCGGCGCGGTTCCAGCCGGCCCCGATCGCCACGTCCAGCCGGCCCTCCGAGAGCACGTCGATGGATGCCAGATCCTGGGCGACGACGGCAGGATGGCGCAGGTCGTTGTTCAGGACGAAGGGCATCACCCGCAGCCGCTCGGTGACCGCCGCGAAGGCCGCCATGGCCGGCACCGGCGACATCTGGTCCATGACGTGGTCCGGGATGGCGAAGGCGTGGTAGCCGACCGCCTCAGCGTGCCGGGCGCGCTCGGCCAGCGCCCGTGCGGGCATCGGCGCGCGGGCATCGGCCAGGAAGTGGAAGGGCTTCATGCGGGCGGGAGCGCTGCGACGTCGATCCGGTGCTGCTCGCCCTCCAGCGAGCAGCCGGCCACGCCGCGATAGGCCGCGTCCCGGGCGGCAGCCAGGTCGGGCCCCACGCCGACGAAGGTCACGACGCGGCCACCCGCCGACTCGAATCCGCCGTCGGCGGACCGGCGCGTCCCGGCGTGGAAGCACAGCATCGGTCCATCATCGTCCGTGCCGGACGGATCCGCACCGTCCAGGCGCCGTCCCGTGACCGTCGCGTCCGGGTAGCCCTCCGAGGCGACCACGACGCCCACCGCCGCACTTGCCCGCAGGGCCACCGAGCCCTCCATCAGGCCGCGGTCCCCGGAGGCGACACCGCGCAGGGCGTCGACCAGCGAGCCGTCCAGGAGCGGCAGCAGGACCTGGGCCTCCGGATCGCCGAAGCGGGCGTTGAACTCAAGCACCATCGGTCCGTCGTCGGTGACCATCAGGCCGGCGTACAGCACGCCGCGATACGGCGTCCCGTCGCGGGCCATGCGCCAGGCGATCGGCTCGAAGACGGTCTCGAGCGTCCCCTCCACCTCGGACGGGCCGAACCAGGGCACCGGGCTGTAGGCGCCCATCCCGCCGGTATTGGGACCGATGTCCCCGTCGCGCAGCCGCTTGGAGTCGCACGCCGCTCCCAGCGGCACCACGGCATCTCCGCTGACCAGCGCAAAGACCGATACCTCCCGGCCGCGCAGCCACTCCTCCAGGATCAGCGTGCCGCCAGCCGGCGCGCCGTCGAACAGGGTGCCGATGGCCTCCTCCGCCTCGTCGGCCGTCTCCGGCACCACCACCCCCTTGCCCGCCGCCAGCCAGTCGGCCTTGACCACGGGCGGCTCCGCCAGCGCGCGAGCGTGGGCCAGCGCCGCCTCGCGCTCCGCGAAGGCCGCCGACGGCGCCGTGCGAACTCCGGCGCGCGCCAGCTGCTCCTTGGCGTACGCCTTCGACCACTCCAGGCGGGCGGCGGCGCGGCTCGGCCCGAAGACCGGGATCGCGGCCTGCTGCAGCGCGTCGCTGACCCCCGCCGCCAGCGGCGCCTCCGGGCCGATCACCACCAGGTCGTAGCGCTCGCGCGACGCGTGGCGCGCCACCGCGACCGGGTCGAGGATGTCCAAATCCGCCACGCTCTCGGCCACGGCCGGCGTCCCGCCGTTGCCAGGCGCGATCCGGACGCGGCGCACGCCCTCGTCGCGGCCCAGCCGCCAGGCCAGGGCGTGCTCGCGTGCCCCGGACCCCAGCAACAGGACGTCCACCCGGCTACGGAGCTGCTGAGGGCGAGGCCGACGGGGACGGCTCCACCGACGGCGATGCGCCGGTCAGTTCGGCCAGCGCGTCCAGCACCTCCTGCAGGTCGTCGACACGCGCCTGGTAGGTCCCCAGGTCGCCCGCCTGCAGGGCGGCCTGCGCCTGCGAGTAGAGCTCCTGCGCCCGGGCGACCAGGCCCGCAACGTCCTCGGGCAGCCCTCCACCGCCGTCCGGCGGAGGGGGCGCCGCCTCGCCGAGGATCTGCTCGATCGCCGCGTCCACGCTCTCGGCAAAGGCGACGCGCTCGTTGCTGACCATGATCACGCGCACGAACTGCGGGAAGGGGGCGCCCTCAGCCTGCAGGAAGATCGGCTCCACGTAGAGCAGCGCGTTCTCGCCGATGGGCAGCACCAGCAGGTTGCCGCGGATCACCGCCGAGCCGGATCGGTTCCACAGGCTGAACTGGGAGCTGATCGCGTCGTTCTGGTCGATCCGCGCCTCGACCAGCGCCGGCCCGTCGGTCGAGGTGTCGTTCGGGAAGTGGAACGCGATGCGCTGGCCGTACACCCCGGGGTCCATGCGCGCCGCGATCCAGGCGATCATGTTCGGCCGCTGCTCGGGCACGAAGGGCTGGATCAGGACGAACTCGGCGGTCTCCTCGCCGGGGATGCGCATGATCACGTAGTACGGCTCCATCGCCTCGTCGCCGCCGGTGACCACGTTGCGCGGGATCGCCCAGCGATCCTCCTGGTTGTAGAAGTTGGTGGCGCCGCTCTCGGTGGCGGGCAGGTGGTAGAGCCGGTAGGCGTGGTTCTGGGCGATAAACAGGTCCTCGGGGTAGCGCAGGTGGGCTTGCAACGCGGCCGGCATGGCATCGATCGGCTCGAACAGGTCGGGGAAGATGCGCGCCCAGGCGCGGATGATCGGCTCGTTCGGATCGGCGATGAAGAAGCGCACCGTGCCGTCGTAGGCGTCCATCACCACCTTCACGCTGTTGCGCACGTAGGTGGCGCCGGGGAAGGGCGAGTCGGCGTCGAGCGGCTGCGCGTTCGGGTAGCGGTCGCTCACGGTGTAGGCGTCCCACACCCACAGCAGCCGGTCCTCGGCGCTGACGATGTACGGGTCGTGGTCGTAGGCCAGGAATGGCGCCAGCTCGGGAACGCGCTCGTCGATCGCCCGCCGGAAGAGGATCTGCGAGTCATCGGTCAGCTGCTCGCTGATCAGCAGGTTGAGGTCGCCGAAGCGCAGCGCGAACAGCAGGCGCAGCAGCGGGTTGCCGATGCCCACGCCGGTCGTGCCACGCCAGGTCGTGGTCGCGCCCGCCTCCGACGACTCGTCGAGCGGGTAGTCGAACTCGGCGGTATCGGTCCCGGTCACGACCCAGGTGTGAGTCGACTCGCCGAAGTAGATGCGCGGCTCGCCGACCGGCAGGCGCGGCTCGCGGTTGATGCCGCTGACCAGGTAGTCGGGCTGTCCCTGGCTGGTCACCGCGTCGACCGGGACGGCCACCACGCCGTAGCCGTGGGTGTAGACCAGGCGTTCGTTGGTCCACGTCTTGGCGGCATCGGCCAGCTGGTTGGGATCCAGCTCGCGCGGGCTGAGCATCAGCTGGCGCTGCTCGCCGGCGACGTCGTAGCGATCGATGTCGACGTCGGTGAAGTCGTAGTAGCGCCGCAGGATCTGGTCCTGCTGGACCGTGGTCAGCAGCGGCCGGTAGTCCCACAGCCGCAGGTTGCCGATGGTGGCCTCGTCCTCCCGGAAGACCGCCTCGCTGAGCGGCTGCTCGCCGGTGAACTCGCGCCGCTCGATGGTGTCCAGGGCGAAGGCCGCCCGTGTCGAGGCGAGGTGCTTGACGATGTAGGGCCGCTCCAGGTTCAGCTCGTTGGGGTTGACCTGGAAGTTCTGCACGAACGCGGGGTACAGCCCGCCGACGACGACCGACAGCACGATCCACGCCCCGCCGGCCAGCACCAGCGCCCACAGCGTGCGGAACCAGATGTTCAGCAGCAGCAGCGCGGCGGCGCCCAGGGCCACCACGGTCAGGATCACGTAGGCGGGCAGCTGGGCGTTGGCGTCGGTGTAGGTCACGGCCTGAATCGACTCGTAGCCGTTGGTCGAGTAGCTCAGCTCGGCCATATCCAGCTGATAGCCGCCGGCGATGACCACCAGCAGCAGCGCGCCGATGATCGACAGGTGCGCCCGCACCGGCGCCGTCAGCCGGAACTGCCAGCGAAACGCGCCGGCGGCATAGGCACCCAGCGTCAGGAGGCCGATGGCGACCAGGCTGCCGATGCCCCAGCCCTGCACGAAGCGCCAGAAGGGCAGGTCGAAGACGTAGAAGCCGATGTCGTGGCCGAAGTTCGGATCCGTCACGCCGAAGTCGCCGCCGTTGACGAACAGCAGGCTCGTCTGCCAGCTCGCGGCCCAGGCTCCGGCCGAGACCAGCGCGCCGACCAGGACCACGAAGATGAGCACCCAGCGGATGTATGGCCCGGCATCGGGCAGCTCGAAGGTGCCGATGCGCCGCACCGGCACCTGCGGCGCGATGCGCCGCGCGAGCCAGATGCTGGCCAGCGCGGGAATCGCGAAGGCCACCAGGCCGATGGCGAAGAGCGCAACCTGGGCCCACAGCCGGGTCGTCAGCACGCTGCGCTGGCCGAGCGCGTCGTACCACATCAGGTCGGTCACCAGGTCCACGATCCGGCCCAGGAAGCCGAACAGGAACAGGGCCAGGATGACGAGCCCGCCGGTGATCACCCAGCGCCGCAGGTTCGGTGGGTTCTGTCCGGGACGCCGGCCCGGGAACGGGGTGGGCCGGCCCGGCGGCGGGGCGCCGTCGCCGCCGTTGGGCCCGCTGCCCCCTGCGCCCGGCCGTCCGCGCGCGGCGCGGGGCTCCCGGGGCGGCAGAGGCCTGCCTTCACGACGGGCGTCCTGCTCGGCCTGGCGGCGCTGCAGCTCCTCGAGCAGGCGGTCGAACCAGGTGGACATCTGCGGGGAATGCTAGCGGTCGCCGGTCCGGCCCGCCTGCGGCGTGCTCCGTTCGGCTACCCTGCGCCCGATGCGCACCTTCGACGAGCTCGAAGCCCTGTGGAGCACTCTTCCCTCCGCGCCGCGCGACCGCGGCAGCGTCCGGCTGCTGTGCGTCCGTCGCGAGCCCGGCCTGCACGAGACCCCCGATTCAGTGCGTGTCACGCTCGAGGGCGGCCTGGAGGGAGACCGATGGGCCCACGGCTGGCGCCAGCGCGATCCGGAACGGCACGCGCAGGTGACGCTAATGCAGGCAGCGGTCACCGAGCTGGTGGCCGCGGGCCGGCAGCCGCTCCACGAGGCGGGCGACAACATCCTGGTCGACCTGGACATCAGCGTGGAGAACCTGCCACCAGGCACCCGCCTGCGGGTGGGCGAGGCGGTCCTCGAGGTCTCGAGCGAGCCGCACACCGGCTGCTCCAAGTTCGCCGCGCGATTCGGGCAGGACGCCCGGCGCTGGGCGAACTGGCGTCACTGGCGCGAGCGTCGACTGC
>DASURX010000130.1:0-2022 GCA_036375355.1 Candidatus Limnocylindria bacterium
CCAGGGTCTCCCGGCGGCGAGACAGCCGCAGCCCGCCACCCTCCAGCACGACCTCGGGCGGCCGCAGCCGCCCGTTGTAGACCGATGCCATGGCCGCCCCGTACGCCCCTGCCCGCCCGATCGCCAGCAGCGCGCCGTCACCGGCACGTGCCAGCTCGTCGGCACTGAGCCAGCGGTCGAGGTCGCGGGCCACGATGTCGCCCGCCTCGCACACCGGCCCGGCCAGGTGCACGGCCGTTTCGGCTTCCAGGGCCAGCGCGGCACCGGGGGCGACCAGGGACACCGGATGCACCGCGCCGTACAGCATCGGGCGGATCAGCTCCGTCATCCCGGCGTCGGCCACCAGGTAGGTGCAGCCCACGTCCGGCCGGGGCTGGACGCGGACGACGCGGGTCAGGAGCCAGCCGGCATCGGCCACCAGCGAGCGGCCGGGCTCCAGGATGAGTCGCGCCGGGTCCGGCAGGTGGGCGGCGACCGCGGCAGCCAGCGCGGAAAGCGCCTTGGCATCGGCCTCAAGCAGGCCTCCGCCCAGGTCCACGCGCGCGGGTGGCAGGCCATGGGCCGATGCGGTGGCGGCAGCATCGGCCAGAAGCCTCACCAGCTGAGCATGCGCCTGCGTGGACTCGATGGCCGAGCCGATGTGCGCTCCAACGCTGGCGGGTTCCGGCAGCGCGGCCAGCGCCTGCGGCAGGTCCTCAAGGGCGATGCCGAACTTGGAATTCGCGGCGCCGGTGGCCAGGTGCGGATGGGTGGCGGCGTCCAGGGCGGGGTTCAGGCGCAGGCCAACCCGCGGGCGTTCGTGCGCGCGCGCCAGGCGCAGGATCGCGGCGAGCTCGTCCAGCGACTCGGCGTTGACCAATGCGCCCGCCTCGAGCGCCAGGTGGATTTCCTCGTCGCGCTTGCCGACCCCGTTCATCACGATCCGCTCCCCGGGGCAGCCGGCGCGGCGGGCCAGGGCCAGCTCCACCGCGGTCACGACCTCGACGCCCGATCCATCGGCCACCAGCCGGCGCAGGAGCTGCGGGTCGCTGTTGGCCTTGACCGCATAGGCGATGAGGGCGCCGGGGAAGGCGCGCTGCCAGTCGCGGAGGTGGGCGGCGGCAGCGTCAAGGTCCGTGACGTAGACCGGCGTGCCCCAGCGCTGGGCGGCGGTGGCGAGTAGCGGCTCCGGCGTCATCTCGCCGCGAGGATAGCGGTAGGCCGTGGGCTGCCGGGCGCGGCTCGTTATGCACCCGGTGACTGCTGCATCCGATTTGTGGCCGTTGCAGGCGTTGAGACGCATGAATCGGCGGAGGAGCAGCCGGATCGAGTCATGGGGCGACTCAATCGGCCAGGATCACGGCGTCTGCTTGGCTAGCAGTCACCCGGTGCATACCGCGAAGCTGGCGCCGTTCGGCCTGGTGCATTGCGCCTGCGGGGCGCCGGTCATCCCTGCTGCGCGCTGTCACGGGCCTTTGTGCAGCACAGGCGCACAGATGCACCTGTGCACAAACGACCCTGACACCGCGATTGGACCTGGTCGCCGCCGCGACAGATGGCCTACAGAACGCGGGCGATGGTCAGCCCATCCCCTACCGGCACGATCAACGGCTCCACCCGCGGGTCGGCCGCGATCCTGGCGTTCAGCGTCCGGATGGCGACGGTCGACTCGTCGGAGACCGATGGATCGGCCACCCGTCCGGACCACAGCGTGTTGTCGAGCGTGACCAGGCCGCCGGGACGCACGAGCTCAACGCAGCGCTCGTAGTAGGCGTCGTAGCTCGGCTTGTCGGCGTCGATGAAGGCGAGGTCGAACGAGCCGGGGCCGAACTCACCATCAACCAGCAGCCCATCCAGCGTCTCGACCGCCGGTCCGAGGCGCAGCTCGCATCGGTCGGCCACCCCGGCATCGGCCCAGGTTCGGCGCGCGACGGCGGTCCACTCTTCCGAGACGTCGCAGCACACGATGCGGCCGTCGGCCGGCAGGGCCAGCGCCATGGCCGTCGAGGAGTAGCCGGTGAAGGTGCCGACCTCGAGCACGCG
>DASURX010000131.1:0-8065 GCA_036375355.1 Candidatus Limnocylindria bacterium
CGCCTCGCCGGGGAGGGGCCGCGCCTCCTGCTCATCGGCCACATGGACACCGTCTTCGAGGAGGGCACCGCGGCCGCCCGCCCCTTCACCGTGCGCGACGGGCGCGCCCTCGGACCGGGCACCAGCGACATGAAGGGAGGGCTGCTGGCCGGGCTTCATGCGCTGGCGGCCCTGCGGCTCATCGGCCTGCGACCCGCCGTCACCTTCGTCGCCAACCCGGACGAGGAGATCGGCTCGCCCTTCAGCACCCCGCACATTCGCCGCCTGGTCCCCGAGCACGACGCCGCGCTGGTGCTCGAGTGCGCCCGCGCCAACGGCGATATCGTCAGCGCCCGCAAGGGCGTGGCCGACCTGCACCTCCGCTTCTCGGGACGAGCCGCGCACGCTGGCGTCGAGCCGGAGAAGGGGCGTTCCGCGGTGCTGGCCGCGGCGCGCGCCGTGGTGGAGCTGCACGCGCTGAACGGCCGCTGGCCCGGTGCGACCGTCAACGCCGGGGTCATCGCCGGCGGCACGCGCCCCAACGTGGTGGCGGCCGAATGCCTGGTCAAGCTGGACGTCCGCGCCACGACGGTCGCCGAGTTCGACGCCGTCATGGCCGAGGTCGAGCGGCAGGTCGGCACGCCGGCGGTGCCCGACGTGACGGCCGGGGTGACCCGCGTCGCCCACCATCCGCCCATGGAGAAGTCCCCCGCCACCGCACGCCTGGCCGAGCTGGCCGTGGCGCTGGCCGCCGAGCTGGGCTTCGAGCTTCACGATGCCGCGACCGGCGGCGCGAGCGATGCCAACACCACCGCGGCGGCGGGCCTGCCGACCCTGGACGGCCTCGGTCCCGTGGGCGGCGACGACCATTCCGAGGACGAGTGGCTCGACCTGGCCAGCGTCGTGCCGCGGACGACGCTGCTGGCGGGGCTTGTCGCGGGCGCGGCTGCGGCCCTGTAGGCGGCACGCCGCTGGCCGGCCTCCTCGGGACGCCTGTAGAATCTGCGCTCCGTGAGCGATGACTTCCGCCACCGCACGTCCGTTCAGGTCCGCTTCCGCGACGTCGACGCGTTCGGCCACGTGAACAACGCCGTCGTCTCGACCTACGTGGAGCAGGCCCGTATCACCTACCTGCGCGACGTGCTCGCCGTCGACCCGGTGGGCCGCATGCCGCTCATCCTGGGCATGATCAAGCTCGACTACCTGTCGCCGATCTTCCTGGAGGACGAGCTGGAGGTCGGCTCGCGGGTCGACTGGATCGGCAACGCGAGCATCGCCATGTCGCACCTCGTGCGCGCCGTCGCGGCGAACGCCGGGCGCGACGCGCGCGACCTGGCGCGCGCGACATCGGTCCTGGTCGCGTACGACTACGATCAGGCAAGCCCGATGCCCGTGCCCGGCGACTGGCGCACCGCGCTGGCCGCCCACGAGGGCCGATCACTCGCCAAACCGACGCAGGGAGCCTCATGACCGACGAGCAGCGCTTCGACCTCCTGATCCTGGGCGGTGGCATGAGCTACGTGGGCGCCATCCGCGCCGCGCAGCTCGGCCTCAAGGTGGGGCTGGTCGAGCGTGGCGCACTGGGAGGCACCTGCCTCAACCGGGGCTGCATCCCGTCCAAGGCGCTGCTCGAGACGGCGGACCTGCTGCACCGCGTCACCGAGCAGGGCGCCGAATTCGGCCTCTCGGGCAACGCCGGCATCGGCCTGGACTACGACGCGCTCGGAAAGCGCCGCGACGCCGTGGTGGACAAGCACGTCAAGGGTGTCGAGTTCCTGATGAAGAAGAACGCCATCACCGTCCTGCGCGGGAACGGCGTCCTGACCGGGCCGACCAGCGTCCGCGTCTCCGGCGGCGAGTCCGGGGAGCTGGAGGCATCGGCCACCGACCTGATGCTCGCCACCGGTTCGGCCCCGCGCGCGCTGCCCGGGCTGGACGTCGACGGCGAGCGGATCATCACCTCCGACGAGGCCCTGCGGCGCAACGACGTGCCGCGCCGGGTGACGATCGTGGGCGCCGGCGCCATCGGCGTCGAGTGGGCGAGCATGTACCGCGACTTCGGCGCCGAGGTGACGCTGGTCGAGTTCCTGGAGCGCGTGGTGCCGCTCGAGGACCCCGACGTCAGCAAGGAGCTCAACCGCGTCTTCCGCAAGCGCGGCATCGCCATCCACACCGGCTCGACCATCGAAGCCGAGAGCATCCAGCGCACCGATGACGGCCTGCGCTTCACCGTGGCCGCTCGCGAGGGCGACAGGCGGACCGAGGTGGAGGCCGACATCATCCTGGTCGCGGTCGGGCGGCGGCCGTTGACCGAGGGCATCGGCCTGGAGTCGATCCCCGGCCTGCAGCTCGAGCGCGGCTACGTCAAGGTCGACGACCACATGCGCACCGGCGTCGAGCACCTCTACGCCATCGGCGACATCGTGCCGGGGTTCCAGCTGGCCCACGTCGCCGCGCACGAGTCGGTGGTGGCGGTGGAGACCATCGCCGGCCGCTCGCCGGAGCCGGTCCGCATGGAGCTCATGCCGCGGGTCACCTTCTGCCGGCCGCAGATCGCCAGCGTGGGCATGACCGAGGCCGAGGCCCGCGAGGCGGGCCGCGAGGTCAAGACGGGCTCCTTCCCGTTCCGAGCCCTGGGCAAGGCGACGATCGTGGGCGAGGTGGACGGCTTCGCCAAGATGGTCGCCGATGCCGTGACGGGGCGCCTGCTGGGTGCCCACATCATCGGCCCCCATGCCGGCGACCTGTTGCCGGAGCCGGTGTTCGCCATGCTGGTGGAGGGCACCGCCGAGGAGATCGCCATGTCCGTCCACGCCCATCCGACCCTGCCCGAGGTCCTCGTCGAGGCCGCCCTGGCGGTCGACGGCGCGGCCATCCACGTCTAGCACGCGCAGGAGGCTGATCGCACCGTGGCCAAGACCGAACCCCGGCCCCGACACGACACCCTCGGCCTGACCGACGACGACGTGCTGGCCATGTACCGCACCATGCTGCTGGCCCGCGCGGTGGACGAGCGCATGTGGCTCATGCAGCGGGCCGGCAAGATCGCCTTCATCATCTCGGGCCAGGGCCACGAGGGCGCGCAGGTTGCCACCACCTGGCCGATGCGCCGCAACCACGACTGGATGGCGCCCTACTACCGCTCGATCGCCTCGGCCATCGCCTTCGGCATGAGCGCGGAGGACATCATCACCGCCCACCTGGCCAAGGGCGACGACGTCAGCTCCGGTGGGCGCCAGATGCCCGGTCACTACGGCGGCTCGCCGTACAACATCGTCTCGCTGTCGTCGCCGGTCGGGACCCAGGTGCTGCACGCGGTGGGGATCGCGATGGGCGCCTGGGTGCGCGGCGACGACGTGGTGGCGCTGACCTCGTTCGGCGAGGGAACCTCCAACCAGGGCGAGGTGCACGAGGCGATGAACTTCGCCGGCGTGCATCGCCTGCCTGTCATCTTCGTGTGCGAGAACAACGGCTACGCCATCAGCGTCCCGCTCGAGAAGCAGGTCGGCGGCAAGAGTGTGGCTGCGCGCGCCCAGGGCTACGGCTTCCCGGGAGTGGTTGTCGACGGCGCCGACCCGCTGGCCTGCTACGCGGCGGCGCGCGAGGCGCACCAGCGCGCCCGCGCGGGCGAGGGGCCGACCCTGATCGAGGCGCGGGTGGTGCGCCTGACCAGCCACTCCTCTGACGACGACCAGCGCCGCTACCGCGACCCCGCCGAGGTGGAGGCGCTGAAGCACCAGGATCCGCTCGCCCGCTTCGCCTCCGACCTGCGCGAGTGGGGCCTGCTCTCCGACGAGGGCGACGACCGGTTGCGCGCCGAGGTCAAGGCCGAGGTCAACGAGGCCTCGCGCCGCGCGGAGGCCCGGCCCGAGCCGGACGTGGCCACCGCCGAGCAGAACGTCTACGCCGACGGGGAGGGCTGAGGCAATGGCCGAGATGAACATCCTCGAGGCGATCCGCAGCGCCATGGACGAGGAGATGGAGCGCGACGAGCGAGTCATGGTCCTCGGCGAGGACGTGGGTAAGAAGGGCGGCGTCTTCGGCACCACCGAAGGCCTCTTCGCCAAGTACGGCGAGAAGCGCGTCCTCGACACGCCGCTGACCGAGGCGATGATCGCCGGGGCGGCGGCCGGGGCGGCGCTCTACGGCCTGCGCCCGATCGCCGAGATGCAGTTCGCCGACTTCGTCTACCCAGCCTTCAACCAGATCGTGTCCGAGATCAGCCGGATGCGCTATCGGTCCAACGGCGCCTTCACGCTGCCGATGGTGATCCGCATGCCGTACGGCGGCGGCGTGCACGGCGCGCTGTACCACAGCCAGTCGAACGAGACCTATTTCACCGCCACGGTGGGCCTGAAGGTGGTCGCGCCCGGCACGCCGGCCGACGCCAAGGGCCTGCTCAAGGCCGCGGTCCGCGACCCCGACCCGGTCATGTTCTTCGAGCACAAGAAGACGTACCGCCTGTTCAAGGCCGATGTGCCCGATGGCGACCACGTCGTCCCCATCGGCTCCGCCGAGGTGGCCCGCGAGGGGAAGCACCTCTCGATCTTCTGCTACGGCTACATGCGCACCTGCGCGCTGGAGGCCGCCGAGACGCTGGCCCGCGACGACGGCGTCGAGGCCGAGGTGGTGGACCTGCGCACGCTGCGCCCGCTGGACAAGGCGGCGGTGCTGGCCTCGGTGGCCAAGACCGGTAAGGCGCTGGTCGTGCACGAGGCCAACCGCTTCGGCGGGTATGGCGCGGAGGTGGCGGCCATCATCGCCGAGGAGGGCTTCGAGCACCTGGACGGCCCGGTGACCCGGCTGGCCGGACCCGAGGTGCCGGGCGTGCCGTACCACCACGTCCTGGAGGACTGGTGGATGCTCAACCCGGCGCGCATCGTGGACGCCGCCCGCACGCTGGCGGCCTACTGATCGATGCACCCGCCGAACTTCGCCTGCGCCCGTCGCACCGGCCCGAGCCGCCCGGCGCACGACGCCGCGAATGCGGCTAAGGTCAACCCCACCATCACACCGCGATATCGACCCGGCGGCGTGCCGGCACAGCACCAGGGAGCCTGAGAAGAGATGCCAACGACGATCAAGATGCCCCAGCTCGGCGAATCGGTGACCGAGGGAACGATCGAGCGCTGGCTGGTCAAGGAGGGCGACACCGTCGAGCAGTACGACCCGCTGTTCGAGGTCGTCACCGACAAGGTGAACGCCGAGGTGCCGGCCGAGGTGGCCGGCACGATCACCAGGATCATGGTGGGCGACGGGCAGACCGTGAAGGTTGGCACCCCGCTCGCCGAGATCGAAACCGATGGCGGCGCCGCCTCGACCGAGGCTCCCGCGGCCGCTGCCGAGGCTGCCGAGGCTCCCGCGGCCGCTGCCGAGGCTCCGGCAGCCTCCGCCACCGATACCGCCCCCCAGGCACCACAGCAGGTCGGGGCGCCGCCGGCCCAGCCGGAGCTGCCGGCCCAGCCGGGAGCCGCCGAAGAACCACGTCCCGAGGCACCGGACCTCCCGCCCGCGCCCGCCGAGGCGCAGCCCGCCGCGGCCGCTGCGCCGGCGACCGACGCGTCGGTCCGCATGACCCCGGCCGTGCGCCGGCTGGTCCGCGAGCACGGCATCGACATCAACCGCCTGACCGGCAGCGGCGCCGGCGGCCGCGTGACGCGCGAGGACGTGCTGGCCTTCGTCCAGCAGGGTGGTCCGGCCGCGCAGCCGGACGCTGCGGCGCCCGCGCCCCAGCCACAGGCCCAGCCCCAGACGACAGCCGCCCCCGCGCCGGCGCCTCAGCCAGCCACGCCCGCCGAACCGGCCGCCCCCGCGGCACCGCCTCACGCGCCGGGAGCGCCGGCGCCGGCCTTCGCCGGCCCTTCGCCGGTGCCCGCCCCGACCGGGGGCGACACCGAGGTGCCGCTGTCGCAGATGCGCAAGGGCATCGCGGCCAAGATGACGCGCGTCAAGCAGACGGTGCCGCACGCGTACACCATCGTCGAGGTCGACATGACCAACGTCGCGCGCTGGCGCGACGCCAACCTGGCCGCCTACCGGGCCCGCGAGGGCATCGGCATCAGCTACGTGGCTGCGGTGGTCAAGGCGGTGACCGAGACCCTGCGGCAGCACCCCACCCTGAACAGCCAGTTCGCCGAGGACCGCGTCATCCTCAAGCAGGCGATGAACATCGGAATTGCGGTGGCGGTCGACAACGGGCTGCTGGTGCCGGTGATCCACAACGCCGACCAGCTGTCAATCTCCGGCGTCAACCACCGCATCAACGACCTGGCCGCGCGCGCCCGCACGAACAAGCTGCGCCTGGACGAGATCCAGGGTGGCACCTTCACAGTCAACAACACCGGCTGGTTCGGCTCGGTCTCGTCGATGCCCATCGTCAACGCGCCCGAGGTCGCGATCCTGTCCATGGAGGCAATCGTCAAGCGACCGGTGGTGATCACCGTCGAGGGCGAGGACGTGATCGCGATCAGGCCGATGATGAACATGACCTGCTCGTTCGACCACCGCGTCCTGGACGGTGCCCAGGTCGGCGCGTTCCTCTCGGACGTCCGCAAGCGCCTCGAGGCCTGGGACCCGGAGATGCCGATCGGCTGAGCCGGGAGGTCAGTCAGCGTTCGGCGACAGGCTCCTCGCGACGGAGCCGGCGGATCGCCGGGACCCAGGCGAGCGCGCCAACCAACTGCAGGGCGACCCAGGCGATCACCGCCAGGCCCGGCCCGCCGACGATCGCGGCGGGGATGAGCCACGCCCCGAGGCCACCGATCGCGGCGCCGCTCGAGCTGCCGAGCTGGATGGGAGCCTCCGACCAGCCGGCCACCTCCAGCGCGCTGGATCCGGCTGCACCTCCGCCCGCCGCCGCGAGTCCCGGTTGGGGCGTCGGTGTCGCGTCCGTGCGCGAGGCGGCGGGCTGGGGCGTCGCGGTCGGCGCGGCAGAAGGCGCAGACGGCAGGCCGGTAGCTGACGGCTGAGATGGCGCAGGCGCGCTGGCCGACGGCGGCGAAACCAGGCCGCCTGGTGCCGGCGGCAGCGTGGGCAGCGGGGTGGGCACGAGCGTGGGCAGCGGCGTCGGAAGGGGCGTTGGCGTGGGCGTGGGTGCCAGGCCCGGCAGGACGGTGATGGTGATCGGCGTGCCCAGCAGGTCGCCGCCGGAACAGTCCTGGTGATCGTGTGCGTGGTTCGGCCAGGTGTACGCTCCGGCCGTCGATGGCCTGGCGCGGATCGTGAACGTCACCGACTGCCCGAGCTCGAGCCGGCCGCCGCCGTCGTCGCTGTAGACGACCACGGCCTGGCCGCTCACGTCGGTCAGCCAGGTGCGGCCGGTCGAGGCGGATGGCGTGCCGACCGAGACGATGGCGAACGACGCGGGAAGGTCCACCTCCAGGCAGCCGAGCTCGGTCAGCGGGTCGAGGTTGGTGGCGGTCAGCGTGAAGGTCGTCGTCGTCGCGGCGGTGACGGTGAGGGGCGAGGCGGTCAGGCTCCACAGCAGGACGAGCGCGGCTGCGGGGCCGGCGGCCGCCGCGGTCGCCGTCGCGGCAACGATCACCGCCAGCAGCCGGCGCGTCAGGCGACCCACAGCTGCGGCCTCCAGATCCCGGCCGTCGCCTCGCCGGGGAGCGGCGCGTCCGCATCGGTCTCGATGCCGTCGATGAACGCGGCGACCAGGTCCTCCTGCAGCTGCGAACCGGCGGCGTCGCCCAGGCGCTTGAGTGCCTCGGTGAGAGAAAGTGCCTTGCGGTACGGGCGCGTGGTGGTCATGGCCGAAAATGCATCGGCAACGGCCAGGATGCGACCGATGAGCGGGATCTCCTCGCCCTCCAGTCCGTCCAGGTAGCCATTCCCGTCCCATCGCTCGTGGTGGTGCCGGATGCCGGCCCGAACGTCGTCCACGCGCGGCACGTCGCGCACGATGGCGTCGCCGAGCGCCACGTGCTGCTTGAAGACCTCGAACTCGCCGGTCGTGAGCTTTCCCGGCTTGCGCAGGAGGACGTCCGGGATGCCGATCTTGCCGATGTCGTGCAGCAGGCCGGCGAGGTGGATGGTCCGGCACAGCTCGTCGTCGAGGCCGATGCGCCGCGCGAGGAAGACC
>DASURX010000132.1:0-3077 GCA_036375355.1 Candidatus Limnocylindria bacterium
CAGCGCGACAGCGTTGTCGGTGTCGCCACCGGCCAGGGCCACCTGCGCCTCCGTGTCGAGCACTGCCGAGAGGTATCGGTCGTCCCCGGCCGCCACGAACTCGTCGTGCGCCGCGGTCGCCAGCTCCCGCGCGCGGGCGACGTTGCCGGTAGCCAGGTACGCCATCGCCAGGTCGTTCTCGATCTGCGCCGACTCGAACGAGGCCCCGGCCGCGCGCAGGAGCGCCACGCCCTGGGTGCCAGCCCGAATGGCCGCCTCGATGTCGCCGGTCTCGCGATAGCTGATGGCGAGGTTGTAGAGGAACATGGCGCGGCGGCGGTCGTCGAGGTCGTCGGACATGCCGCGAGCCGCCTCGAGGTGCGCCAGCGACTGCGGGTAGTTGCCGGTGCGCGACTCGACGGCGGCGAGGGCCATCAGCAGGCGCATCTCGAACTCCGGCTCCACCTTCAGGCCGGCGCGCACACGCTCGAGCAGGCCGATGAGCATGCTGCGCGCCTCCGCCTCGGCATCCGAAAGATAGAGGCCGTAGGCCAGCCAGTAGCGCGCCAGCGCCTCGTCCGCGGTCTTGCCCAGGCCCGCGAACAGCCGCGCCGCTTCCGCCGCCACCGCGACCGCCTCGCGGCCGCGGTCCAGGCGCACCAGCGCCTCCGCCCGGCCGCGCAAAAGCTCGGCACGGGTCTGGTCCTCGATCGCCGATTCCAGCAGCCTGGCGTAGCCCTGCTCGGCCGCGGACCAGCTGCCTGCGGCAAGCTGCATGTCGACCTCCAGCCGCGTCCAGGCGGGGGTCGGCTCGTCCAGGAAGTGGCTCGGCGGCAGGCCGAGCCGCTCGGAGAGATAGCTCAGCGCCACCATCGAGGGGCGGGCGATCCCGGTCTCCAGGGCGCTGACGTAGGCCTTGGTGTACCGCTCCCCGGCGAGCTGCTGCTGGGTAAGGCCGGCGCGGCGTCGTGCCTCGCGAATGCGGCCACCGATCTGGCGCGCAAGCGCGGCATCGGACTCGGTGGGACGCGCCACCGTCTTGGTGCGAGGCATGGGGGCAGTCTACAACGCTTGGCAAGGGTTACTTGACCGCCCGATGCACAGAAAGTACCGCCCGTCGGCCAGGGCCGGAGTACGGCCGGGTCATTGTCCACGGGACGACTCTCCCCGACCTTGTGAGCCAGAACGCCGGTTCGGCGGACAACCACTCGGGAGAGAGCAATGCGCACCGCCAGTTGTGGTGGGGGCTGGCCCGTCTAGGCCACCGGTCCCGTTCCTTGGGGGGGCACGCGTCGCAGACAATTCCGGCCGCCGATCCTCCAACCGGCCGCCAGGGAGGGCGTCTGCGACGCGTTTGCGTGTCCGCCGCGCTCAGAGCGGAGGCAGCTCCTGCTTCAGCTCGACCGCCGGCCTGAAGGGATCGCCCACGTCCGCCAGGCGCTCGAAGATGGTGCGGATGTTCCACTGGTCCGGCGCAAGAATCGGATCCTCGAGCTCCTCCCAGCGGATCGGCGCCGAGACCGGCGCACCGACTGACGGCCGCACGGAGTAGGGCGCCACCAGCGTCTTGTTGACCGCGTTCTGGGTAAAGTCGAGCCGCGCTCGGCCCTTGCGGTCGACCTTGGTCCACTCCCAGCTCACCAGGTCCGACACCGGCCGGCCGACCGCCAGCGACAGCTGCTGCACCCAGTTGCGCGTGTCCTCGAACGTGTAGCCCGCGCGGATCGGGACCCACACCTGCACGCCGCGCTTGCCCGTCACCTTGGGTAGGCCGATGACTCCCAGGTGATCCAGGGCAGTGCGGTACAGGCGGGTCAGCAGCAGGACCTCCTCCCACGTCGTACGCGTGCCGGGATCCACGTCGATGAGCGCGTAGGTGGGCTCCCTCGGCGCCTCGGTACGCGACGTCCAGGGATGGATCTCGACAGCGCCTTCCTGGGCGAGCCAGGCCAGGGTCGCGACGCGGTCCACCACGATGTAGGTCTTCGGCCCCTCGTGCCCGGTGTAGTCCCAGCGGGCAACCCAGGCGGGCGCATGGCCGGGGATGTCCTTCTGCCAGAAGCCGTCGCCACGGCCGATCCCATCCGGGTAGCGGTGCAAGGTCACACCACGATGCGCCAGGTAGGGCAGGATGGTCGGCCCGATGCGGGCGTAGTAGCGGATCAGGTCGCGCTTGGTCAGGGCGGGGTGCTCGCCGTCGGCGGGGAACAGGACCTTGTCGAGGTTGGTGAGCCGCACCTCGTGGCCGGCGACCTGCCAATGGCCGTCGCGGCGCATGGCGTCCAGCGCCGCCAGCTCCTCCTCGGTGGCGGCCGCGAATTCCGCTGAAACAGCCTGAGCGGCCTCCGGCGGCGGGGACGCCGTCGCAGCGGCTCCCCGCGAGCGCGAACGCGGACGCGTGCCGGACAGCACGCGCTGCGACGGGATCGGCTTCTCGCGGATCACCTGCCCCGGGTCCCGGTCGATCTCCACGCCCTTGAACGCGGCCTGGCGCAGCAGGCCGTCGCGCGTCCACTCGCTGAACTCGGTGCGGATGACGATGCGCGGCTCGATCCAGCGTGCCTGCGGCAGGCGCGGTTTCCGCTCGAGCGGTGCGTCCGGGCGGCGCAGCGGCTCCATCTCCGCCAGCAGGCGGCGCCGCATGCGCGCGTCGATGCCGCTGCCGACCTGGCCGGCGTGCCGCAGCGCGCCGTCCTCGTTGACCGCCACGATCAGCGAGCCGAGGTCCTTGTGGGTCCCCTGCCCGGGCAGCCAGCCCACGACCACCACCTCCTGCTCGGCCCGCAGCTTGAGCTTCAGCCAGTCGCGCGAGCGCTTCCCCGAGGCGTATGCGCTGCCGAGTCGCTTGGCGACGACGCCCTCCAGGCCGCGCTGCATGGCGGCCTGGGTGAAGTCCAGCCCGTCGCCGACGACGTGCGAGGCGTAGCGCACCACCGGGTGCTCGCGCAGGCGCGCGCGGAGCAGCCGCTTGCGGTTCTCGAGCGGGACGTCGAGCAGCGACCGGCCATCGAGATAGAGCAGGTCGAAGGCCTGGTAGACGAGCGCGGTCGCGGCCTTGTCACCGAGCTTGGCCTGAAGGAGGCTGAAGTCGGGCCGGC
>DASURX010000133.1:0-2821 GCA_036375355.1 Candidatus Limnocylindria bacterium
CCCGATCGATGCCGGCATGCAGCTCGCCCTTGATGTTTGCCGCCGTGCGACGCATCCAGAACAGCATCCAGGTCACGACGCCGGCGGCGAGGAGCATGGCGAAGCCCTCGAAGATCTGCTCCCCGGGCTCCTCCAGCCCGCCGATCGTCAACCACAGGACCAGGCCGATGGCCGCGCTGACCGCGATCGCGGCACCGGTGCCGGCCCAGATCCGGCTGAAGTGGCGCTGGTTTCCGGTCCGGCCGAGGTAGGCCAGGATGATGCTGACGATGAGCGCCGCCTCGACGCCCTCGCGCAGGCCGGTGAGGAGGCCGGTGGTCGCGAATCCCAGGTCCAAGAAGCGAGCTCCGCTGGAGTGGTGCTGAGCGACGGAATGGTGGCGGAGCCCAGGGCCGGAAGGCGGGGCCTCGTGCCGGCCGTCAGGCTAGCGGCACCGCCGACGCGCGTCAAACTCCGGGCAGTGCAGTCGGAATTGCCCGCCGCGCTCACCCGGCCGCCGACGCGCTGCCCGACTAGAATGGGAGCCCGCGGCGACCGCCGAGCCATCGGGTCCTGCGCCGCCTCCCCTGGAGCTTCGTCTTTCGATGATCGACTTCGCCCTGACCGATGCGCAGCGCGAGGTACAGCGCACCGCGCGCACCTTCGCCGAGCGCGAGATCCTGCCGCGCATCCACGAGCTGGATGCGCAGGCCACCTACGACCGATCCCTCTATGAGAAGATGGGCGCCGAGGGCTTTCTGGGCCTGCCCATCCCCGAGCGCTACGGCGGCGCCGGCATGGACTACATCGCCTTCGCGCTGCTGTGCGAGGAGATGGAGCGCGCCGACACCGCCTTCCGGGTGATCCTCAGCGTGCACACCGGCCTGAACTCGCTGACCCTGCTGCAGTGGGCTTCGGAGGAGCAGAAGCAGCGGTACCTCGTCCCGCAGGCGCGTGGGGAGAAGCTGGCCACCTTCGGGCTGACCGAGCCCGGCGTCGGCTCGGATGCCGCGAACCTGTCGACCACCGCCCGCCGCGACGGCGATCGCTACCTCCTCAACGGCAGCAAGATCTGGATCAGCCTGGCCGATGCCGCCGACAACTTCCTGGTCTTCGCCACCGTGGACCGATCGCTCGGCCACAAGGGCATCACCGCCTTCATCGTGGAGCGCGGCTTCCCCGGCTTCTCGACGGATTCGCTGCACGGCAAGCTCGGCGTGCGCGCCGGCAATACCGGGATCCTGTACTTCACCGACTGCGAGGTGCCGGCCGCCAACCGGGTCGGGGAGGAGGGCGAGGGCTTCACGATCGCGATGAGCGCGATCGACCAGGGCCGCTATACCGTGGCCGCCGGCTCGGTGGGCCTGGCCCAGGCCTGCCTGGACGCATCGGTCAAGTACGCGCACGAGCGCAAGGCGTTCGGCGCGGAGATCGGTGAGCACCAGCTGGTCAAGCAGATGATCGCGCGCATGTACCAGGGCATCGAGGCCGGGCGCCTGCTCGTCTGGAAGGCCGGCTGGAAGAAGAACGCCGGTGAGCGCAACACGCGCGAGACGTCGCTGGCCAAGTGGTTCGCCACCGACCACGCCGTGCAGTCCGCTCTGGACGCGATCCAGATCCACGGCGCGTACGGCTACTCGAACGACTATCCCGTGGAGCGGTACCTGCGCAACTCGAAGGGATCGGTCATCTACGAGGGAACCTCGCAGATCCATACCCTCATGCAGGCCGACTACCTGCTCGGCTACCGCCGCGATCGCGAGCTGCGCATGCCGCAGCCGGCCTACGAGGGGGAGATGTAGGGCGTCTTCGCTCGGGCGCTGAGCGCCAGCGCGGCCGTCGCCAGTGCCGGCAGGACGAGCATGAGCCCCGCCGTGGCGGGCACCGAGTAGGCGTACGCCCACGGATCGAACGGCGGCGGCGGGCAGCCGGGGCAATACGCGCCGCCGACCCCGGCCTGGATGTACGCGGCGAACCACCACAGCGCAGGCGGGCCGAGCAGCAGGATGGACGCCAGGCGCCTGATCCAGCCACCGCGCGCCAGGACGGCGGCGGCGCCGCAGATCAGCGTGGCCGTCGCGCCGCCGACCACGGCCGCCTCGATGATCCCCATCCAGGGCAGGCGCCCGCGCCAGTAGCCGTCGACCAGCGAGTACCCGGGATTGGCGATCGCCTCGGCCACCGAGTAGGCGAGCAGCATGGCGAGGCCGATCAGCAGCAGCGCCGTCGAAACCAGGGTCGCCGCGCGCAGTGCCCGCTCCATGAGACTCCAGACGCTGCCACGCGGCCAGGGGTTCGGTCAATCGGGGAAGTCGCCGAGGCGTCGGTATACTCGCCGCCGTGAGCCGCACCATCGAGCTGTTCGCCGGGCTCGTGCTGCTGATCATCGGCATCGTGATCCTCGCCGGCGAATGGCTGCGCACCCTGCTGGCCGATCTCGGCCTCAGCCCGGAGCTCTGGGCCTGGTGGCCGGGCGTGCTGGTGGTCTTGTCGCTCTTCTTCCTGGCACCCGCCGTCTTCGGGCGACAGCATCGGCGCCTGCGGGCCGGCATGGTCATCCCGGGTGCCGTCCTGGCAGCCGTCGGCGGCGCGCTGCTGTACACCAGCCTGACGGACCGATGGGGTGCCTGGTCCTACCTGTGGAGCATCTTCCCGTTCAGCCTCGGCCTGGGCATGTACGCCGCCGGCTGGATCGCCGATGCGCCGGCCTTCAAGTGGATCGGCTCCGGCGTTGCGGCGGGAGGGGTGGTGGCCTACGTCGCCTTCGCGACCGCCTTCGGTGGGGAGGCCTTCCGGCTGGTGGCGGCGCTGGGGCTGATCGCGCTGGGCCCCGCGCTCACCG
>DASURX010000134.1:0-2294 GCA_036375355.1 Candidatus Limnocylindria bacterium
TCGGGGCCTGGACGCTGGTGCGCGGCATGCGCGCGCTCGGGGCGAGCCTGAGCGCATGCCCGATGCCCTTGCCCGGCGGACGCCTGGTGCAGACCGGCGTCTATGCCGAGATCCGCCACCCGATCTATGCCGGCGTCATCGCGCTCGCCGTCGGATGGGCATTCCTGCTCGCCAGCCTGGCTGCGCTGATCGTGGCCGCGCTGCTCGCCGTGTGGCACGACCTCAAGGCGCGTCGCGAGGAGGCGTGGCTGGTGGAGCGCCTTCCGGGCTACGACGCCTACCGGCGCCGGACGAGCCGCTTCGTGGCCGGCCTCTACTGAGCGGCTGCCAGCGCCTCGATCTCAGGCCAGAGCGCGGTGAGATCGGTGTCCTGTGGCGCGAACTCGGCCAGGTCCGGCCGCAGCCGGAAGGCGCGGGCCAGCAACGAGCGGGCAGCGTCCATGTCCCCGGCGAGCGCGTAGTAGCAGGCGTTGTTGTAGATCGCCGTGCCGCGGTCGCGCTCCGAGAGGCTGCTGCGCTCGGTCATGTCGCTGACCTCGTTCACGAACGCCTCGATGCGCTCGCGATCGGCGCCGATGTCCGCCTGCATCAGCCACAGGAAGTGGGTCATGGCGTGGAAGGCGCCGTTGCCGAAGGTGCCGGTCACCAGCCGTTCCGAGGCGCGCAGCAGGTCCGGATCGGTGGCCAGGATCTGCGCCTCGAGCCGCTCGGAGACCTCTTCGGCCTCGCGGTCGATCGACGCCCAGTCCCAGTCGGCGCGCGCCGCCTTGAGCTCGGCGTTGATGGCGTCGGTCTCCTCGCCGTCGGTGATCGGTTCGAGCTCCTCGCCCGTGCGAACGGCCTGGAAGCGGTTTGCCTGGCGCGCCTTCCAGGCGGTGAGGTGCGCCTGATGGTCCTTGGGCGACCAGTCGCCCTCGCGCAGCGGGCGGTCGCGCACGTCGGGGTCCAGCGCGCCGAACACATCGCGCTCGGCACGCCGCGTGGCCCGCAGCATCTCGACCAGGTCGTGGTTCAGCGCGTTACTCATGGTCGCCTCACTACGGTTGGCCCCATGTCGGGCCCGAGATGGTAGCCCAGCCGGCGGGGCAGGGCCGTCAGCGCACGCAGCGCCAGAGGCGCGGGCCGGCCGGCGAGCTCCATCGCCTCGCGGCGCATGATGGCCGCCCGCATCAGCCGCGCACCCACCGAGCGGAAGGGCTCGGGCGGCAGGCGGCGTGGCGGGGGACCGACCACCGCCAGCCGGGTGATCGGCTCGTCGGAGCCGAGCGCCAGCGCGGCCAGGATGCGCCCCGCCAGGTGCGACGGTGCCACGCCGTTACCCGAGTAGCCCAGCGCGTAGTGCACCCGGCCGCCGCGCAGCGAACCCACCCGCGGGAGATGGTCGGCCGAGACGTCGATCGGGCCGCCCCAGGCATCGGTCAGGCGCACGTCGGCCAGCATCGGGAACAGGTCGCGGAAGGCGGCCGCGGCCCGTCGGGCGGAGGCCACGTCATCGGTGAAGGATGGACCGATGCGCCCGCCGAACCCCGGCGTCCCGCCCCCGGACCCGATCGCGATCCGTCCGTCGCGGGTGACGTGCAGGTACTCGACGTTGAAGCGGGCGGTGTAGATCGACTCGCCGCCGGTCCAGCCCAGCTCGGCGATGCGGTCGGGGATCGGCTCGCTGCGGACCATGTAGCTGCCCCAGGCGAGGATGGACCGATGGAAGGGCCGCCACCCCGCCGCCCACGCGTTCATGGCCAGCACCGCCTGCCCGGCGCGGAGCTCGCGGGTTCCGCCTCTGGTCTCCACGGTGAGGCGCACGCCCCTGGCACCTGGCTCGCGCAGGCGGGTGAGCCGCGTGCCCTCGTGGATCGTGGCTCCCATGCCGAGCACCACGCGGCGCAGCCCGCGCGCCAGCAGCGCCGGCTGGACCGTGGCGCCGTCGCGCATGAACGACCCGCTGCGGAACCGCGGGGAGCGGCAGACGCGCTGCACCTCCTCGGCATCCAGCCGCAGCAGCTCGTCGCCCACGCCCAGCGCAGCCGCAAGGCCCGCGGTCGATCCCGCCCTACCGTCGTGCAGCCAGCTCGTGGAGACGACGAGCATCCCCGCCTGCCGGAAGTGCGCCTCCACGCCATGCTCCGTGCACCACGCCCCGATCGCCGCGACAGACTCGGCCACCTCCCGGGCTGCCTCCACCGCGCGCTCGGGCCCGTACAGCTCGACGAGGATGTCGAGCTCGTCCCACCAGGCGTTCACGAAACCACCGTTGCGCCCCGACGGCCCGCCGCCGCAGATGTCCTGCTCGATCA
>DASURX010000135.1:0-40975 GCA_036375355.1 Candidatus Limnocylindria bacterium
CCGTGTTCCGGGTCACGGTCCAGCGCGAGCCGGTTCCCCAGCAGCCGCGACGCATGACCGAGGGTCGAGTGGACGTGGCCACCGGAGCGGTGACGGCGGCCGCCGCGGGCGCTGGCGCCGCGACCGGGCCGGCGGGGAGCAACGGCAACGGGCGCGCCGCCGGCGGGCCGGAGCCGGTCAAGGCGGGGCCGAAGGTCGGCCGCAACGACCCGTGCTGGTGCGGATCGGGCAAGAAGTACAAGCGCTGCCACGGCGCCTGAGCAGCCGCTGCGAACCTGGGTACAACTTCCCGGAGGGACTGGGACAAAGAGCCCTCTTGGCGAACGCGGACGAAGGCGCTAGCATGCTCGAAACGGAACGCGAGACGCGGTGATCTCGAGTTCCGTGCGCTGCATGTGGAGGGCTTCGTGAAGCAGCTGACCGCTCACGGTCGAGGCACAGACACCACCACTACCACCACCTCTCCTCCCCCTCGAGCAGCCTCCCTGCCGCTGGTCACTCGCTTCAGAGACCCCTCTCAACCCTACGAAGACCTGATCATGTGCGAACGCGACTGCATGCGATGCAGCTACGCCCTGACCCTCAACTGTGACGGCAACTGCGGCTCCTGCCCACGCCAGGGCTACTGCCCGTGCGTGAATCCGGCGAAGGTGCGCAGCAAGAACGCGCGCGTCGAGATGGAGCTCCCCATGGTGGCGGCCGGTGGACGGAATTAAGGACGAGGCGACGCGACTGGCGCGCCTCGTGGCCGACACGGCGGTGCGGCTTTGACTTGCCTGCCAAGGAATCCGAGCTCGCCGAGCTGACCTCGCGCACCTCGGACCCCGACCTCTGGAACGACCCCGCGACGGCGCAGTCGGTGCTGCGCCGGGCCGATGAGCTGCGCGACGAGATCGGCGCGTGGCGGGACCTCGAGGCGCGCGCCATCGCCCTGGCGGAGATCGCCGAGCTGGCCGAGACCGATGCCGAGGAGGGCGACGGCCTGGAGGCCGATCTGCAGCGCGACCTCGACGCGCTGCAGGCCGACTGGACGCGGATGGAGGGCAGGCTCCTCCTGTCCGAGCCGTACGACGAACGGCCGGCGATCGTATCGGTCCATGCCGGCGCCGGCGGCACGGAGAGCCAGGATTGGGCAGAGATGCTTTTGCGCATGTACCTGCGCTGGGCCGAGCGCAGCCGCTACAAGACGGAGATCCTGGACCAGACCGAGGGCGAGGAGGCCGGGCTGAAGAGCGTCACCTTCGGCGTGGACGGCCGGTGGGCCTACGGCCGCCTCAAGAGCGAGCGGGGGGTGCATCGGCTGGTGCGCATCAGCCCGTTCGACTCGCAGAAGCGGCGGCACACCAGCTTCGCGCTGGTGGAGGTCATGCCGGAGGTCGACGAGGCGGCCGACATCGAGATCCGCGAGGACGACCTGCGGGTCGACACCTACCGGTCCAGCGGGGCCGGCGGGCAGCACGTCAACAAGACCGACAGCGCGGTACGCATCACGCACCTGCCGACGGGGATCGTGGTCACCTGCCAGAACGAGCGCTCGCAGGCTCAGAACAAGGAGCGCGCCATGGCCGTCCTGCGCGCCAAGCTCGTCGAGCGCCAGCAGGAGGAGCGCGAGGCCGAGCTGGCTCGCCTGCGCGGCGTGCACGTCGAGGCCGGCTGGGGCAACCAGATCCGCAGCTACGTGCTGCAGCCGTACACCATGGTCAAGGACCTGCGCACCGGCGTCGAGACGGCCAACCCGACCGCGGTGCTCGACGGCGAGCTGGATCCGTTCATCGAGGGCTACCTGCGATCGCGGATCGGCGAGGAGGCGCCGTCGTGATCGGGGCGCTGGACCGGCCGCTGACCGCGGCGCAGGCCACGGACAGCCAGCCGGTGATCAGCATGGTCGACGTGGGCATGACCTACCCCAACGGGAAGGTCGCCCTGGCCGATGTCAACGTCAGCATCCCCGGCGGCGACTTCGTCTTCCTGGTCGGCCCGTCGGGCGCCGGCAAGTCCACCTTCATCCGCCTCCTCATCCGCGAGCAGCTGCCGACCGCAGGCCGGGTGGTGGTGGCGGGCCGCGACCTGTCGCGCATGCGCCGCGGCGAGGTGCCGAAGCTCCGCCGCCGGATCGGGATCGTGTTCCAGGACTTCCGCCTGCTGCCCGCCAAGACGGTCTTCGAGAACGTGGCCTTCGCGCTGGAGGTGACCGGCGCGCCGCGCTCGGAGATCCGCCGCCGGGTGCCGCAGCTGCTCAACCTCGTCGGCCTCCAGGAGCACGACGAGCACCTGCCCACCCAGCTCTCCGGCGGCGAGCAGCAGCGCGTGGCGATCGCGCGTGCCCTGGTGCACGACCCGGCCATGCTGATCGCCGACGAGCCGACCGGCAACCTGGACCCGGTGACGTCGTGGGAGATCATCCAGCTCCTGATCCAGATCAACGGGCTGGGGACCACCGTGCTGATGGCGACGCACAACCAGGAGATCGTGAACGCGATGCGGCGGCGGGTGCTGGCGCTGGAGCACGGCACCCTGGTGCGGGACGAGTCCGGCGCGGCCTACGAGCGCGAGTACTGAGCCGATGGCCTTCTTCCGCTTCATCGGCTTCGCGGTCGTCCGGGCCTGGCAGGGGTTCTGGCGCAACGCGATGATGAGCCTGGCCGCCACGGCCACCGTCATCCTGATGCTGGTCCTGCTGTCCGGGCTGTTCATCGTGATCGGCGGGCTGAACTCGGGCCTGCAGTTCATCGAGAGCAAGGTGGCGGTCACCGCGCGCCTGGTCGACGGCTTGCCCCAGAGCCAGCGCGACATCCTGATGCGTGACGTCGAGCAGCTGGCGGGCGTCAGGTCGGTGACCTACGTCAGCCCGGAGATGGCGCTCCAGCGCCTGCGCGACGCCTACCGCGAGCGGGGCGAGGAGCTGGACCTTGGCGGCGCCAACATCAAGCTCTACTCGAGCATCGAGATCGCGCTCACCGACGCGAACATGTCCGACCAGGTCGCGAACGCGCTCAAGGACCGATCCGAGGTCGAGCGCATCACCACCAAGCAGGCCGACTACGAGAAGCTGCTGGGCATCATCGGCGTGATTCGCACGGTCGGCATCGTGGCCCTGGCCCTGGTCGGCCTGACCGTGCTGTTCATGATCGTGAACACCATTCGCATCGCGGTCTACTCGCGCGCGAACGAGATCGAGATCATGCGGCTGGTGGGCGCTTCGGACTCGTTCATCCGCTGGCCGTTCATCCTGGAGGGCATCCTGTGCGGCATGATCGGCGCCGTCATCACCGTCGTGCTGGTGGCCATCGTCTGGGATCCGATCCAGCCGGTGATGGTCCAGGTATTCCAGATGCCGACCACGGTCAGCGCCCAGTTCCTTGCCAGCCTCTCGGCGATCGTGCTGGCGGTCGGGCTCGGCGTCGGGGCGCTGGGCAGCTGGATCAGCGTGCGCTCGAACCTCTCGTCAGCCGCGTGACGCGGCTGGCGAGCCGTTTCGCCGCTCCATCGGGCAAACCTGCGCGGGAAGCGCTTCGCCTGCGAGGTCTTGCCTGCTGCACCGGGTAATCCCACGCACGACAAGGAGGTTCTGCGTGCCCCGCGCTCAGGATTACCCGATGTGTCGGGCGATTCCGGCCACCCCACGGGCTTCAGGGGAGGAATTGCCCGATGTGTCGGGGGATTCGCGGAGCACGCCCACGACGCGGCCGGTAAGCGAAACGTAACTCGCGCGTAACCGGCCGCGGAGTGAGCCGATGCTAGACTCCGCGCCGCTGACATGACCGATGAGACGGGCACTCCCCTGAACGCGCCGGCCCCGCCGCCGGAGCGCGAGCCTGCCCCGCCGCCGGCACCGCAAACCGCTCCGCTCGCCCCTCCCGCGCTGCGCCGCACCGGTCCGGTGGCCTGGGTCGTGTCGCTGGCCCTGGCCGCCATGGTCGGGGCGCTGCTGTTCGTTGGCGGCTACCTGGCTGCCGGCGCCGCAGGAGGCTCATGCGCCGCTCCCAACGAGCAGTTCGCCGCCTTCTGCGAGGCGTATGACCGCCTGAAGGAGCAGTTCGTCGACAAGCTGGATGACAAGGCGCTGGCCGAGGGCGCCATCCAGGGCATGTTCGAGTACGGCGTGAAGGACCCCTTCAGCGGGTACATGTCGCCCGATGCCTACCAGCGCGCGCGCGAGGACCTCTCCGGCGAGTTCAGCGGGATCGGGGCCGAGATGGGCGTGCGCAACGTCGACAACCCCGACAACCTGGGCGACTGCTCGTCGCAGCTCAGCGATGCCTGCGTGCTGGTCGTCATCGCGCCGCTCGAGGACTCCCCGGCCAAGAAGGCCGGGCTGCAGGCCGGCGACGTGGTCACCGCCATCGACGGCGAGGCGGTCAACGGCATGACCCTGGACGATGCGGTCGGCAAGGTGCGCGGCAAGGCCGGCACGGACGTCACCCTCTCGCTGCGTCGCAACGACCAGGAGCTGGAGCTGACCATCACCCGCGACACGATCCAGATGCGCGAGGTGACCAGCCGGATGCTGGAGAGCAACATCGGCTACGTCGCACTGCACGGCTTCTCGAACGCCAGCGCGGACCAGTTCAGCGCCGCGGTGGCAGACCTGCTGGACAAGGGCGCGACCTCGATCGTGTTCGACCTGCGCGACAACCCCGGCGGCTACATCGAGGCTGCACGCAAGATCGCCTCTGAGTTCCTGGCCGATGGCGTGGTCTTCAGCCAGGAGTCGGCCGGCGACGAGGTGAAGACCTGGGAGGCGACCGGCGACGGGCACGCCACCGATCCGAACATCCCGGTCGTCGTTCTGATCAACAAGGGATCGGCATCGGCCTCGGAGATCGTGGGGGCCGCGCTGAAGGAGCGCGGCCGGGCGACGGTCATCGGGCAGCCCAGCTACGGCAAGAACACGGTCCAGCTGTGGGACGACCTGCAGAACGGCGGCGGGGTGCGGATCACGATCTCGCGCTGGTTCACCCCGGATCACAACAGCGTGGCGCCGGACGGGATCCAGCCCGACATCACGGTCGAGGTGCCCGACGGCACGCCGCCGGAGCGCGACCTCTTCCTGGAGCGCGCGGTGCAGTTCCTCACCAACCAGGCGACCGGCGAGCACCGCAGCCCGGTCCCGTCGGCCAGCGCGCCGGGCAGCCCGTCGGCGCTGCTGACGCCATTCGGCTCGCCGGTGAGCTACGACCCGCGCGGCCTGGCCGTCGGCCTCGGCTGAGGGGGCGTTGCGCTTCCTGCCGCCGGGCTGGTAGCATCCTCGCCAACGAAAGGAGGTGGTGTGCAGTGAGTAGTCCCTGTCACGCCACCACCGAGGCGGTGAAGTAGGACACCTCTCGCGTGGTAGCGACGGAAGAGCCGGCCCCAGCGGCCGGCTCTTTCTTTGTCCCCTCCTACGATTCCAGGAATGAGACCGATGTCCGAGCCCAAGACGGAGCACACCGTCGCCGTCAACCGCAGAGCGCGCCACGACTACGCCATCGACGAGGTGATCGAGGCGGGCCTGGTGCTGACCGGGACCGAGATCAAGTCGATCCGCGCCGGCCGCGCCAACCTGGCGGAGGCCTACGCGCGCGTCGAGCACGGCGAGGCCTGGCTCATCGGCGCACACATCGCGCCCTACGAGCAGGGCAACCGCAACAACCACGAGCCGACACGCACCAGGAAGCTGCTGCTGCATCGGGACCAGATCGCCGAGCTCGTGGGCCGCACCCAGGCGAAGGGCTTCACCCTGGTGCCGCTGCGGCTCTACATTCGCGGCGGCCTGGCCAAGCTGGAGCTGGGTGTCGGACGCGGGAAGAAGGCGCACGACAAGCGCCGCGCCATCGCGGAGCGCGACATGCGCCGCGAGCTCGAGCGAGAGGGGAAAGAAGCGCGCATCAAGCTGTAGCGGTCGGGGCAAACCGCACAGGTGTTCACACCGGGAGCGGCGCGTGGTAGGATGGATCGGTCAATCGGTTCGTGGGGATGTCAGGTTTCGACAGGGCTCAGGAACCGGGAAATGCAGGTCGAGGTCGCCCGCATGGCCTCGTAAATCCGCGGGCAAGCCAGCAACTGGCAACCGTCAGTTCGCTCTCGCTGCTTAGTCAGTGAGCATCGACGTCGTCCCCCCTCCCCGGACGGCGAAGATGTCATCAGGGGAGGTGCGGCGTCGCCGACTCCGGTGAGCGGCGTCAAAGAGCCGAGAGGCACGCCGGATAGCGCGCGGAGCACCCCGCCGGTCGGGGGCCCGCAAGCGAAACGCTCGTAGGCCGGATAAACCTGTAGCACGTTCCCGGCAACTCGGTTCTGGACGGGGAGTTCGATTCTCCCCCATCTCCACCACACCTTCCTCGAGGTACTCGGTCCAGGGAGACGACGACCGTGAGACCGATTCGCACGCTGGCGGCCGCGGGGGCGCTCCTGCTCGCCGGTTGCAGCCTCATCCTCCCGCCGAACGACCCGTCACCGTCGGAGCCGGCGATCGGCGTCGGCACCGCTACCTGGGCGCTGTCCGCCGACGAGGAGATTGGGCCCGAGACGCAGTCCTTCACCGCGTTCGTGACCGAGCGCGATTGCGCCAGCGGACGCTCGAGCCAGGGTCGGATCGTCGGCCCGTCCATCGACTACGAGGCCGACGCGGTGGTCGTCACCTTCGGCGTCCGCGGCCTGGGCGGTGTCCAATCCTGCCCCAGCAACCCGGCCACCCGCGTCGAGGTGCGGTTGCGTGAGCCCCTCGGCCAGCGCGCCCTCCTCGACGGCGGGCTCGGCGATCGGCAGGAGCCACCTGTCTGCGAGGCTTCCCCGAACTGCATCTGAGCATCCGGCGGTTGATCGGTCCGGATGGCACTGGCCCGATGGCGTGGCTCGCCTCACGCTGTGCGACGGAGGTGACCGATGAACAGCCTCGTCATCTACGCGAGCCACAAGGGCAACACCAGGCGCGTCGCGGAGCGCATCACCGCGATCCTCGCCGAATCCGGATCGGCGCAGATGTTCAGCACCGATGAAGCGCCAGCGCCCATTCCCGCCGAGGTCGACCTCGTGGTGATCGGCGGACCGACCGAGGGCCACGGCATGACGCCCGAGATCGTAGCCCTCCTCGAGCGCATCGAGCGGCAGGGGGTACGAGGTCGCCGCATGGCAGCATTCGACACGCGCCTGTGGTGGCCGCGCTTCCTGTCCGGGTCGGCCGGCGACTCCATTGCGCAGCGACTGCGCGCCGCCGGGGCCGAGTTCGTCGGGCCGGTTGGAAGCTTCATCGTGACCATGAAGCCGGAGCTCCAGCCCGGTGAGCTCGAGCGCGCCGCGACATGGGCCGCCGCGCTCGCGGACGCGCTTCGGGAGGCGGTGCCGGCCGGCCGCTGACCCTCGCCCAACTCTCCTGGGCAAGGTCCGACACCCCGGACGAACTCTATGAACGCGGCCGGGCGTGTGCTACCGTGCGCGCGCATCGCGGCTTCCCGGGTCCGGGGCCCGTATCCAGCCGCGCGAGGGAACTGGAGGGCTGCGCGTCATATGGACTTTTCAAAGCTCAGCAGCAACGACAAGCTCGCCGCGTACGGAGCGATCGCCTCGATCATCGGGCCCATCCTCTCGTCGTTCGGCTTTGGCTTCGGCGTGGGGTGGCTGACGCTGCTCCTCGCGCTCGCCATGCTCTTCATCGTCTTTCAGCCACAGATCGCGCCGCAGACCCAGCTCCCCGGGACGAAGGGCAGCCTGATGGTCGTGGTCGGCGGCATCGCCGCGGTCAGCGCGGCGCTGGCACTGCTCACCAGCCTGGGATGGTTCGGCCTGTTCGGCGCGAACATCGTGTGGGCGCTCGGATGGCTGATCGGCATTGCCGGCGGCCTGCTGATGGGCTGGGCCGGGTGGCAGGCCTTCCAGGCCGAGGGCGGCAAGTTCCAGGTCGGCACGACCGCATCCGCCGCTCCTGCGGCGACTCCGCCCGGCTCGCCCGCTGCGCCGGCCGCGTCGGCGGCAGCGATGGCCAGCGAGCCCGCTCGCAGCGAGCCGATGACCAATGAGCCCGCCGCGGACGCGTCCGCCATGTCCGAGGACGCCGCAACGGCGGCCGAGGACGAGGCCGACCGGGGAGGCATGGGCTAGCCCCAACTAGGACCCCATCGCCTCGTTCGCGCGACGCACGAGCAGGTCGACCAGCTCGGCCTGCTCGTCCGCTGCCTGGCGCGCGGCGACGAGGCAGCCGGCCACGGCATCGGCCCCCAGCCCGTCATCGATGGCGTCCACCGCCTCCGCCAGCAGCCGGCGCCGACCCGCGTCCGATTCCCCGTCAGCGACGTGCCGAACGACGTCGGCGATGTCGGCGTGCGTCGCCTCGTGGGCCACGGGCGGCTCGTCCAGGAGCTCCTCGAAGTACGCGATGGCCAGGGCGATCAGCAGGTCGGCATCGGCATCGGCCAGGGTGATGCGGTCGCCGGAGCCGATGGCCAGCCGGTAGCCGCCGCGATCCCGCGACAGGCCGATCCAGGCGTCGCCGACCGGCAGCGTGCCGATCGCGATCGGCTCGTGCACCGCAGGCATGCCTCGAGGGAAGCGGACCTCAGGAATCGATCTTGGTCGCGGGCAGTACCACGATGCGCCGGCTGGGCTCCACGCCCACGCTCTGGGTGCGAACCTTCGGGTTGTCGACCAGGGCAAGGTGCACGATGCGGCGCTCCAGCGCCGGCATCGGCTCCAGCTGGATGATCTTTCCGCTCTGGATGACGCGCTTGGCCGCGCGCTCAGCCACGTCCTGCAGCTGCTGCTCGCGGCGGCCGCGGTAGTTCTCCACGTCGACCGCGATGCGGTTCCACTGGCCCTGGCTCTTGGCCACGATCAGGTTGACCAGGTGCTGCAGGCTGGCGAGCTTCTCGCCGCGCCGGCCGATCAGCACGCCCAGGTCGTCGCCGCGCACGTTGAGCTTCGACGTCTCGCTGCCCATGGCGATCTCGACGGTGGCCGGCACGTCCATCAGCCGCAGCAGCTCCTCGAGGACGGACTTGGCCTCCTCGAGCACCGCGCGCTCTTTCTCACTCAGCTCCTCGAGGGGCTTGGCAGGAATGAACGGCGCCGGCTCGCGGCCCTCGCGGGGCTCGCGCGGCCGCGACTCCCTCGGCTCGCGCGCGGGACGATCCGCCGCAGCGGTGCGGGTCCGTGGCTCGCGCGCGGCGCGCGGACCGCGCTCGCGGCCCCCACGCGTCCCGCGGCCACGCTCTCCACGCGTCCCGCGGCCACGCTCCGCGCGGGCCAGGGCCTCGACCTGGTCGTCGGCCTCGGCGGGGGTGCCTGACTCGGCGGGGGTGCCTGCATCGGCCGGTGTGACTTCGTCGACCGGGGGTGCATCCCCGGCGCGCTCCTCGGGCTCGGTGGTGCGCACCGTTTCGGCGGCCGCGATCGCGGACTTGGGGGCCGCCAGGATGCGGGCCTCCTCGCTGCCGACGCCCAGGATGCCGCGGCTGCCCTGGGACAGGATCTCGATGTCCAGCTCGGAGAGGTCGGACGCGAACTCGCGCATCGCGGCGCGGATCGCCTCCTCCACGTTCTTGCCGGTGAACTCACGGAACGTCATCGCTTACGGCCTCGTCGTTTCTTCTGTCCCGGTCGCTGCGGGCGCTGGCCTGGAATGCCAGGCGCGACGCCGGGGCGTGGTGCTGCGGGCGGGGAGGTGCGCGCAGCGCCGTCCCGCCCATCGGTCTGGTTGGAGGGCTCGTCGTCGCGCCGCCTCGGAGCTGCGACCGAGCCTACTGGCGCCGGAGCCCAGCGGGGCTGCCAGCCAAAGAGGGGGAACAGATTGCCCCAGCCCATGATCGTGTACTGGTGGACGACCAGGTAGGCGGTGTAGACGATCCAGTACAGGATCAGGCCGCTCGGGAAGAGGCCGCCCCAGAACACGGTGAGGAAGGGGAACAGGTAGGTCATCGTGTTGCTGGTCGCGGCGGTCGGATCGTCCGGGTTGGGCTTGGGGCTCGTCATCCGGACCTGGACGAACTGCAGGATGGCGGCGACCACCGCCAGGCCCGAGAGGGCGAAGCCCGCGATCGGGATGGCGAAGACGTGGTCGATCTTGGCCAGGTCCAGCCCGAACAGCCAGCCGACAGTGGTGTGGATCGGTCCATCCAGCTTGATGGGGTCGATCAGCTGGCAGTTCAGGGGCAGGAACTGCGGCAGCTGGCTGAACTGGGGAAGGTTGCAGGCACCGTTCACGGCGATCTGGTAGTGGTTCGGGCTGTCCGCGATCGCCTGGACGAGACCCTGCGACTGGAGCGCATCGAATGCCGCCTGGTTGTCGGCGTTCGGCGTGAAGCCCTGGATCACGCCGGAGGCTCGGTTGAGGACCGAGTACAGCGCGTACAGCAGCGGGAGCTGCAGGAGGAGCGGGACGCAGCCGGCGGCGGGGTTGACGCCGTGCTCCTTGTAGAGCGCCATCGTCTCCTCCGAGATCTTGGCGCGGTTGCCCTTGTGCTTGCGCTGCACCTCGCGGATGAGCGGCTGCATGCGCTGCATCTCGCGCTGGCTGCGGATCTGGCGCACGAAGAGCGGCGCCAGGATGGTGCGCACCACCACGGTCAGCACGATGATCGCCAGCGCGAAGTCGCTGAGGAGGATGCCGTAGAGCGCCACCAGCAGGTTGAAGAGGGGCAGGAAGAAAACGTCCCACGGCGGGGTGAAGTGCTCGATCCCCAGGAAGCCGGCGCCCAGGACGGGGGTCAACGACGTGTCGCTCCGCAGGAGTCGCTCATCGGACCGGGTCGTAGCCGCCGGGATGCAGTGGGTGGCAGCGGCTGATGCGCTTGAGGCCCATCCATGATCCCTTCAGCAGTCCGTAGCGCTCGATGGCGGTGTAGGTGTACTCCGAGCAGCTGGGCGCGTACCGGCAGGATGGGGGCAGCCATGCGAACAGTCGCTGGTAGGCCCGGATCATCCCCAGCCCGATGACTCTCATTCAACGATCCCCGATCGCTCCAGGAGCGATCCAAGCGCCCCGCGCAGCTCTCCGTAGTCCGCCGATGCCGCCTCCGGCCTGGCGATCAGCAGCAGGTCCCAGCCCGTGCCCATCGCCGCCAGCCGCTCGCGAACCAGCTCGCGCAGTCGTCGGCGCACCCGATTGCGCTGCACGGCCCCACCCAGCGCTCGGGAGGTGCTGAGGCCGACCCTCGTCTCCGGCCGATCGGTGCGCAGGCTTCGCAGCACCAGCAGCCGGGTCGAGCGGACCGTTCCGTGGCGCCCGAGAGCCTCGAAGTCCGCCTTGCGCCGAAGCATCGGGAAGGGCGGCACCGGGAGGGCCTCGACCGCGTCAGGCGGTGAGCCGCTTGCGTCCCTTTGCGCGTCGTCGGGCAAGCACGCGCCGACCGCCCTTGGAAGCCATGCGGGCGCGGAAGCCGTGTTCCCGCTTCCGAGCGCGCTTCTTGGGCTGGTAGGTCCTCTTCATCGGTGCGTGCCTGGTCCTCGTACAGCGGCGGCGAGTTTCGATTGCCCGGAAACACACGAACGGCTGGCGCTGGCGCCAGCCTCACGCGATGGCCGTCTCCGGCTCGTCTCGCTCTGCGCGGCGATTCTACCCCAGACCGCCGCGGGGGTGTCAAACGCGCGAGGCGTGCCGTGACCAACGCCGTCGCGGGACGGGGACCATTGGCTCAGGCGCGGCGGGTGGTGCGCTTCGGCAATTCGTTGCCCACGCCGAGAGGGCGCTGCTACACTGGCCCGACCCTCGACGCCGGAAGGCCCAAACGCCGGGTTCCGCGACCGCCGGAGGGAGTAGGATTCCGGTCCCGACGACCCCTCCGAACCGAGTCTGGAGACGCCGATTGATGGATGCGAAGCAGGTCTGGCGTGCCGTCCTGGGCGAGCTCCAGGTGAGCCTCTCGCCCGCCAACTTCGAGACTTGGCTCAAGGACACCAGCCTCGTCGAGATCGACGAGAACCGCTTCCGCATCTCGGCGCCCAACGGTTTCGCGCGAGACTGGCTGGACAACCGCTACCGGACCCTGGTGAGCCAGACCCTGGCCCGGGTGGTGGGCGGATCGGTCCAGGTCGAGTTCGTGGTCGCCGACGCGCCCGGCCCGCTGCCGGAGCAGGCCGACGAGGACTCGCTCCCGCCACCGCCCGCATCGGCCGGCGGCAACACCGTCAACCTTTCGAGCCGCTACGCGTTCAGCAACTTCATCGTGGGCAGCGCCAACCGCCTGGCGCACGCCGCGGCGCTGTCGGTGGCCGAGCGCCCCGGGCACGCCTACAACCCGCTCTTCCTGTACGGCGGGGTGGGGCTGGGCAAGACGCACCTGATGCATGCCATTGGCAATGCCGTCGCGGGCAAGTTCCCGCGCAAGCGGATCCTGTATGCCACGTCCGAGAAGTTCACCAACGACTTCATCAACTCCATCCGCGAGCAGAAGATGGAGGACTTCCGGAACCGATACCGCCGCATCGACGTGCTGCTCATCGACGACATCCAGTTCATCGCCGAGCGCGAGCGGACCCAGGAGGAGTTCTTCCACACCTTCAACGCCATCCACGAGGCCGGCAAGCAGATCGTGCTCTCCTCGGACCGGCCGCCGAAGGCGATCACCACCCTGGAGGAGCGGCTCCGCTCCCGGTTCGAGTGGGGCCTGATCGCGGACCTGACGCCGCCCGACCTCGAGACGCGCATCGCCATCCTGCGCTCCAAGGCGGAGGACCAGCTGAACCTGATCCCGCCGGAGGTGATCGAGTTCATCGCGCGCAAGGTGGTCAGTAACGTCCGCGAGCTGGAGGGCGCCCTGAACCGGGTCATCGCCTACGCCAGCATGTCCGGCATGCCGATCAACAACGAGCTGGCCTCGGCGGTGCTCTCCAACGTCATGTACAACCCCAAGAAGCGGTCGATCACCCCGCAGCGCATCGTGCGCGCGGTGGCCGACTACTACGGGGTCAACCTGGATCAGCTGCGGTCGTCCAAGCGCGACAAGGCGATCGTGGTACCGCGCCAGATCGCGATGTTCCTGATCCGCGAGGAGACCGACATCAGCCTGCTGCGCATCGGCGCGGAGCTCGGCGGGCGCGACCACTCGACCGTGCTGCACGCCTGCGACAAGATCGCGCGGGAGCTCGCCGAGAACGACGAGATGCGGCGCGAGATCGGCGCCGTGCGGGAGATGATCTACTCCGAGTGACGGGTCCCGAGCGCCTCCTCGGCGTGGATAACCGGCCCGATATCGTGGATATCCCCTTCCGTGTGTGGACAACTGTCACCACCCCGGCCCGCCGCGCGTCGGGGTTGGCCACCATCGGCCCACCGCCGACAGCCGGTTGATCCACCGCCCGGCCACCGACTATCCGCAGCGCTCTGATGGGCGGCCGCCGCACGCGGTGAACGCGGCGCCATCGGGCCATCCACAGCGTCCACACCCCTACGGGGACGGCGGCTGACTGAAGTATCCTTCTGGCTACCTCGTAACGGTACGCAAGCTAGCCCGTGGATTAGTCCGATGGGACCGCGGGCCCCGAGTGGGTGAGGGTTGAGGTCTCGATGAACGTCTCGGTGATGCAGGAGAACCTGGCGCGCGGGCTCGGCGTCGTGAGCCGGGCGGTGAGCAGCCGGGCGACCTTGCCGGTGCTCGCCAACGTCCTCCTCAAGACCGAGGACAGCGGCCTCAAGCTGACGGCCACCAACCTTGAGATCGGCATCAATTGCTGGGTCCCGGGCAAGGTGGACGAGCCGGGCGAGATCACCGTCCCGGCCAAGCTCTTCAACGACCTGGTCGCCTCGCTGCCAAACCAGCGCATCGACCTGCAGCTGTCCGCCAAGGACCGCACGTTGAAGGTCACCTGCGGCGGCAGCCGCTCCACCATCAAGGGCATCGACGCGGACGAGTTCCCGGTGGTGGCGGCCATCGGCGACACCCCGGCCACCAGCGTCGACGCGCGGGCCCTGCGCGAGGCCCTCGGCGAGGTGGTCTTCGCCGCGGCCAGCGACGAGAGCCGCCCGATCCTGACCGGCGTGCTGACCCGCCTGACCGGCGACACCATGACCCTGGCGGCCGCGGACAACTACCGCATCGCGGTCCGCAGCCTGCGGCTGGCCAAGGCGGTGAGCCCCGAGATGAGCATCGTGGTGCCGGCGCGCTCGTACGCCGAGCTGATGCGCATCCTGCCCGACGCGGAGGCGCCGATCGAGATCACGGTCACGCCCAACAAGAGCCAGGTGCTCTTCCACGTCGAGGGCATCGACCTGGTGTCGCGCCTGATCGAGGGCGAGTTCCCCAAGTACGAGCCGGTGATCCCCACCTCGCACACCAGCCGCGCGGTCCTGGACCGCGAGGCCTTCCTGGCCGGCGCGCGCCGGGCGAGCATCTTCGCGCGTGACAGCGCCAACATCGTGAAGGTCGAGATCGGCGGCGATGGCGAAGCGGTGGCGATCACCGCGCACGCGGCGGACGTCGGCGACAACGCCGACGCGCTGGAGGCGAGCATCGAGGGACAGCCCACGACCATCGCCTTCAATGCGCGTTACCTGATCGACGTGCTCTCCAACCTGGGCGCCGACGAGGCCGCCCTGGAGCTCTCCGGGCCCCTGGCGCCGGGCGTCGTGCGCGGGATCGGCAAGGACGACTACGTGCACGTCATCATGCCGGTCCGCACCGCCTCGTAGGCCTTCTCAGGACCGATGGCCGCGGCGCGCCACCCGAGCGGGCCCGCCCGGCGCGGCCGGAGCCGACCATGCGCCTGACACGCCTGCTGCTCGAGGACTTCCGCTCCTACGCGCGGGCCGAGCTGCACCCCGACCCGGGGCTGACCATCGTGGCGGGGCCGAACGGGGCGGGCAAGACCAACCTGCTCGAGGCGGTGCAGGTCGCCGTCACCGGGCGTTCGCACCGGGCCGCGGCCGAGGGTGAGCTGGTGCGCCACGGCAGCGACTTCGCCCGGGTCCGCCTGGACCTGTCGGACCCCGATGGCGCGCACGGCGCGCGGCTGGAGCTGCTGCTCCCCGCGCCGACGGCGCCGGTGGAGGTGCGCAAGCGGCTGCTGCTCAACGGTGTGCCGCGCCGCGCGGCCAGCGTGGGAGAGGTGGCGCGCACCGTCCTGTTCCGCCCCGAGGAGATGCTGCTGCTGGTCGGCGCGCCCTCGGAACGGCGGCGATTCCTGGACGCGATCCTGGCCCAGCGCGACAGGCGAGTGGCGCGCGACCTCGCCGAGCTGGCGCGGGTCCTGGCCCAGCGCAACGCCCTGCTGCGCGCCATCCGGCGCGAGGAGGCCGGCGAGGAGGGCCTCGGCTTCTGGGACGAGCAGCTGGCCGGCACCGGCGCGCGGGTGATGGCCGCGCGGCTGCACCTCGTCGCCGAGCTGGACGCCCTGCTGCCCGCGCTGCACGACGCCGTCGCGCCGGCAGACGAGCGCCATGCCGCGGTCCGGATGGCATACCAGGACACGCTGAAGGAAGCCTGGGAGGGGAGGCCGGAGCACCCGGCCGGCGGCGCGGCCGTGACAGCCGAGGAGCTGGCAGCCGCATTCCGGCTGCGCATCGCCGGCGCCCGCCAGAAGGAGCTGTGGAACGGGGTGAGCCTGGTCGGGCCGCAGCGCGACGACGTGCGCGTGGAGCTGGCCGGCCGCGACGTGGCCGCGCACGCCAGCCGCGGGCAGCAGCGGACGATCATCCTTGCCCTCAAGCTCGCCGAACGGGAGCTGCTGGGCCGCGACGGGCCCGAGCCGATCGTCCTGCTGGACGACGTCTTCAGCGAGCTGGACGCGCAGCGCTCGGAGCGGGCGCTCGCGCTGCTGCTCGATCGCGGCCAGGTGCTGGTGACGATGGCCGACCTGGCCGCGCTGCCCGCGCGGCGCCGGCGGGGCGTGCCGATCTGGCAGGTCGGCGACGGTCGCCTGAGCCTCGCGCCGCGGGTCGCCTGATGGGCCGCGCAGAGGAGGCTGCCGCTGCGGTCCACCGGGCGATGCTGGCCTGTGTCGGCCCCGGCGCCGCCGAGCAGCTGGCGCTGGCCCAGGCCCGGCTGGCATGGCAGGAGACGGTGGAGGCGGCAGGCCTGGCGCGCGGCGGCATGACCAGCCGGCTCGTGGACGTTCGCAACGGCACGGCCCGCGTGGAGGCCTCCGAGCCGATCCTGGCGCAGGAGCTGCGGCTGCGTGGCGAGGCGCTGGTGGACGCCGTGAACCGGCGCATGCGGGGCCGGCCGGGGGCGACCATTGAGCTGGCCCGGCTGGACATTTTGGTGGGGCGGGGGCGGAGTGGCGCCTCCCTATAATCGGTCAGCCATCCGACTCACCCGACCGATGCGCCGAAGACGGGGGAGCACGCCACCGCAGCCATGAGCAAGCGACTGGGGACCAGGATCGGGCTGCCGGCGCAGGAGGATCGCCTGCCTGGCGCCCTGGACGTGGTGCGCTTCCACGAGCCGACGGTGGGCGCGCTGGCCCGCACGAAGGGCAGCCTGTTCCTCCTCGCCCAGCTCACCGGCGGCGACCAGGCCCTGGCGCGCGCCACGCGCGAGGCGCTGGAGCAGATCGAGCACGACTACTACTACGACCTGTCGGTCGGGCCGCTCGGCGCACTGGCCAAGGCCCTGGCCAACGCCAACCGGCGCCTGTATCACGGACGCGGCCGGCTCGGCATCCCGCGACGGGCCGGGGTGAGCGTCATCGCGGTGGCCATCCAGGGCCGGGAGGCGCACGCCGCCAAGCTCGGCCCGGCCGCCGCGGTCGTCCTGCGCGGGGGCCGCATGTACGAGGTGCCGCCGCCACCCGCCGTCCACGAGGAGGACCCGCGCGTCCGCGAGCGGCGCGTGGCCGCGACCCTCGGCGAGGCGCTCGAGATTCAGCCCTACACCTGGCACGGGGAGCTGGCGCCAGGCGACCGCCTGGCGCTGGTGAGCCGCAACCTGGCGCACGTGGTCGGGGTCGAGGAGCTGATGCGCGCCCTCGCCACCCTGCGGCCCGCGGCGGCGGTGGAGCACCTCGAGCGAGTGTTCCAGATCAGGGGCGGGCACGGCTCGGACGGGGTGCTCGCGATCGAGATCACCGAGCTGACGCCCACCACCACGACCCACCAGCTGGAGCCGGTGCGGCCGGCCGAGCCGCTGGCCGGCCTCCCTGACCAGAGCCCGGTGCCCCTGGCCGACGCGATCGGAAAGCTGCTGCACCGCATCGGCGACGGGATCGATGCCGGGCAGGCGGCACTCGGCCGCGGGATCCTGTACGGCTTCAACTTCCTGCTCGCATTCGTGCCGCGGCGCCGGCCGGGGTACCCGCGCCAGATCCTGCGCACGCAGGTCGTGGAGGAGGGCCGCCGGCGGCGGCTGGGGATGGCGGGCATGGTCCTGCTGGCCGGCGTGATGGCGGTCGGAAGCACCGTTGCCAGCCTGCCCACCGCGCGGCCAACCGAGGCCATCCCGCGGGCGCTGATCGCGCGCGAGGCGATTGAGGAGGCGCAGTCGCTGATCGCCCAGGTGCAGAAGCGGGAAGACGGAAAGACGCTGCTGCAGCGCGCCCCGGACACGGCCAGGGACCTGTTGAACCAGGCGTTCGCCGCGGTGCAGCGGGCGACGGACGCGGGGGTGCCGAGCGGTGCCCTCGACCGCCTGCGCGACCGGGTGGACGCCGGCCTGGACACGCTCTACGCCGTGGCGCGCCTTGGCGAGGCGACGACCGTGGTCGACCTGGCCGCAGCCTTCGAGGAGATCGATCCGCTGGATATGGTGATCGCCGGCGACGGCTCGGCCTGGGTCATCGAGGATGCCCGCGGCCGGGTGATCCACGTCGACCCGGTGAGCGGCGAGGCGACCGTCGTGCTGCGCTCGGGACAGGCGGTCGGGGAGCTGACGGCGGGTGCGCCCTGGATGATCGCCACCGCCGCGACGGACGTGGTGGTGATCGACCGCCAGCGACAGGCGTGGCGCTTCGACCTTACCGAGCGCGAGCCGCGGCCGCTGACCATCCCGGGCCTGGACGCGCTGGCACCCGCCAGCCACCTGCTGGCGGCGCTGCAGCATCGGCCTCCGCTGGAGATCTTCAACCTGTATGCGGTCGACGCCGCGACCGGCATGGTCGACAAGTGGTCGCCCGCCAACGTCGTGCCCGTGGTCTACCCGACGCCGCCCGAACCGTTTCTGGTCGAGGAGGCGGACCTCTCGCCGGCGAGCGCCCGCGACCTGTTCGTGGACGTCAACATGTGGCTCCTGCAGCGCACCACGCTGACCCGGGTCAACTTCGGCGTGCCGCAGTCGCAGGAGGACTACTCGCTCGACCCGCCGCCGGACGCGGAGGTGCGCGCCGCGCTCGACTACCGCCTGCTCGACGGCGCCACGGTCGGGGATCGCGAGCTCTTCTACGTGTACGACGCGGCCAACGCGCGGATCATCGCCTTCCAGCGCGCCGACGGGGCGTTCGTGCGGCAATGGCTCGCGCCGCGGCGCGGCGAGGCCGCCGGCGTGCTGGACGAGGTGCTGGCCATGAGCGTCGCATCGGTGGCGGACGGACCGCCCTTTGCCCTGCTGCTGACCCCCAATCGCGTCGTCCGCGTCGTCCTCGAGTAGGGCCTAGAATCGGTCCATGGACGAGCCACTGGGCCGGGTGCGGCTGATCGAGATGGTGGTGGAGAGCGTGCGCGTCCACATGCTCTCCAGCCAGCACGTGGTGATCCTCAAGGAGTCCGAGCGGGACCGATACCTCCCCATCTGGATCGGCCCGTCGGAGGCGAACGCCATCGCCATGCGGCTGCAGGGCCTCTCCGCCGAGCGGCCGCTGACCCACGATTTGGTGGTCAGCATCCTGGGTGCGCTCTCCTCGTCGGTGAGCCGGGTGGTGGTCACCCACGTGACCGACGGCACCTTCCATGCCCGCCTCTACCTGGAGGCGGCCGACGGCAGCGAGGCGGAGATCGACTCCCGCACCAGCGACGCCATCGCGGTGGCGGTGCGCACTGGCTCCACGATCTACGTCGACGAGCGGGTGCTCGACGAGGCCGGCGTCGAGCCGGAGCACGAGGAGGGCGGCGACGAGACGGACGAGAAGCTGGCCGTCTTCCGCGAGTTCGTGAACTCGCTCGATGTCGACCTGGAGAGCGGCGAGAAGGGCCCGCCTGGCGAGGAGCAGGGCTAGCCCCGCAGGACCGCCTCTCTATCGGTCCACAGGCGCCAGCGCAGCACCCCCAGGTCACGGAAGGTGCGCAGGATCTTGGTGAAGCTCGCCCCCGTGTTGGTGCCCGCCGCACGCGGGAAGTGGTTGACGCCGACCTGCGCCATCTTCACGCCTCGGGCGCGCAGCTTGATGAGCAGCTCGGCCGACAGGAACGGACCGTCGGCCTCCAGCCGCAGGCCGTCGAACACCTCGCGCCGGAACAGCTTCATGGCGCAGTCGATGTCGCGCACCCGCAGCCCAAAGGCGGCCGACACGATCGCGTTGTAGGTCTTGGCGATGAAGATCCGATGGAAGGGATCGCGCCGCTTGATGCGAAAGCCGATGACCGCGTCGACCGGCTTGCGGGCATCGTCCAGCCGTACCAGCAGGCGCTCCATCTCGGCCAGGTCGAACTGCAGGTCGCCGTCGCTGAAGCCGATGAGCTCGCCGCGCGCGTTGGCGAAGCCCGCCTTCAGCGCGCCGCCGTAGCCGCGGTTGGGCTGATGGTGGACTCGCACCCGCTCGTCGGCCGTGGCCAGCGCATCGGCCAGCTGCGGGGTCCCGTCCGATGAGCCGTCGTCGACGATCAGCACTTCGAGCGAGCCGCCGACGAGCGGTCCCAGCTGCTGGAGGGCGAGCTCGACGGTGCGCTCGACGTTCTCCTCCTCGTTGAAGGCCGGGAAGAAGAAGGTCAGGCGCGGGCGGCCGGGCGGCGGGGTCGCCACGGGCTCGGTCACTTGCGGCCCTCGATGCGGAGCAGGTCGGTATAGCCGGGGTAGGTGGAGACGGTCGTCGTCTCCCAGCGGGCGAGGATGCGCTCGACCTCCCAGTGGGGCGGCACCACGTACACCGGGCGGCGCCCCAGGTAGGCCTGGATCGCGGCATCGATCGTACCGTACCCGTCGTCGATGATGTTCCGCTCGTCGATGATCTTGACGTCAGGCCGTTCGCCCAGCACCCAGCGGTGGTACCACAGCGGCGTGCTGTAGCTCCACCAGCTGACCAGCACCGCATCGGCCGGGAGGGCTTCCTGGACCGATGCCACCCACGCATCGGCATCCCGGTTGGCGGCGGACTCGGACCGTTCCCCGTAGAGCGTGATGAGCCCCGCCGCCGGGAGCATCGCCCCGAAGAGCACGACCGCGGCACCCGCTGCGATGGCCGCGCGACGGCGCCCGACGAGCCCCAGCGTGCGGCGAGTGGCCTCCGCGAAGGCGCGGCCGCTGGCCGCCGAGAAGGCGCTCACCGCCACGCCGATGAGCACCGCGCCGACCAGCACGGTCAGCATGTAGTACCGGTCGATGTCGCCGTCCTGGAAGTTCATCGAGTACGCCACGTTGGCCGCGACTAACAGGCCCAGAAATGCCAGCGCGCGCGGGTCGCGGACCACCATGACCGCCGCGCCCAGCGCCGCCACCAGCCAGCCGGGGCCGACGAACTGCGCTGCCAGGATGCGGTCGGCATCGGCCCACTTGAAGCCCAGGTTGCTCAACGGGTCCGAGAACGGGTCGAACAGGTGGGAGAACTGCTCGGCGAAGACCAGGTAGCGGAAGCGCTCCCAGGTGTTGGGATGGGCGTAGAAGAGGGGCGGCTCCGGCGGCGTCAGGGCCCGGATCGGGATGTAGGCGTAGACGGCAAGGCCGATGGCCAGGCACAGCGCGCAGCCGAGCACCAGGCGCCAGCGGCGCCAGATGCGCGCGTCCACAAGGAACAGCCAGGCGGCGATCCCGAAGGCCATCAGGCCGGTGAGCGGATGGTTGCCCATGCCCAGTCCGAAGACGAGCGCCGCGGCCATCAGCCAGCGACCCGGGCGTGGCGCGCCGCTCCACTCCGCTGAGCGCCAGCTGACCAGCAGCCATACCAGCAGCGCCACGACCAGGATGTGCAGGGCGTGGACATCGGCGCGCAGGGCATTGCGCCACGGCTCGGAGGCGAAGGCAAATCCCAGGCCGGCGATGGCCGATACCGCCGCGACCGTCAGCCGATGCCGCTCCTCCAGCAGCTGCGCGGCGATGAGCACCACCAGGCCCGCGGAGAGGGCCACGCACACCGCCGACAGCAGGTTCATCCGCCAGGCGACCTCGCCCCAGGGCAGGGCGTGCGACCACAGCCAGCCGACGAGCGTGTAGGTCGGGAAGCCGGTGGGGTGGAAGATGGACAGCGTGTACGGCACCGTCTGCGCCTCGGCGGTGTCCCAGAAGCCGATCGATGGCAGCAGCGTGCGCAGGTAGATGGCGAACGCCACCAGCGCGACCGCCACCGCGGCCCAGGTCACCTCGGCCGTGGCGTAGGGCAGCACCGGGCCGCCCCGGCGCGCGGCAACTCGCTCCGGGTCGGGAGCGTCCGGAGCTCGATGTATACTCACCGCCACCTTGGTTTGCGAGACCTGCCGGCGCCGGTGAGCGAGGCGCCGGGAGCGATGACCCGCGACTCCGTGAGGGAGCGGGGCGCGTGGCCATTCGGTCTGCGCGTGCCGCGCGACCCCGCGACCGCGGTCATCCTCATCATCGTTGCTGGCGTGCTCCTGCGCGTCCTGCTTGCGGGCGTGCTGCTGCCGCTGAGCGGGTTCCGCATCGACGTCGTGGACTTCTCGGCCTGGGCGCAGCGGCTGGCCGACGGGGGACCCGGCGCATTCTACGAAACCGGCTACTTCAGCGACTATCCTCCCGGCTACCTCTACGTGCTGTGGGTCATCGGATCGGTTGGCAAGGCCCTCCAGCCGCTGACCTTCGGCGTCGACGTCACCCCCGGCCTGGTCAAGCTCCCCGGCCTGCTGGCCGATGTCGGCGTGGCCTGGCTGCTGTTCGCGTACTGCCGCCGCTTCCTGCCCGGGCTGGGCGGCTGGTCCGGCGAGCGGATCGGGATGATCGCGGCGGCCATCTACGTCCTCAACCCCGGCACGATCTTCAACTCAGCGGTGTGGGGCCAGGTCGACTCGGTCGGGGCGCTGGTGGTGCTCGGCACGCTTTACCTGCTTGCCCGCGGCTGGACCGAGGCGGCCAGCGTGGCGGCCGTCCTCGCCCTGCTCGTCAAGTTCCAATACGCGTTCGTCATCCCGATCGTGGCCATCGTCGGGATCAAGCGGCACCTCTTCGGCCGCTCCACCGACCCCGAGCTTGACGGACGGCCCGATCCGCTGCGGGTCCTGACGTCGCTGGCCGCGGGCCTGGGCACGCTGGTCGGGCTGATCTGGCCCTTCGGCATGGCCGTCTGGTCCCCCAGCCAGCCGAGCCATAGCCTGATCGACAAGTTCGTCGCGGCCGCGAACCAGTACAAGGGCCTCACCATCAACGGCTTCAACTGGTGGCGCAACCCGTGGAGCGGGCTCGGCGACACGATCACCTGGGGCTGCGACGCACCGAACCCTCCCGGATGCACGGATGGTGCCGGGATCGCCTTCACCATCGGCTCATCGGCCGTCAGCTGGCAGTTGGTGGGCACCGTCCTGTTCGTGCTGGTCGCGCTCGTCGCGTACTGGTACGTGGCCCGGCGCGACGACGCCGTGGGCCTGCTCGACGCCAGCCTGGTGCTGGCGGTGGCCTTCTTCGCGCTGCCGACGCGGGTTCACGAGCGCTACCTCTTCCCGGCGCTGGCGCTCGCTGCGCCGCTCGTGGCGCGCGGCTGGCGCTGGGCGGTGCTCTACGGCCTGCTGGCGCTGTCCTTCTTCGCCAACGTGTACTGGGTCTACACCGCCGACTGGTCGTTCGCCGGCGACCCGCCCATGAACCCCGGCGTCGGCGGCCTGCCGATGACTCGCGACCCGTTCCTGGCCGGCACGCTCTTCAGCGACTGGGGCATCTACCTGCTCTCCTGGATGAGCCTGCTCCTGCTCGGCTTGCTGGTCTGGCGCACTTCGCGCCTCGCCTGGCGGGGCGTGCCGCTGCCGGAGCGCGCGCCACTGGCCGCGGCCGCCGGCCCTCCGCCACAGGCTGTGGGCGCTCCATCGGTCGACGACCTGCCCGTGGCCGACCCCGGCGGCTACGAGGGCGGGCCGCTCGAGCGGCTGCGCGCCTGGCTGCGCCCGGACCCGAGCGACCCGTACCTGCGCGAGAAGCCGCGACGCCTGGACCGGCTGGACGTGGCGCTGGTCATCGGCCTGGTGCTGCTCGCCTTCGCGTTCCGCCTGTGGCGGCTCGACACGCCGCGCGGCATGCACTTCGACGAGGTCTACCACGCCCGCTCCGCGACCGAGTGGCTGGCCGACTGGCAGGAGGGCTGGACGCGCGACACGTACGAGTGGACGCATCCGATGCTGGCCAAGTACCTCATCGCGGCGGGCATCGTGCTGGCGGACCCGAACAAGGTGGTGGCCGCGACGGAGGTCGAGGAGCCTATCAGCGCCCTGGCGATCGCTCCGCAGCGGACCGCCTACAGCCGGCCGATCTCGGTGGCCTTCACGGCGGCCGGCGGCACGACGATCACGGCACGCAACGCGGTGAGCGGGGAGGTGATCGCCCGCTGGGACGCCCCGGCGGCGGTGGCCAGCCTGGGCTACGACCCGGACAGCGAGCGGCTGCTCGTCGGTCCGGTCGCGGGCGGGGACGTGACGATCTACGACCTGGCGGCCTTCCTCTCCTCGCGCGGGGAGCGCTCGCCCCCGCCAGTGACGCAGAGCATCCCGACCGGGCTGGCCGGAGTCGTGGAGATCCAGGTGCCCGACGCCCAGGCCGTGGTGCTATTCCGCGGCCCCGATGGCCTGGTCGAAGTCGAGCGCGTGACCGGCGCGGAGCTGGCGCGGAGCGAGATTCGCGCCGGCGGGATGGGCTACCTGCCGGGGACCAGCAGCGACGACGCCGAGGGACCGATGGTCGTCGTCACCGACATGGACCGCGGCGTCCTGGCGGTGCTCGACGGCGGGACGCTGCAGCCGCTGCGCGCCGGCACCGGCGACCGGATCGAGGAGCTCCCGGCACCGCCGGTCGGGCCGCTCGCCCTCCAGGGCGGCGGCAACGACCTGCAGGTTTTCGTGCTGGTCGGCGCGCTGCCCGCCAATGACCAGCACCCGGCGGTCGAGGGCGGCATGGCCGTCTTCGACCAGCGCGTCAACCTGATCGACACGGCGCCGCTGCCCGGGGCCCCGAAGCTGATCGGCTGGCAGGCAGCGTCCGATGCCAGCGTCTGCGGCTCGGCGGTGGGCGGCTGCGGCTGGCTGATCTACGTCGCCGGCGACGATGCCTCCAGCGGGCAGCCGGCGGTGTGGGCGGTGCAGCCCATCGGCACCAGCGCCAACCAGGCCTCCGGCTTCGCCGCCTTCGACACCACGCTGCTGCCCGGCGAGCCGACCGCCATGGCGTTCGACGTCAACAACCACGACCAGGACGACGACCACGCCCGGCTGCTGGTGGCGACCGACGGCGGCCAGCCCCACCTGGTGCAGGTCGACGTCGGCAGCAACGCCTTCGCCTGGCGCCTCGCCGGCATCGCCTTCGGATCGATCCTGGTGGCGCTCATCTACCTGCTGGCCGCCACGATGTTCCGCCGCCGCCGCATCGCCGTCCTGGCCGCCGCCTTCGTTGCCTTCGACGCGATGAGCTACGTGATGAGCCGGATCAGCATGAACGACATCTTCGTGGCGGTCTTCATCGCGGCGGCGTACCTGCTCTTCTGGCAGATCTGGTCCGGCCGCTGGGCGCGCAGCGCGTGGTGGGTGCTGCCGGTGGTCGGCGTGCTCATCGGGCTGGCGGCAGCCACCAAGTGGGTCGGCATCTACGCCCTGCTGGGCCTGTGGGTGCTGGTCCTGGCCCGGTCGCGCCTGGGACGCTTCCTGCTGGTGGCGGCCGTCGCCTTCCTGGCGGTGGTGGGCGGCATCGGCGCGCCGTGGCCATTCCTGGTGGTCTGCCTGGCGGCGCTGGCGATCGCCCTGCTCGTGGTCTGGCAGCGACCGATCCAGCTCGACATGCGCGACCTGGGCGGGCTGGCGGCAAGCGGCGTGGTGCTGGGAGGCATCGGCCTGGCCTTCGCGATGGCCTTCAACCAGGTGCCGGGCGCCAGCGAGCCGCGCAGCGCGGTCGAGCTCGTCTTCTCCGTGCTGGCCCGCGGCACCCAGGCGGCGTGGCCGGCCTGGATCATGGTCGCGCTGGCCGGCGTGCTGCTGCTGGCGCGCGCGGTCCTGTCGCTGGCGCGTCCCACCTCGGACCGCCGCTGGCTGCAGCCGGGAGAGATGGCGGGCTTCGCGTGGCCGTGGATCGGCGCCAGCCTGGCGGTGATCCCGCTGGTCGTCTATTTCCTGTCGTACGTGCCCTACCTGGAGCTCGGCCACGCCATCTCCGGCGCGAAGGCCGGTCCGGGCTACGGCTGGGCGCTCGACCAGCTGCAGTTCCAGATGTTCGGCTACCACTTCGGGCTGCAGGCCGGGCACGCCTCCGCCTCACCCTGGTGGAGCTGGCCGCTCGACCTCAAGCCGGTCTGGTTCTACGGGCACGACATGGACAACCGCACCATCGCGGTGGTCTACAACGGCGGCAACCCGATCCTGTTCTGGGCTGGCGTGCCGGCCATCGCCTTCTGCGCGGTCATGGCCTGGAAGCGCCGCTCTCCGGCGCTGGTGCTGCTCGTCGTCGCCTTCGCCTTCCAGTTCCTGCCGTGGACCCGGATCGAGCGCGCGACGTTCGCGTACCACTACCTGACAGCGGTCATCTTCGCCATGGTGGCGGTGGCCTACGTGGTGGACGAGGCGCTGCGCTCCTGGAACTGGCGGCCGTTCGCCATCGCGTTCCTGGTGCTGGCGGTGATCGCCGGCATCCTCGTCTATCCCATGGGCGCGGCGCTGGCCATGCCCGACTGGTACATCAACCAGGCCCGTGCGCTGCCGCCGTGGAACTACGCGTTCAAGTTCCCCGACCCGCCGCAGGGCGACCGCGGGCAGCTGATCAGCGCGGACAGCCTGAAGCTGGCGCTCGGCGCGCTGGTCGCGCTGAGCGCCGCTGCCTTCGCCCTGTTCGGACGTTCCTGGCTAGCCGGGCCGGCGGCGCATCGAGACGGCGAGCAGGACGAGGCCGAGCAGGACGAGGCCTATCGGCCACAGCAGGTCGCGGTCGATGCCCGGGACGAACTGGTCGACCAGGAACCAGGCCCCCAGGCCGATCAGGATCAGCCCGAAGATCATCCCGCCTGAGCCCGTGCCGCGCCGGCGCGGGTAGGCAGGTCCACGGTAGCCCGCGTCCCACACCGGCTGGGCCGATGGCGCCGCCGCCTCGCCGGGAACGCCGGCACCCGGGGTCGCCTCCCCGCCCTCGACCGTGCCCGCGAGTGGCGCGGCTTCTCCTGGGGCAGCGGCGTAGGCGCCCGGGTAGCTGCCCTGCGGCGGTCCCTCGGGCACCACGATCCACATCACGATGTAGAGCACGAAGAAGATGCCGCCGGTGACGATGGCGAGCACGGCCCACACGATCCGCACGATCGACGGGTCGATGTCCAGGTATTCGGCGACGCCCCCGGCGACCCCGCCGATGACGGAGTCGGTGCGGGAGCGGTACAGGCGTCGGTTCACGAGCAGCCTCCTTCAGGGTTGAGCTCGAAGCTGGCGGCATTGCCCTCCAGCCGGATGTCGATCTTGTGCGCGGCGCCCTCGAACCCGTCGGTGGTCCACGTGTCGTCGGACTGGTTCAGCCCCGCGTCGTCCAGGTTGTGGCTGAAGGTGATGTTGCCGTCCACCACGAACCGCAGGCCGACCGCGGGATCGGTGCACAGCTTCAGGCTCCCGGCATTCATGCCGATGTCGCCCGCCAGGTCGGTCGCGCCATCGGTCAGGATGCGGGCCGAGCCGGCGTTCATCGAGAGCGAGAAGTCATCGGCGCCGGTGCCGGACAGGTCGATGCGCAGGTCGTTGGCGTTGGGGTCGATGGCCAGGTTCGAGAACTGGCCGCCGGCCAGGTCCAGCCGGCTCGTGCCGGCGTTGGCGTTGATCTGAAGGTCGTAGGTCACGTCGGTTCCCAGGGTGACCTCCCAGCGCTGCTTGCCCTCGTTGCCGAAGCCGAAGCCACCCTCCGGCGAGCGGATGGTGAGTGAGCCGTCATCGGAGCTGAGCCGCACCTCGCGGTTGTCGCCGGTGACGCCGGTGCGCGCCTGCCAGTCGGAGCCGCCGGCCATGGCCACCTCGAGCGTCCCGCAGTTGAAGTCCAGGTCGACCGAGGCCGAGCCGCCGCCGAAGGTGCCCGACTCGGTCTGCAGGTCGGTCGGGTCGGCGCCGCCACAGTTGAAGCCGATGGTCGGGCCGACGCTGAAGAGCGCCCCGGCACCGATGCCGACCACCAGCGCGGCGACGACGGTGCCGAGCGGCGCGAACGGGGTGCGGGCCAGGATGATGCCCAGGCCGATGGCGACTAGGATCAGCGGCCACAGCCGCCAGGCGTCCACCAGCAGGTTGCGATCGATGATGCCCTGCTGCACCCCGAGCGCGACCGCTCCGGCGGTGATCAGGGCCAGCCCCCAGAAGAGGAGGCCGCGGTTGATGTGCATGGCGAGATCCCTTCTCGGTGCGGGATTCGATATCGCGGGATTCGGGTTCGCCCCCAGCCTGCCCATTCTCGCAAACCGGCGATAGAGCCCAACGGCCCTCCGTCCCCCGTCGCTCGGCCTGGTGACGTACGCCGGGTCGGCAGCCTACGTCGTTTGTCCCAGGTCCGATTCCTTGACATCGAGAGGTGTGGCGCCGTATCCTCCGCCGGCGGCCAGAACGAACGACCCGTCGTTCGCCATGCCGTCCGGCCAATCAACCACCTAGCGAGGACCGATTCAAGGCAATGAATCTCCTTCGGAGCACCCTCATCGCGTGCCCCCCGATGACGCCTATCAAGGGCGCCTTCGACGGGAGATCTGTGCCCGCATCGAGCTGACGAGAGCGGCGGCAAGGCCGCCAACGACAGCCACGAGCCGTGGGCCAGATCGGGTCCACGGTTTTTTGATGCCCCATCCGGGGCGTCGACACGAGCCGCGGACCCGCGAGGGAACCGCGGCTCGTTCCATCTCCGCGAGGAAGTAATGGCTGAGCAACCAGAGGACAACGACATGACCGGCATCGCCGAACAAGAGAAGACGAAGACGGTCGCGGGCGAGGCTCGCCGCGCACCGATGCCGGCGCCGGCCCTGGAGAATGCTCCGCGGAGGGACGGTGGCGTCGGCGCGCCGCCGGCGCTGCTCATCGAGCACGTCAGCAAGCGGTTCTCGGTCGGGCGCAAGAAGAAGCCGGTGATCGCCGTGAACGACGTGACGATGCGCATCCCGCGCGGGTCGATCCACGGCGTGCTCGGCGCGAACGGCAGCGGCAAGTCGACGCTGATCCGGCTGGTCAGCACGCTGCTGACGCTCGACTCCGGTCGGGTGGAGGTGTTCGGCCACGACATCGTCCGCGACGAGATGGCCGTCAAGCGCCTGATCAACCGGGTGAGCGTGGACGCCGCCTTCTTCAAGAAGCTCTCGCCGCACGAGAACCTGACCTACGCCGCGCGCCTGTACGGGCTGGATGCCCGCCAGGCGAAGGCGGACGCGATCAGGATCCTGGCGCGGCTTGGCATCGGCGAGAAGCGGCTGGGGCGGCCGCTGGAGCAGATGAGCCGGGGCATGCAGCAGAAGGTCGCCATCGCGCGCGCGCTGCTGACCAGCCCGGTGCTGATGCTCCTGGACGAGCCGACCACCGGCCTCGACCCGCGCTCGAAGCTGGATGTGCAGGCCTTCATCGAGGACCTGCGCGACAGCCACGACGCGACGATCGTGCTGACCACGCACGACCTGGACGAGGCGGATCGACTCTGCGACCGGATCTCGATCATCAACGACGGGCGAATCGTCGCCGAGGACACCCCGGCCGGCCTGAAGGCGATGGTCGCCGAGCGTTACGGCCTGGAGCCGACCCTGAACAGCGTGTTCATGCAGTTCACCGGCCGCTCCCTGGACGACGACATCAACGACGACGACGAGAACGAAGACGAGTAGCGGAACAGAAAGGAGGTGAGAACCGTGTGGATCCATCCGACCCCACAGGACCTGGTCCGGCATCACGAGCGTCGCGTGGCGCAGCTGCGCCGCGAGATCCATGGCCGATCCGGCCGCCGGCCCGTGTCCGAGAGCCGCCAGGTGCGGCGCTGGGTCGGCCGACAGCTCGTTCGCGCGGGCGAGCGGCTGGCGGCGGACCCGTCTCTGCGGCCGGTCCGTTCCCGATAAGGGGACGGACCGGCTCAGCCAATCGACAGGAGTGAACCAACGATGACCCTGATGAGCCGCGAGCTGAAGGCGTCCTTCGCCTTCGTCGAGCGGAACTTCAACCTCTCAAAGCGATATTGGGGCTGGGAGATCGCCTGGCTCGTCTACTCGGTCGCCGGTGCCCTGGCGGTGAGCCTCATCGGCCTGGCCGAGGGGAACGAGCGGCTGCTCATCACCCTGATCATCGGGACCATCTTCTGGAGCTACCTGTCGATCGTCTTCGAGTTCATTGCCGAGGCGGTCCAGTGGGAGCGCTGGGAGGGAACGCTCGAGTACACGTTCATGGCGCCCGTGCGGCGCTATGCGCAGCTGCTCGGTGCGGCGCTGTACGCCGTCCTGTTCGGGCTGGTGCACACGCTCTTCGTCCTGCTGGTCCTGGTGCTCTTCTTCCAGCTGGACCTGGGGCACGCGAACTTCGCCACCGCGGTGACCTTCACGCTGCTCGGCACTGTGAGCTTCGCCGGCATCGGCATCGCGGCCTCCATCCTGCCGCTGATGTACGTCGAGCGCGGGGCGCAGATGGTCTTCGTCATCCAGTCGGTGCTGCTGCTGGTCAGCGGCGTCTACTACAGCGTGGACATCCTCCCCGGCTGGATGCAGACGATCAGCGCCTTCTCCCCGGCGACCTACGTCCTGGACGGCGTGCGCGCCGGCCTGATCGACGGCGTCGGGGTGGGCGACCTGCTCCACGACGTGTGGCCGCTGCTGGTGATGGGCGCGGTGCTCATCCCGGCCGGGCTGTGGGCGTTCGGCGTGGCCGAGCGCTACGCCAAGCGGACGGGAAAGCTGAAGCGCGTTGGCTGAGCAACGCAGGTATCGACGGGTCCGCGGGGATCCCCGCGGACTCACCTCCACACGACGGGAACCATGGATTGATGAAGACGACTGAATCGAAGGCGGCGTCGGCGCCGCCCGACCTCCGGTTCCGGAGCCTCAGCGGCGACGAGGACCTCCACGCCATGGTGGGCATCTTCCGAGCCGCCAACCAGGCCGATGGCATCGACGAACGCATCTCGTACGAGGCGCTCGCGAACTGGATCGGCCATCCCAGCGAGCACTTCGAGCCGAGCCGCGACGTCCTGATCGCGGAGGTCGACGGACGGCCGATCGGCTACGGCTGGACGACCTGGGTCGACACCTCTGACGGCGTGCGCGAGTACGCCACCCGCGGCCACGTTCATCCCGACTGGCGGCGGCGTGGGATCGGCACGGCCATGCTGCTGCGCAACGAGGCGCGGCTGCGCGAGCTCGCCGGGCAGCACGTCACGGACCGCCGGAAGATGTACACGGCCTTCGCGCCGGACGCGCGGCCGGGCGCGATGGCGCTGCTCGAGCGCCACGGCTACCAGCCGGTGCGCTGGTTCTTCGACATGGTCCGACCGCACATGGACGGGATCGTCGTCCCGCCGCTGCCCGAGGGCATGGAGATCCGCCCGGTGAGCGGGCGCGCCCAGCTGCGGCAGCTGTTCGACGCCGACGTCGAGGCGTTCCGCGACCACTGGGGCGGCTTCGACGCGACCGACGCCTCGTTCGAGGCATTCCTGGACGACCCGGACTACGACCCGTCGCTGTCCGTGGTGGCCTGGGACGGCGACGAGATCGCCGGAGCGGTGATCAACGTGATCAACGAGTCGGAGAACCGCGAGCTGAACCGGCTGCGCGGCCTGCTGGACTCGGTGTTCACCCGGCGGCCCTGGCGCGGCCGGGGCCTGGCATCGGCCCTGGTCGGTCGTTCGCTGGCGCTGCTGCGCGAGCGCGGCATGACGAGCGCCTGGCTGGGGGTGGACGCCGACAACCCCCTCGGCGCGCTGCACCTGTACCAGAAGCACGGCTTCGCCGTCGACAAGCGCGGCACCGAGTACCGCCGCCCGATGGAACCGGACCGATGAGGACCGAGGGGATCGCGGCCGACGCGATCCGTCCCGTGATCGAGGGGCTCCGCCTGCGGCCATGCTCTCCGCCCGACGGCGAGGCGCTTAGCCGGCTGTACAACGCCATGGACGCCGCGGACGGCGTCCCGTGGCGCGCGACAGGCGCGGAGGTCGAGAACTGGCTGGGCCACGCGCGCGACGCGTTCGACGCGCGGCGCGACATGGTGATCGTGGAGCGCGACGGTGCGCTGCTGGCGGAGGGCCATGTCGAGTGGGTCGACACCACCGACGCCCTGCGGGAATACCGCATCGGCGTCGCCGTGCACCCCGACTGGCAGCGGCGGGGCATCGGACGCTGGCTGCTGCGCATGGCCGAGGAGCATGCCCTGCAGCTTGCCCGTTCCCACCCTTCCGAGCGGCCGGGCGTCTTCGGCGCGTGGCTGCCGGAGACGCGTGCCGCCCAGCGACGCCTCCTCGAGGAGGAGGGCTATCGGCCCGCGCGCTGGTTTATCGAGATGGTTCGCCCCTCGCTGGACGATCTGGGGGAGCTCCCCACCCTTCCGGCCGGGCTGGAGCTGCGGCCGGTGGGCGATGATGATCTCCGGCGGCTCTGGGACGCCGATGTCGAGGCCTTCCAGGATCACTGGGGCGGATTCGACGGATCCGAGGCGCGCTTCCGCGAGTGGGTCAGCGACCCGAAGTTCGACCCGTCGCTGTTCGTCGTGGCGTGGGACGGCGAGGAGATCGCCGGGGGCGTCACGAACGAGATCAACGTCGCCGAGAACGAGGCGTTCGGCCGCCGCCGCGGCTGGCTGGCATCGGTCTTCGTGCGCCGCCCATGGCGCCGCCGCGGATTGGCGCGCACTCTCGTGATCCATTCGTTGGCACGCGTTCGCGACGCCGGAATGACGAGCGCCGGGCTCGGGGTCGACGCGGACAACCCCAACGGGGCGCTGCGCCTCTACGAGGAGACCGGGTTCACGCCGGAGTTCCGTTCGCTGGCCGTACGCAAGCCGCTGCCCTGAGGCCTACCGCCGCTCGGCGAGCACGCGGCCACGGACCTCGTGATAGAAGTCGATGATCTGTCCGGTCACGTGTTCCCAGTCGTACTCGGGCGCGCGTGCCCGGCCGGCCTCTCCCATCTGGTGGCGCAGCTCGGCATCGGTCGCCAGCTTGTAGAGCGCGGCGGCCAGGGCGCGGTGATTGCGCGGCTCGACCAGCAGGCCCTGCACCCCACGCTGCATGACGTTCTTGTAGCCGTGGATGTCGGAGGCGACGATCGGGACGCCGGCGGCCATGGCCTCCAGCAGCACGATCCCGAACGACTCCTGGCCGGTCGCCGGTGAGCAGAAGATGTCGGCCGAGGCGAAGTAGCGCGCCTTGGCCTCGTCGCTGACCCGGCCCAGCCACTCCACGTCGCGGATCTGGCGCAGCCCGACGTAGCGGCGGTACTCGCGCGCCTTCGGACCTGAGCCGATCACCAGCAGGCGTGCGTCGACGTGCCGCTTTCGCAGCCGGTTGTAGGCCTTGATCAGGTGGATCAGCCCCTTGCGCTCCTCGAAGCGGCCGACGAAGAGGATGTTGATGGTGCCGTCACGGAGCTCCTCGAACGGCTCGGCATCGGCGTATCGATCCAGGTCCACCCCGTTGGGGATGATCCGGTAGTCGCCGGGGAAATAGCGGCTGATGAAGTGCCGCGCCGCACCGCTGACGGCGATGCGCCCGTCGAGCTTCTCGACCAGGTGGTGGGCGAAGCGCCTGCCGATCCAGTAGGACGGGCTGAAGCCACCGAAGGCGTGAAAGGTGCCGATGTTGACCGTCTCCGACTGGTCGAGGACGGTCGGCGACAGGAAGGGCACCAGCGGCTCGTGGAAGTGCAGGACGTCGAAGCGCTGCTCGGCCAGCAGCTGGCGGGCGCGCTGCTTGAAGCGCCAGGACAGGGTGACGCGGCCCATGCTGCCGTTGGTGGGGAAGGCGAATCCGGTGCCCAGCCGGATGATGTGCCCCTCGCTCTCGCGCTCCTTGCCGTACTTGCTGGTGATGATCCAGACGTCGTGGCCCATGCTGGCCATGGCCTCGTACGTGAAGCGGACGTGCTCGTTGACCCCGCCCGGATGCGGGTAGCCGTAGGGGCTGACGATCCCGATCTTCAGCGGTGGCCGCTGGTCCGGAGGATGGACCGATGGAGTGGCCGGCGCCCGTTCCACGCCGGCGGCCGGCGCCGTGGACTCGATCTGGGTCACGTGCCCGAGTATGACCGATGGGCCGGCCGGCGTCGCCACCCCGCGCTCCGCCGGCGCGGCGGTGCGCTCACCGCCACTCCTCGTTGCCCGGGCGAAGGGTGTGCCACAGGTGACGCAGCTTGGCGTGCAGCTGGTGGCGGTAGACGTCGACGTTGTGCGCGCTCGACCAGTGCGCCCCCTCGGCGGTCACGGTCGCCGCCTCGATCGCGGCGCGGTAGTCGGCGGCGGTGGCCCCGGGGAAGCTCGTGTACCCGGTCCCGATGTGGCGCAGCAGGTGCCCGTCGGAGTTGCCCACGCCGGGCAGCCCCAGCTCGGCGGCGTTGAGGTCGAGCCGTGCCCCGTGCCGCACCCGGCCGGCGTAGCTCGGGTTGAACAGCTCGAGCGCGTCGAAGTAGACATCGCGATGCTCGTGGTCACGCACCCGCAGCAGGCTGCGCCGGCCGACGCTCAGCGGCAGCGGGGCGAGGGGATGCGCCGCGATGGCGATCCCGCCCTGGGCGTGGATGGCGTGCAGCGTCTCCTCCAGCGGCCGCAGGGCGGGCAGCCGATGGCCGACGAACAACGCCAAGACGTGGCCGCGACGGGTGGTCACCTCCTCGCCGACGACGAGGTCGAACGAGTAGTCGCCGGCGGCATGGATCTCGGCCGCCCGCAGCGCACCGTCGATCCGCTCATGGTCGGTGATGGCCACCACGTCGAGCTCGGTCTCGCGCTCCACCCAGTCCAGGATCTGGCGCACGCTGGCGGTGCCGTCCGAGTAGAGCGAGTGCAGGTGCATGTCGGCCATGCCCCGATCGCCGCCGCGCCGGGGCCGCCGTCCGTGGTGACGGGCCGGTGAGACGGTCACGCGTCGCCGCGCTGGTCGAGCCAGATCGGCTGGAAGGCTCCGAACCACTGCTCGGGCGTCTCGGCGATCACGGCCTCGAAGCGCTGGACCATGGCTCGCGTCAGGGCCGCCGCGTCCGCCTGGCGGTCGCCGCTGCGCTCGGCCGAGACCGGCCAGGCCGTGGCGGAGAATCGGTCCGGCCCGACGCGCACCGCGCGCGCGACCAGCAGCGGACGTCCGGTGCGCAGCGCCAGGACGGCCGGACCCAGCGGGACGGTGGTCTCGTGGCCGAACAGCTCGACGCGCATCCCGTCGCCGGCCAGGTCCCGGTCCGCGGCGAGGGCCACCACCTGGCCATCGCGCAGCGCCGCGAGCATCGGCCTCATCGATTCGGAGAGCGGGACAAGGCGGATGCCGCGGCCGCCGACGATGCGTCGTTGCAGCAGGAAGCGATACAGCTCCTTCGGCTCGGTCTCCTCCACGGGAGCCACGCCGGCGATGCCGTGCGACGCGATGAAGTGGCCGAACGGCTCGAAGTTGCCCAGGTGCGGGACGGCGACGACGCATCCGGAGCGGAGGATCGGGGCGAGGGCTTCCCAGCCCTCGGCCTCGAGCATGGCGTCGATGCGGGACTCGGAGTAGTGGTGGACGCGGAGGACCTCCAGCCAGTAGCGGGCGTGCTCCACGAACGCGGTGCGCACCAGGCGGCGGAACGCCGGGCCGTCGGTCGGGCGGCCGGTGGCCGCGCACACCCTGGCCAGGTTGGCTTCGACGACGCGGCGGCGTGCCGGCGACCATCGGTGCCATGCCCGCCCGCCCAGGTCGGCCAGCGCATAGGCGGCGCGTGAGGGCAGCATCGCGGCGGTCGCATCGGCCAGGCGCAGCAGCAGGGGCAGGCCGATTCGTCGCAGCAGCCCGGACATCGGCTCAGGCGGTGACCTTCGTCCAGTCCTCGCCACGCCGCGCGGCGTCGAGCGCGGCGCGCGCCTGCGCGCGGTCGTCGTCGGTCTGGGGCCAGATCGGGCGGAACATGTACCACTGTCCGGGATCGGCGGCGACGACCCGGCCGAGCTCGTCGGCCAGCTGCTGGGTGGCGCGGTACAGCTCGGCGGGGGAATCGTCCACAGCCACGATGAGCGGTAGCCCCTCGGCACGGAAGCGCTCGCCGCGCGTCCGCTGCGCGGCCACGGGGAGCATCGGCGCCCCCGAGCGCGCCGACAGCGCGGCGGGTCCCGGCGGGAAGGTGGTCGGCTCGCCCAGGAACTCGACCGGGACGTCGCCTCGGCGATAGCCGCCGTCACAGAACAGGACGAGGTTCCCGCGCGCCCGCAGGGCGCGGATCAGCGCTCGCAGGCGGCGCCAGCCGATGAGCATCAAACCGTGGCGCGCACGCACCGCCTTGAGGTGCTCGTACAGGCGCCCGTAGGTCGTGTCGTCGGCGACGACGTGCATCTCCTGCCCGTGCAGCGCCAGCGCCGGGGCGATGAGGTCCATGCCGCCGACGTGCACGGTGCACAGCAGCACGCCGTTGCCGGACGCCTGCGCCTCCCACAGCAGCTCGATGTTCACGATGTCGACCAGGCCGCCGACCTCCTGGGGCGTGGTATCGGCCAGGCGCATCACGTCGACCAGGTAGCGCGCGTAGTTGCGGAACGCGCGCCGCGCGGCGCGGGCGACCTTCGGATGGTCCGGCGGCAGCCCCATCGGCCGCGACAGGTTCTCGCGAACCAGCTGCGCCTTGTCGCGGGCCAGGTCGTAGCCTGCGTTGCCCGCGGCCGCCGCGATCGGCAGCACCAGGCGGCGCGGGAGGGCCGAGATCACGCGCTCGGCGCTGCGATACCCCCAGAAGGCGAACACCTCCCTGCGGCGCTCGCCCTCGGTCGCGGGCTGGGCGGGCGCGGCCGGCACCGCCAGCGGCGGCTCGGCGACGCGGGCCGGCTGGCCGGCGGTCATGCCGTCAGCCCCTCCGCGGACAACGCTCAGCGCGCTGCTGCCGCCGCCTTCGCGCCGGCGACCTTGCGGGTCGTCTTGCGCTGCGGCGTCTCCGTCCCCACCAGGGTCTCGTTGTCGTCGCCGCGGATGAAGGCCTCGACCCGCTCGCGCGCCACGTCGTCGTGGATCTGGATCGGCGGGGACTTCATGAAGTACGACGACGGGCCGACCAGGGTGCCCTTCAGGCCGCGGTCCAGGCCCAGCTTCAGGCAGCGGATGGCATCGGTGATGACGCCGGCGCTGTTGGGCGAGTCCCAGACCTCCAGCTTCAGCTCCAGGTTCAGCGGCACGTCGCCGTAGGTCGTGCCCTCCATGCGGATGTGGCACCACTTGCGGTCCTTCAGCCAGGGCACGTAGTCGGATGGCCCGACGTGGATGTCGTCATCGGCGATCTCGTAGTCGATCATCGAGGTCACGGCGTTGGTCTTCGAGATCTTCTTCGACTCCAGCCGCTCGCGCTCGAGCATGTTCAGGAAGTCGGTGTTGCCCCCGAAGTTGAGCTGATAGGTGCGGTCGATGCGGACGCCGCGGTCCATGAACAGCCGCGTCAGGACCCGATGGGTGATGGTGGCGCCCACCTGCGACTTGATGTCGTCGCCGATGATCGGCAGCCCGGCCTCGGCGAAGCGCCGCTGCCAGTAAGGCTCACGGCCGATGAAGACCGGGATGGCGTTGATGAAGCCCACGCCCGCCTGCAGCGCCTGCTCGACATACCACTTGGTAGCCTCCTCGCTGCCGACCGGCAGGTAGCTGACCATGACGTCGACGTTGCGCTCGCGGAGGATGCCGACCACGTCGGCCGTGGGGCCGGGTGCCTTCTCGATGATCTGGGAGAGGTACTTGCCCAGCCCGTCGTGGGTCATGCCGCGCTCGACCGTCACGCCGGTGTGCGGCACGTCCGCGAACTTGAAGGTGTTGTTCTGCCCCGAGAAGACCGCCTCCGACAGGTCCTTGCCGACCTTCTCCTTGTCGACGTCGAACGCGGCCACGAACTCGATGTCCCGGATGTGGTATCCGCCCAGGTTGACGTGCATCAGCCCCGGGATGAAGTCGCCCTGCTTCGCGTCCTGGTAGTAGTAGCGACCCTGGACCAGGCTCGAGGCGCAGTTGCCCACGCCCACGATCGCCACCCGGATCTTGCCGTCCGACGGCCGCTTGCCGTTGGTCGCGCTCTTGCCGTTGCCGTTAGCCACGCTCTCCATTCTCCCTTGTCGTGTCGTCCGCCGCCGGCAGCGCAACAACCGCGCTGAGCCGATGGACATGCCAGATCCGCTGCACCGTGGTGATCGTCGCCAGGGTGGCCACGATCGCCAGTGCTCCAATGAGACCGATCTCGAGGCCGAGCCCCGCCAGCGCGATGCCGGCGATGACCAGGACCAGCCGCTCCATGCGCGGCGCCAGCCCGACCGCTGCCGTCAGTCCGATGCCCTCGGCGCGGGCGCGGGTGTAGCTGACCAGGAACGAGCCGATGAGCGCCAGGATTGCCAGCAGCACCGGCAGCCTCGCGTCCCCCGCGCGCTGCAGGAAGTACGCCACCACGCCGCCGAACAGGACCGCCTCCGCGGCGCGGTCCAGCGTCGAGTCCAGGAAGCTGCCGAAGGTGGTGGTGCCCCCCGTCGCGCGTGCCAGCGCGCCGTCGACGGCGTCCAGCAGGGATCCCGCGGTCAGCAGCGCGGCGCCGGCGAGCAGGTTGCCCGTGCCGACCAGCACCGAGGCCACGACCACGATGCAGAAGCCGATGACCGTGACCGTGTTCGCCGTCAGGTGGAGTCGCACCGCCAGCCGCACGACCGGGGCGAGCACCGCGCGGCCGGTCTGCTTGACGCGCTCCGAGAGGAGCGAATCGCCGCGGCGCAGGTCGCGCGCCCGCGAGTGGCTAGCCGACATCGGGCAGCTCCCCGTGTCCGCCGCTCGTCGCGCGGGCGATGCCGGCGGTGCCGCCGACGACGCGCGCCTCCGCCTCGTGCAGCTCCTCGAAGGCGGCGGTGCGCAACCGGCAGATCACCGCGCGCCCCTGCCGCCGCGTCTCGATCAGGCCGGCAAGGCGCAGGATGCGCAGGTGCCAGCTGATGAGCGGCTGCGAGAGCCCGACGTTGGTGGAGAGGGCATTGACCGGCATCGGCCCCAGCTCGGCCAGGAGGCCGATGATGCGCAGCCGGGTCTCGTCGCCGAGGGCCCGGTACAGGGTCCGCAGCCGGCGCAGGTCGCGCTCGCCGCTCGGTTCGCGAAGCATCGCCATAGCAAAGGGATCGTTTATCAAATGCTCATTGATATAAGCGGACCCTTATGATATGGGCCGGTGCGAGGGGCGTCAAGCCCGATGCTAGACTCCGGCCCGCCGGCACCCAGCACGCCCGACCGGAGGTGAGTTCTGACCAGCTCGACGCCTGACGCGCTGTGGTCCTCGCGCTCCGTCCAGCTGCTGCGCCCAGCCGCCATCGAGGTCCGCGGGCTGCGCCGCTCGGCCGGCGGTCGCCCGTTGCTCGACGGCCTGGACCTCACGGTCGGAGTCGGCACCAGGCTGCTGGTGGTATCCGAGCCCGAGGGCTCGGCCTCGCTCCTGCTGCGGGTCCTGGCCGGGCTTGCGCGGCCGTCGTCCGGGACGCTGCGACTGGCCGGGCTGGCGCGCGGCGACGACAGCGCGGCCGGCTGGGCGCGGCGCGTCTCGTACGCCGGCTCGGACCAGGCGCTCTACCCCTGGATGTCTGCCCGCGAGGTGCTCGAGCTCGCCCTCAGGCTGGCGGGCCACGAGGCGGAGGAGCGCGATGCGCGCATGGAAGCGGTCGTGAACCGCTTCCACCTCCGCGGTGAGCTGGATCAGCCATTCAGCCGCAGCGGACCGCAGGTCGCGCAGCGCACCCTGCTGGCGGCGGCACTGATCGGCGAGCCGGAGATCGTCCTCCTCGACGACCCGCTGCGCTCCCTCGAGCCCAACGAGCGCGCCAGGCTGCTGCACCTGCCGGGCAAGCGACGCACGCTGCTGCTCGCCAGCCGCTACCCGGCCTCGGAGGCCGGCCTCGTCACCCGCGTGGCGCTCCTGCGACACGGCCGCTTGGCGCTGGACGCCCCGATCGAGGAGCTCGAGCGCCACGGCCTGCCCCTCTCGGCGCGGGGCATCAGCGCGCTCGCGGATCTCGCCGATACGGCAGCGGCGCTCGCGCCGCCGGCATGAGCCGCTTCTGGGCGATCAGCGGCCTGGCGCTGCGGGAGCTGTGGATGAGCTTCCGCCTGCTGGCGCTGGTCGCCGTGGTGACGGCAGCGTCCCTGCCAGCCCTGCTCCTCCCGCCGGCCGTTGTGCCCGACCTGGCCGGGGCGCCACCGGATCGGCTGACCTGGTTCGCGACCCTGCTCGCCGTGGCCCTGGCGGTGGGCGGTGGCGTCGCCGGATTCAGCGTGGGCGCCGAGCGGCGGCGGGGCAGCGCCGGCTGGCTCGTGTCGCGCGCCCTCCCGCGCCCGACCCTGCTGCTGGCCTGGTTCGCGTCCGTCGCGCTGGTGGTGGCAGCCGGGATGGTGCCGGCAGGCGTCCTGGCCTGGGTCGCCCTCGACGGGCCGGCGCTCGTGCCCGGTGGCCCGGTGGCCTTCGGGCTGGTGCTCGCCAGCGTCTTCGTCACGGCGGCGTTGGCGGTCGCCCTGGGCTGCCTGGTCGGCGCGCTGCTGCCGCCGCTTCCCGCGGCGCTGGTGGCGATCCTGCTGGCCGGCATTCCGATGGCGGTTGCCGCGATCCAGCACCTCGCCCTGCCCGCCATGCCAGGATCCCCGCTGGGCGTGCTGGCCACGCTTGATGAGGCGGCGCGGCCGGTCAGCGCCGCGCTGCAGGCAGGCGGGGTCGCGCTGGGACTGACGGCCGCGCTCCTTGTCCTCGCCGCCCTCGCCTTCGAGCGCGCCGACCTGTGAGCGCGACGGTTCGCATGCGCCCGGCCGCCGCCTGGGCAGTCCTGGTGGTGGCGTCGCTGGGCGTCTTCCTGGGCGGTGCCGAGCTGATGGTGGTGGCGATCGCCCTGCCCTCGGTGGTGGCCGACTTCGGCGGCTGGGCGGACCTGGCCCGCGCATCGTGGATCGTCAACGCCTACCTGCTGGCCTACATCGTGGCGATGCCGCTCGCCGGTCGCGCCGCGGACCTGTGGGGCGCGCGGCGGCTGTACGTGGCGGCGCTGGTCCTGTTCTGCGCGGGGAGCCTGGGCGCCGGCCTCTCACGCTTCGCGGGGCCGGACGCCGGCATGGACTGGCTCATCGCCTCGCGCGTGGTGCAGGGCCTGGGCGGCGGTGCGCTGGTCCCGCTCTCGATGGCCATCGCCAGCCACCTGTTCGCGGGCCGTGCCCGCGCCGCGGCACTGGGCGTGGAGGGCGCGGCAACGTTCGTGGGCATGGCGGTCGGTCCCGCCTACGGCGCCTGGGTGCTGCTCAACGTGACCCTGCCGTTGCCCGGCGTGGACCTGGCGACCTGGCAGTGGATCTTCTTCCTGAACGTCCCGGCCGGCATCCTGACCCTGCTGCTGATCTACGTGGTGGCGGGCGGCATCGAGACGCCGCGCGCGCCGGGCGGCATCGACGTCGGGGCGGCGCTGCTCATCTCGCTGGCGCTGGTCTCCGGGGTCGGTGCCCTGAGCCTGGCGGGCGAGCGCGGCTGGACCGATCCGCTGATCCTGGCCGGGATCGTGGTGGCCGCCGTCGCCATCGGCCTGTTCGTCCTCTTCGAGCTGCGCCGTCGCACGCCGCTGGTCGACCCCCGGCTCTTCGCCGATCGGCAGTTCAGCTCCGCGAACGCCGTGAGCCTGCTG
>DASURX010000136.1:0-4377 GCA_036375355.1 Candidatus Limnocylindria bacterium
GATCGAGCCGCGCTCGTCGAGCCCGGCCAGCATGGCCTTGGTCACGTCATCGGTGGTCTCGCGCCAGACCTCGACGGTCTGCGTGTAGCGCTCGTCCTCGGTGATGAACCCGCGGCGGAACTCGCGGTCGATATCGGCGACGCGACCCTCCGCGTCGCCCAGGAGCTTCGCCTTCTCCTTCGGAACCGCGAGGTCCTCGACGCCGATCGTGATGCCGGCCGCCGTCGCGTAGCGGAAGCCGACCGCCTTGATGCCGTCGACCAGCTTGGCCGTGGCCTCGGGGCCCAGATCGCGGTAGCAGCGGGCGATGATCGCCTTCAGCGCCTTGCGATCCATGGCCTGGTTGCTGTAGCCCATCTCGCGGGGCAGGACCGTGTTGAAGATGACCCGGCCCGGGGTGGTGTCGACCACCTCGGCGTGCGTGCGCACCGTGCCGTCCTCATCCGTCCCGTCGTACAGCTCCAGCTCGACCTTCACCGGCGCCTGGACGTGGACGTGCCCGAGCTGGGCGGCCATCATCACCTCGTCGGCGCTGGAGAAGGCACTGCCGGCGCCCTTCTCGTCGTCGACCTGGGCGGTCAGGTAGTAGCAGCCCAGCACCATGTCGTGCGTCGGGCTGACCACCGGCGAGCCGTCCGCGGCCGACAGGAGGTTGCGGGTCGACAGCATGAGGTCCTTGGCCTCCTGCTGCGCCGCAGTCGAGAGCGGCACGTGGACCGCCATCTGGTCGCCGTCGAAGTCGGCGTTGAAGGCGAAGCAGACCAACGGGTGGATCTGGATCGCGGAGCCCTCGACCAGCACCGGCATGAAGGCCTGGATGCCCAGCCGGTGCAGCGTCGGGGCGCGGTTGAGGAGCACGGGGTGGTCCTTGATGACCTCCTCGAGCACGTCCCACACCTCGGGCCGCACCCGCTCCACGATGCGCTTGGCGCTCTTGATGTTGTGCGCGAAGCCCTTCTCCACCAGCTGGCGCATGACGAACGGCTTGAACAGCTCGAGCGCCATCTTCTTGGGCAGGCCGCACTGGTGCAGCTTGAGCTCGGGGCCGACCACGATCACCGAACGGCCCGAGTAGTCGACGCGCTTGCCCAGCAGGTTCTGGCGGAACCGGCCCTGCTTGCCCTTGAGCATGTCCGACAGGCTCTTGAGCCGATGGTTGCCGGTGCCCGCGATGGCGCGGCCGCGCCGGCCGTTGTCGATCAGCGCGTCGCACGCCTCCTGCAGCATCCGCTTCTCGTTGCGGATGATGATCTCCGGCGCCTCCAGGTCGAGCAGCCGCGACAGGCGGTTGTTGCGGTTGATGACGCGGCGGTACAGGTCGTTCAGGTCGGAGGTCGCGAAGCGGCCACCGTCCAGCTGCACCATCGGGCGCAGGTCGGGCGGGATGACCGGCAGGGTGGACAGGATCATCCACTCCGGCCGCGCGCCGCTCTTGCGGAAGGCCTCGATCAGGCGCAGGCGCTTGATGGCCTTCTTGCGGCGCTGACCCGACGTCTGCCGCATCTCGACGTGCAGCTTCTGGGCGAGGTCGTCCAGGTCCAGCTGCTCGATGATCTTCTTGACCGCCTCGGCCCCCATGCCGGCGTCGAACATGCGGCCGTGCTGCTCCGACAGGGTCCGGAACTCGGACTCGGTCAGGGTCTGCATGACCTTGATGTCGGCGATCTGCTGGCGGGCGGCGCGCGCCGCCAGGCGCGCGTCATCGGTCTCGCGCGCAACGTGCTCGCGCTCGGTGGCGAGGGCCTCGTCGATGCCCGCGGTCAGGTCGGCCAGGGCCTGGTCGAGGCGCTGCTGGGCCTCCGCCTTGGCCTGCTTGACCTCGGCGTCGACCGCCTCAACCTCGGCCGCGACGGCCTTGCGCAGCGCGGCGAGGGCGTCCTTCGACGGCTCGCCGGCCCGTGCGATCACCTCGCCGGTGGGCGCGAAGACGACGTCCTCGGGGACGGTCTTGCCGCCCTCCTTGATGCCGGCCTCGATCGCCTGGGCGGCGGTGGCCAGCTCCTCGGAGCGGGTGGTGAAGCGCTCGTCGTGGCGGCGCATGTCCGCGTCGTAGGCAGCCTGCACCTCGGCGCGCTTGTCGGCGACGGCCCCCTCCAGCTCGGCGCGCTTGTCGGCGACGAGGGACTGGGCGCGGGCGATCCGCTCCTCCATCTCCTCGTCGATGCGCGCCAGCGCCTTGTCGCGCTCCCCCTCGTCGACGCGGGTGACCACGTACAGCGCGAAGTACAGGATGCGCTCCAGGTTGCGCGGGCTGACGTCGAGCAGGATGCCCAGCCGCGACGGCGTGCCCTTGAAGTACCAGATGTGGCTGACCGGCGAGGCCAGCTTGATGTGCCCCATCCGCTCACGGCGCACCTTGGAGCGGGTGACCTCCACGCCGCACTTGTCGCAGATGATGCCCTTGTAGCGGATGCGCTTGTACTTGCCGCAGTAGCACTCCCAGTCCTTGGTGGGACCGAAGATGCGCTCGTCGAAGAGACCGTCCTTCTCAGGCTTGAGGGTGCGGTAGTTGATCGTCTCCGGCTTGGTGACCTCGCCCGAAGACCAGCCCTTGATCTGATCGGGCGACGCCAGGCTGATACGGATGGCGTCGAAGTTGTTGACTTCCAGCATGTGCTGCTACGACTCCTGCGGCTGTCCGCCGCGATAGGCCCGGGAGGCCGGGGCTGACCAGACCCCGACAGGTGATGGACCGATGCTGATGCGTGGCGCCGCGACCGGCGCCACGCCGTGACTACTCCTCAAAGCCCTGGAGATTGATGCCGCCCAGGTCCGGCAGCGGATAGCTGCCGGTGTCCTCGATGAAGCGGATCTCCTCCTCGTTCTCGTTCAGGATCTCGACCGACAGGCCCAGCGCCTGGAGCTCCTTGATGAGCACCTTGAACGACTCGGGCACCCCCGGCGACTGGATCTCCTCGCCCTTGACGATCGCCTCGTAGGTCTGCACGCGACCCATGACGTCGTCGCTCTTCACGGTGAGCAGCTCCTGGAGGATGTTCGCCGCGCCATAGGCCTCCAGCGCCCACACCTCCATCTCGCCGAAGCGCTGGCCGCCGAACTGCGCCTTGCCGCCCAGCGGCTGCTGGGTGATCAGCGAGTACGGGCCCGTGCTGCGGGCGTGGATCTTGTCCTCCACCAGGTGGTGGAGCTTCAGCATGTAGATGTAGCCGACCGTGACCCGGTGATCGAACGCCTCGCCGGTGCGCCCGTCGTAGAGCACCGTCTTGCCGTCCTCGGGCAGCTGCGCCCGCACCAGGCTCTCGCGGATGTGATCCTCGCTGGCCCCGTCGAAGACCGGCGTGGCGGCCTTCAGGCCCAGGACCTTCATGGCCCAGCCCAGGTGCGTCTCCAGGATCTGGCCGATGTTCATCCGGCTCGGCACGCCGAGCGGGTTGAGCACGATGTCGACCGGCGTGCCGTCCGGCATGAACGGCATGTCCTCGACCGGCAGGATCTTGGCGATCACGCCCTTGTTGCCGTGGCGGCCGGCCATCTTGTCGCCCACCGCGATCTTCCGCTTCTGGGCGACGCTGACCCGAACCAGGCGGTTGACGCCGGGCAGCAGCTCATCGCCCGACTCGCGGCTGAACTGCCGCACGTCGACGACGATGCCGCGCTCGCCGTGGGGCAGCCGCAGCGAGGAGTCCTTCACCTCGCGGGCCTTCTCGCCGAAGATGGCGCGCAGCAGGCGCTCCTCGGCGGTCAGCTCGGTCTCGCCCTTGGGCGTGATCTTGCCGACCAGGATGTCGCCGGGCTCGACCTCGGCGCCCTCGTAGATGATCCCGTCCTCATCCAGGTTGCGCAGCGACTCCTCGCCGACGTTCGGGATGTCTCGGGTGATCTCCTCGGGGCCGAGCTTGGTGTCGCGGGCCTCGATCTCGTGCTTCTCGATGTGGATGCTCGTGAACAGGTCCTCGCGCACCAGCCGCTCGCTGATGACGATGGCATCCTCATAGTTGCCACCCTCCCAGGGCATGAAGGCCACCAGGATGTTCTGCCCGAGCGCCATCTCGCCCTGATCGGTCGAGGACGAATCGGCCAGCACCTGGTCCTTGGCCACCCGATCACCGACGTCCACGATCGGCCGCTGGTTGATGCAGGTGCCCTGGTTCGAGCGCATGAACTTCTTGAGCTTGTACGTGTCGCGCACGTCGCCCTCGTCACGCTCGACCTGGATGAAGTCGGCGGTCACCGACACGACGGTCCCGCCCGCCTTGGCGACCACGACCTGCTGCGAGTCGAACGCGGCGCGATACTCGACCCCGGTGCCGACCAGCGGTGCCTCGGGCTGGAGCAGCGGCACCGACTGCCGCATCATGTTCGAGCCCATCAGCGCACGGTTGGCATCGTCATGCTCCAGGAACGGAATCATGGCGG
>DASURX010000137.1:0-32161 GCA_036375355.1 Candidatus Limnocylindria bacterium
GTGACGATCGGGCGCACGTTGGCACGACGCGCGCCGCTGGCGCGGGGTTCCCGTTCCATATTGACGCCCCCGCATGGCGCCCATAGCCTGTGCGCCTGCTCGGTCACTGGGCGCGTGCTACCCGTCCATCGTCACGACCGGGCCGGAGGATGGAGATGCGTCTCGCCCGAGCGATCATCCTTCCCGCTCTCGTTCTCCTCCTTGTCGCCTGTGGCTCATCGGGTGCGAGCTCCAACGGCAACGGGAACGGCAACGGGAACCAGCAGAGCGACACGCCACAGGCCACCGCCACGCCGGCCGCCTCGAGCGATGGCGGAGGCGGAGGGGGCGGTGGCGGTGGTGGCGGGGGCGACCTCGACCAGCTCATCGGCGACCTGACCCCGCCGAACTCGACCGAGATCAGCCGGACCACCGCCGGGGGTGGCGCGGTCATCGGCTGGAACTCGACGGAGTCGATGGACTCGCTGAAGAGCTTCTACGAAGGTGCCATCCCCGATGCCGGGATGCAGATCTTCAGCACCACGACTGCTGGCGGCGGCGTCTCATGGGTGTTCGCCAAGACCGAGGGCTCCTCGTTCGGCGGCTCCGTCACCCTGGCTCCTTCGAGCGACGGCAGCAGCGGCACCACGGTGGTCGTGGCGGTGACGACCGAGAGCTGACAGCGCTCGCCGGGGCGTCTACTCCTCGCCCGTCCCGGACTGGTCGCGGATCGTGTTCACCACCCCGGCATCGGCCAGGGTGGTGACGTCGCCGAGCGAGCGGCGTTCGGCGATGTCGCGCAGCAGGCGACGCATGATCTTGCCGGAGCGGGTCTTGGGCAGGTCCGGCGTGAACATGATCTGCTTGGGCCGCGCCAGCTTGCCGATCACCTCGGCCACGTGCTCGCGCAGCTCCGCGGCCAGCTCGTCGGATGGCTCGAAGCCGGCCCGCAGGATCACGTAACTGAAGATGGCCTGGCCGGTGACCGGATCGGTGCGGCCGACCACCGCGGCCTCGGCCACCGCGTCGTGCGAGACGAGGGCGGACTCGACCTCCGTGGTCGAGATGCGGTGGCCCGAGACGTTCATCACGTCGTCCACGCGGCCGAGCAGCCAGTAGTAGCCGTCGTCGTCGCGCTTGCAGCCGTCGCCGGCGAAGTATCGTCCCGGGTAACGCGACCAGTAGGTCTGCTCGTAGCGCTCCGGGTCGCCGTAGATGCCGCGCAGCATCGCCGGCCAGGGACGCTCGAGGACCAGATACCCGCCGCCGCCGAGCGGGACGGAGTTGCCGGCCTCGTCGACGACATCGGCCTTGACGCCGGGGAAGGGCTGCGTCGCCGACCCTGGCTTCAGGGTGGTGATGCCGGGCAGCGGCGTGATCATGATCATGCCCGTCTCGGTCTGCCACCAGGTGTCGACCACCGGGCAGCGCTCGCCGCCGATGTACTTCCAGTACCAGGCCCAGGCCTCGGGGTTGATCGGCTCGCCCACGCTGCCCAGCAGGCGCAGCGACCCCAGGTCGTCGCGCTCGAACTCGGCGGCGCCGTACTTCATCAGGGCGCGGATGGCGGTCGGGGCGGTGTACAGGATGGTGGCGCGGTACTTTGCCGCGATCTGGGCCCATCGGTCCCGGTCGGGGTAGTCGATGGCGCCTTCGTAGATGATCCCGGTGCTCGCGTTGGCGAGCGGCCCGTAGACGATGTAGCTGTGCCCGGTGACCCAGCCGATGTCCGCCATGCACCAGTAGACATCGGTCTCCGGGTGGAGGTCGAAGATGTACCGATGGGTGGTCGAGGTGCCCAGCAGGTAGCCCGCGGTGGTGTGCATGATGCCCTTGGGCTTGGCCGTGGTCCCCGAGGTGTAGAGCAGGTACAGGAGATCCTCGGAGTCCATCGGCTCCGGCTCGGCGTCGGTTGACTGGCCGTCGACCAGCTCGTGCCACCAGTGGTCTCGGCCCTCGGTCCACGAGACGGGCTCGTTGGTGCGACGCACCACCACGCAATGCTTGACCGATGACGTGCGCGCGATGGCATCGTCCGCGTTCGCCTTGAGCGAGACGGTCATCCCCTTGCGGTAGCCGCCGTCGGCGGTGATGACCGCCACGCACTCGGCATCCTCGATGCGTCCGGCCAGGGCATCGGCGCTGAAGCCGCCGAAGACGACCGAATGGGGCGCGCCGATTCGGGCGCAGGCCAGCATCGCGACCGGCAGCTCGGGGATCATCGGCATGTAGATCGCGACCCGGTCGCCCTTGCGCACGCCCAGCTGGCGCAGGGCGTTGGCCATCCGGCAGGTCTCGTCCAGCAGGTCGCGGTAGGTCAGGGTGCGGGCGTCGCCCGGCTCACCCTCCCAGTAGTAGGCGACCCGGTCGCCAAGCCCGTTGCGCACGTGGCGGTCCAGGCAGTTGACGCTGACGTTCAGCTTGCCGCCGACGAACCACTTCGCGTAGGGCGGCTGCCAGTCGAGCAGCTCGGTCCAGGGCTCCATCCATTCGAGGCGCTTCGACTCCTCCGCCCAGAAGGCGCGGAAGCCCTCCTCCGAGGCGGTCTGCTGGTAGATGGCGGGGTCGTTGAGGAGCGCGTTGGCCGCGAAGGCCGCCGGCGGGGGGAAGGTGCGGTTCTCCGTCAGGAGGTTCTCGATCGTCGCGGACTCGACGCGCTCGTCGGTGGTCATCGCTTCATCCAGCCTCGTACCGTTGTGGATTCCTGCCCGGGGCACCGATTCTAGCCCGGCTCCCGCCGTCCTACTGCTGGTGGTGCTCCCGGCGGTGAAGCCGAGCGATGATCGCCTCCAGCATGGGGATGGCCATCTCGGGATGGTCCTTGAGCGAGGCGCGGAACTCCCAGGCGGTGACCAGCAGGCAGACGAGCTCCGTCTCGGCGGTGACGGTCGCCGTGCGGCCGTGCTCCTCGATCAGGGCCAGCTCGCCGAAGAAATCGCCGGGGCCCAGCAGCCCGACCTGGCGGCCGCCCTGGCTGACCACGGCGCTGCCCGACGCCACCAGGAACAGGCGCGTCGCGGCATCGCCCTCGCGGACAACGATCTCGCCGGGCTGGTAGCGCTGCTGGCGCGCGGTGCGCAGCACCTGCTCACGGTCGCGCGGCTTCAGGACGGCGAGCAGCGGGATCGACTCGGCGACGCGCGGATCCATCGGTCCTCCGTGGGGCGTGCGGGCGGAAGCGGCGCTCATGCTACGGAAGGCGGCGCCACCTGACCAGACCCACGCTCAGCGACGTCAGGCCAGGAACCGATGCGCTCGCTCGGCGTTGGGGCGCAGGTCGTCGAGCGTGGCCAGGAAGGCGGCGAGCACCGGCGACACCGCACCGGCATCCCGCCGCCGAGCGACCACGATCTGGCGACGGACGGGCGCCATGTCCACGATGTCGACCGGCACCAGCCGGCCGCTGCCGACGTCGGCCTGCACGCTGGTGCGCGGCAGGAAGGCGATGCCCAACCGCTGCTCGACCATGCGCTTGGCGGCATCGATGTTGTCGACCTCCAGCTGGCCGCGCGGCCTGATCCCGGCCTGGCGCACGATCGCGCTGGTCAGCTCGTGATACGAGCTGGTGCGGTCGAACAGAATAAGGTGCTCGGTGGCCAGCTCGGCCATGCGGACGTGGCCCGCGGTCGCGAAGCGATGCCCGCGCGGCACGACCAGCACCAGCTCGTCCTCGTACAGCAAGGTTGCCGTCACCTCTGGATGCGCGATGGGTCGCATGAGGCCGACCTCGACCTCGTCGCGCAGGACCATCTCGAGCACCTCCTCCGAATGCCCGGAGCGCACCGCCAGCCGGACCAGCGGATGGCTGGCCTGGAACCGATGCAGCATCGCGGGCAGGACGTACGTGCTCACCGCCGGCGCCGCGCCGATCGTCAGGCGGCCGCCTCCCCCGTCGCGCACCTCGGCGACGGCCTCGCGCCCGTGGTCCAGCGCGGAAAGCGCGCGCTCGGCGTGCGGGAGGAGCGCCTTGCCGGCCTCGGTCAGGCGGCTGCCGTGCCGGCCCCGGATCAGGAGCGGCGTGCCCAGCGCGCGCTCGAGCGCCTGCAGCCGAGCGGTGAGGGCGGGCTGCGTCACGAACAGCGCCTCTGCGGCACGGGAGATGGAGCCCGTGTGCGCGACGCGCACGAACGCCTCGAGCCGGGCCAGGTCGATCGGCTGCTCCTGATGGCTCATATCAGCAGAAATGATAGCCGATTCGTCTGCTATAGGCTTGAGTTATGGCACGCCACGTGCGAACCTTGCCTGCATGATCCAGAACACGTACACCGACCCGCGGCTGAGCCGCCGCTTCCCCGACCGCAACCCGGCCCGTCGCTTCAGCCAGAGCCAGGTCCGGCACAACCCCTGGCTTGCCTGGCGTCCCGAGCGCCCGCACCCACCACAGGTCCTGAGCGTGGCCGACCTCGAGGAGTGCCGCTGCCCGGGCCTGTGCAACCGCGACCACGGCAACGACTGACCCGATGGCGCTGAAGGAGCTGTCCGCGCCGGCGGCGGCAGTGGTCGAGCTGGTCGAGAGCGCACTCCTGCCGCCCGGGTTCAGGGTGCCCGCCTCGCGCTGGGAGAACCCGTCCAGCCGGATGCGGCGCCTGCTGGACACCGAGCCGTACCTGTTCGGTCCCGGCGTCTACGACCCGATGGGCGCCCAGCTGGCGATGTACCACGGCTACAAGGCCGTCTACTTCAGCGGCTACTCGTTCGCCATCAGCCACCTCGGGACCACCGACATGGACCTTTACTCCGGCCCGGAGATCGCCGACGCCGCACGGCGCACGGTAAGCGCCCTGCGCAAGTTCCAGCTGACCCAGGCCGTGGGCGATCCCGCCAAGGGCGTCGCGCCGCGGCACCTCGAGATTCCGCCCGTGGTGGTCGACATGGACGGCGGCTACGGCAACATCTTCAACGTGCAGCGCACCACCGAGCTGTACGTGACCGCCGGCGTGGCCGCCGCGCACATCGAGGACCAGGTGCTTCCCAAGCGCTGCGGGCACATCGGCGGCAAGGCGCTGATCCCCGCCGCCGAGATGGTCGGCAAGCTGCGCATGGCGCGCGCCGTGGCCGACGACCTGGGCAATACCGACTTCGTCGTCATCGCCCGTACCGACGGCCTCTCCGCGGTCGACGCGCCCGAGACGGTGCGCGGCCTGGACCTTGCCGTGGAGCGGGCGCTGCGCTACCTGGACACGGGCATCCCGGACCTGGTGTGGTGCGAGTTCCCGACCTCGGACCGCGGGCCGGTGGAGGAGTTCTCGCGCCGCGTGCACCAGCGCTTCCCCGATGCGCGTTTCGCGTTCAACTGGTCGAGCTCGTTCAAGTGGTATCGCGACCCCGAGCCGATCACCTTCGCGCAGCTCGGCGAGCTCGGCTACCGCTTCGTGTTCATCACCCTGGGCGCGCAGCACGCCACCGGCTGGGGGCTCAACCAGCTGCTGGTCGAGATGAAGGAGGCCGAGCAGGACGGCTACATCGCTCTCCAGCGGCGCGAGTGGGAGGGCGGCCTGGACACGCCGACGCGCTCGCACCACCAGTTCAGCGGCGTTCCGTACCACCACCTGGTGGGCAAGGCGTTCGATGCTGCCCGCCTCGGCTCGGAGTTCGCGGAGGAGCTTCCCGAGGATCGCGTGGTCTGATCCCTGCCCGGCGGAAATCGGGACGCATGGCCCTTGGCACGCGACCACGGGGAGCCACAGCATCGGCACGCTCAGGCGTGTGCGGGGAGGCGGGTCGATGGGTGGTGCTGGGCGGTCGAGCGGTCGTATCGGGCCATTGCACCTGGCGGTGGAACCCTACGTTCATTGCCCTCGCGGCGGGCTGGTGCCGCTCGCCCGCTGCGAGGCGTGCGACCTGATGCACGGCAGCGTGGTCGCCGACGGCGCGGTCCAGGTCCTGTGCGCCTACCCGGAGCCGGTGCCGCCAATCCATCGGCAACCCGCGCCGCGGCGGGGCACGCTGCTGCGCGCGGTCGGTCCCGGCACTGCGGCACGCGCCGGCGACGAGCTCAGCCACGAGGCGGCTTCGCTCGTCTTCGAGACGGACTGGCCGGACGAATGAGGTCCGGCTGGCCGGTGCTAGCATCGAGCCGATGTCGGACACACCTGGGTCCTCACCCCCCGCTGAACCGGAGGCGGAAGACGCCGGCGGCCTCGAGCAGAGCCTCGTCGCCACAGTCGGCCCGATCCTGAGGCACCTCCTGGCCCATGCCCGGCGACGCCCGGCGTGGAAGGAGCTCACCTACCAGCAGTACAACGTGCTGCGCATCGTGTCGACCCGCGGCCCGACCGCGCAGGCCGAGATCGCGCGGCTGCTGCTGGTCAGCGCCCCGGTCGTCACGCGCCTGGCATCCGCCCTGGTCGAGGCGGGGCTGCTGGAGCGGCGAGGCGATCCGAACGATCGGCGCAGCGTCCTGCTGGCCCTGACCCGCAGCGGACGCCGGCGGGTGGATGCCATGCGCCACGACCTGCTGGCGGCGGCACGCGAGCTGGTGGAGCCGCTGCCGGAGGAGAGCCGCGCCTCGGTCCGCGCCGCGCTGGACGAGCTGCAGGTCCTCCTTCCGGGACGAGCGGTGCCGCGCGCTACGGAGGGTGACGGCGCGTAGGCGGTCAGGTGCTGAGCGAGGCCTCCTGCCGATCCGACGCATCCCCGGCGCGCCCGCCGACCCCGAACCGGGTGCGGCCCAGCCGGCCGGCGCGACCCGCCACCCCGAAGCGCCAGGCGACGAGGCCCGTGCCGATCAGCGAGATCAGCGCGCCGGCGACGAAGGCGGTGGGAACTCCCTGCGTCTCGGCAACCGCACCGGCGAAGATCCCGCCCAGCGGGGAGCTGCCGGCGAAGACGGTGACGTACAGGGCCATCACCCGGCCACGAAGGGCATCGGGTACGTTGGCCTGGACCGTGGCGTTCACCGTGTTGATCATCAGCATCGAGAACAGGCCGAGGCCGAACAGCAGTGGCACGGCCGGCAGCGGCGCCCGCACGACGGCGAATGCCAGCTCGAGGAGGCCGAACAGCAGGCCGCCACCGACCATCAGGGCGATGGCGCGTCGCTCGTGCATGAAGGCCAGCGTGACCGCGCCGGCCAGCGACCCGAGCCCCAGCGCCGCGTACAGGGCGCCGTAGGCGTCGGCCTCCAGTCCCAGGACGTCCCGGGTGAAGAGCGGCAGGAGGATGCGGAAGTTGAGGCCGAAGGTGCCGACCACCCCGAGGAGGACGAGCGCCCACAGCACGATCGGCGTGTGCAGCGAATAGGCGACGCCCTCGCGCAGGCTCTCGAGCACGGGCGGCGGCGAACCGTCACGGGGCGGGACGCGGTTCGCCGCGGGGTCCATCATCCACAGGCCGACCAGGGCCGCCGAGAAGCTGACCGCATTGATGGCCAGGTTGAAGGCCACGCCGGCGGTCGCGGTGTGGAACAGCTCCGTGCCGACTGCGATGGTGACCCCGGCCAGCGCCGGTCCGACCACGCGCGCCGAGTTGAAGGCCATCGAGTTGAGCGCGATGGCGTTGGTCAGGATCTCGGCCGGCACGATCTCGGCCGCGAGCGCCTGGCGCAGCGGCATGTCGACCGCGTTGACCAGGCCCAGCGCCAGGGCGAGCCCCATGATGACCGGGATGGTGATCACCCCGGTCGCCGTCAGCGCGAACAGGATCACGACCTGCACCGCGCTGAGCGCCTGGGTGACGAGAAGCGCGCGGCGCTTGTCCAGCCGGTCGGCGTAGACGCCGCCGAAGGGCGCCAGCAGCAGGGACGGCACGAACTCGAGCGCGGCGACCACCCCAAGCTCGATCGGCGAGCCGCCCAGCGCGAGAACCAGCCATGGCAGCGACACCTGCTGCATCCAGGTGCCGATGCGGCTGATGACCTGGCCGGTCCAGTAGAGGCGGTAGTTGCGATAGCCGAGGGAGGCGAAGCCGCGGCGGATTGAGCCGGGAAGCATTGGTCCCGGCGTCAGGCGCTCGCCGCGCGACCGGCCTCGCCGCTGGGGCTCGGCCCACCCCGATCCGAGCGTTCGTCGCCCCGCGGCAGCGTCGAGGGACGCTCCACCTGCCGCAGTGCGCCCGTGCTCAGCAGGCGCCAGGCGACCAGGCCCAGGATCACGAGCGATGCGGCGGCGCCGATGGCGAAGGCACGCGCCGGCCCGAACAGCTCGGCCAGGCTGCCGGCCAGCAGGCCGCCGAACGGGGTAGAGCCGGCGAAGACGGTGACGTACAGGGACATCACCCGCCCCCGTAGCTCGTGCGAGACCGCGTTCTGGATGGTGACGTTGATGGTGTTGATCATCAGCATCGAGCCCAGGCCCATGACCACGATCGCCGGGAAGGCGAAGGCCACCACCGGGAAGAGGCCCATCAGCAGCTCGAACACGGCGAACGCCGCGCCGCCGCCGATGATCAGCCACGCCAGCCGCCGGCGCTGGTCCGAGAAGGCGAGGTACAGCGAACCGGCGAGCGAGCCGATCCCCATGATCGCCCACATGGCGCCGTAGGCACCGGCGTCCAGGCCCAGGCTGTTGCGGGCAAAGAGCGGCAGCAGCGTCTGGAAGTTCATGCCGAACAGCGACACGCCACCGAGCAGCACCAGCGGCCACAGGATGCTCGGCTCGCGAACCGCGTAGCGCACGCCCTCCGCCAGGCTGGACAGCACCGAGGCCACCTGCGTGGGCCGCTGCACGCGGTGCAGCCCGGCCGGATCCATGAGCCACAGCCCGGTGAGCACGCCCAGGTAGCTGACGGCGTTGATGCCGAAGTTAGCGGCAGGCCCGAACAGGGCCAGCGTCACGCCGGCGATGGCCGGACCGATGATGCGGGCGGCGTTGAAGGTCGCGCTGTTCAGCGCGATGGCGTTGACCAGGTCGTCGCCTGGCACCAGCTCGGCCGCAAACGCCTGGCGGACGGGCATCTCGACGGCGCTGACGGTCCCCAGCACGGCGGCCAGCACGAAGACGTGCCAGATCTCGACCACGCCGCTGAACGTCAGCGTGAAGAGCGCGGTGGCCTGGAGCATGGCCAGCACCTGGGTCCCCATCAGCACCTTGCGCTTGTCGACGCGATCGGCCAGCACACCGCCGAGCGGGGCCAGCAGCATGGGCGGGGTGAACTGGAGAGCTAGCACGATGCCCAGCTGGATCGGCGTGCCGCCCAGCAGCAGCACCAGCCACGGCTGGCTGACCGACTGCATCCAGGTCCCGACCAGGCTGACGATCTGCCCGCCCAGATACAGGCGGTAGTTGCGGTGCGCCAGGGCGCTGAAGCCGCGCCGCAGGCGACCGCCACGCGGCGGGCGCGGGGCGGGCGCGGTCCCCGGCGCCGGCCCGCCGCCGACCACGCGCAGCTGGGGTGGCATTGCGGCGCGCAGCAGGCGGAGCGGAAAATCGGCCGGGATCATGAAGTTAACTACGCTAACTAATTTCTGTTCGCTGCGCAAGGCACTCCCGCAGCCTGGCCGCGGGACGGCTGGATTACCATGGCCGCAATCGTGTCCCGAGCGTTTCGCCTCTCGGCCGGATGGGTGGCGGCCATCGGCGCAGCCATCCTGCTCAACGTCGTGCTCGTCGGGCCGCGCGGTGGTGCCGAGCCCGGCGGCACCGCGAATGGACCGCTGCCCCTGGGTGCCACGCCGGTCCCCGTCGCGCGTGGCGGCGGTACGTCCTTCGTCGACGCGTTCGACCGCATCCCGCCCTGGATCGTGCGGCTGCCCGAGGGCGAGACGCGCGCCGGAACGCTGCTCCGCGAGCTGCGCGGGGTGGAGCCGGGGCAGGCGGGGGCGTTCCAGGCCGCCGTCGAGCGCGCGCGGCAGGAGTTCCGCCTCGACGCACTGTCGATCGGCGTCATGCTCGACGACGGGCGCGCGTGGTACGGCGCCAGCGGGCTTGCCCGCGACGGGCAGACGCCACTCGACGGGGACTCGCCGTTCGCCGTCGGCAGTGTCACGAAGACGTTCGTTGCCGCGATCGCCCTGCAGCTGGTCGAGGAACGTCGCCTGGAGCTGGACACGCCGGTGGTCGAGATCCTGCCCGAGGTGGCCATCTCGCCCGCCATCACGGTGCGCCAGCTGCTGACCCACACCTCAGGCCTGGCCGACCTGCTGGCTCCCATGCGCACGGAGCTCGCCGCCGACGCGACGCGCGTATGGTCGCCGCTGGAGGTCCTGGCACGCGTCGGTAAGCCGTGGTTTGAGCCGGGGACGAGCTTCGCCTACTCGAACACGAACTACGTGCTGCTGGGACTCATCATCGAGCGCGTCACGAGCCGGCCCTTCGCCGAGGAGCTGTCACATCGGCTCCTTGGCCCCCTGCGCCTGGCCAGCACCGGCGTCCTGCTGAGCGAGGGCGCCCCACCCCTCATGCGGCCGGCGTGGGCCAGCGCGTTCGGCACTTCGGGCTCCATGTACTCGACCGCGCACGAGCTCCTGGTATGGGCCGATGCGCTCTACCGCGGCCACGTGCTGCGGCCCGACACGCGGGGCGGCATGCTGGCCTTCGGGGATCGCGCCTACGGCATGGGAGCGCAGGAGATCGAGGTCGGCACGCTGGCCGGGTTCGGTCACTCGGGGCTGCTGCAGGGGTTCACCACGCTGATGGTCCACCTGCCCGGCCCGGGCCTGACGCTGGTGGTCATGGGCACCGATGCCGGCTTCGACCCCGCCAAGCTGCTGGTCGCGGCCGACGAGGGCAAGCCCTCGATCCTGGAGCTCGCCCTGGACCTCCGCGCCCACTAGCCGGGCCCGTCGCCCAGGAGGATGTCGCGCAGCACCGGCATCGGCGGGGTGCCGTGCGCCAGCCCGTCCTCCAGGAAGCGGCGCCGATCGAACTCGCCGCCGGTCTCCGCCGCGCGACGCCGGGCCTCTTCCTCGAGGCCGTGCCACAGCACCGATCCCAGGAAGTACTCGCACAGCTGCGTGGACGACAGTCGCGCCCGATCCCACTTGTTGGCCGCCTCGCCGTGCTCCTGCCAGCCACCCTCGACCATCAGGCGCATCGCCTCCGCCTCGTCCATGGAGCCGGCGTGGATGCCGATGTCCATCATCGCGTTGGTGATGGAGCGCAGATAGAACTTCCAGTGCACCAGCATCAGCGCCGGGTCCTCGGCGCCGTAGCCGACGTCCATCATCACCTGCGTGACGTAGACCGCCCAGCCCTCGGCGAACACGCCGGAGGCGAAGATGGCGCGCAGGACCGATGGGCATCGGTTCGCGTAGGCGAGCTGCAGGTAGTGCCCGGGGACCGCTTCGTGGATGGTGAGCAGCCGCAGCATGCGGGCGTTGTCCTCGCGCAGGTAGGACTCCTTGCGCTCGTCGCTCCAATCGTCGGGCATCGGCGTGATCGCGAAGAAGCTGTCCAGGCCACGGTCCAGGGGACCCGGCGGGATGAGCATCGCGCCGCCGAAGGCCCGCAGGAACTCCGGGGTCCAGACGATCTGCAGCGGCTCGTCGGCCAGCCCGATGATGCCGCGCTCGCGGATGAACGCCTCGATGCGCTGGTGCTCGGCGCGGCAGAAGTCGAGCAGCTCGCCCGCCGCCGGGTGGTCGACGGCGATCGCGTCCAGGACCGATCGCACCAGGACGTTGTCGTCGTCCGGAATCGGCTTCCCAGCACCCCACTCCGGCCACAGCTCGCGCGACAGGCGGATCATCTCGGCACGCACCTGCTCGAACCCCGCCGCCGCGCGCTGCGCGAGCTCGTCCGGCGCCATCCCGGACTGCAGGGCGTGGTGGAACTTGGCCGCGTACAGGTCGGCGCCCAGCCGGAAGTCGCCGGTGGCGACGGGCAGCAGCTCGTCGCGCAGCCAGGCGGTGAAAGCCTCGACCCCCTCGCGCGCCGTGCGCGCCGCTTCCGCGACCTCCGCTCGCAGCGCGGCATCGGCGACCTTCTCGCTCTCGCGGACGGCGGTCTCGGCCAGGTCGGTGATGCCGGCCATGCGCTCCGCGGCCTTCGCGGTGTGGAAGCGGCTGACGGGCCGCGGGCCGCCGGCGCGGAGCGTCTCACGCGCGCCATCGAGCGCGGCGGGGACGGCGCGCAGCCGCGCCGCCACGCTGCGCAGGCGGTCGGGCAGCGGGGCGAACTCACGGGCGAGCAGGGCGAACAGGCCGCCGCCCAGCAGGTAGACGTAGCTCAGCGGGTTCCAGGTCGCCTCGCGCAGCGTCTCCTCGCCGAACCGCATCGCCTCCAGGTTGGCGAGCAGGATCCGGCGGTCGATGGCCTGGTCGCGGCTCAGCGCGGCAGCATCCACCGCCTCCAGCCGCATGATGGCATCGGCCAGCCAGGCGCGGCGGGCGCCGCGGCCGGCATCGGTCAGGTCGGGCCACTCGCCGTCGTGGTCATGGTTCCCGATCTCGGTGGCCTGGACCGGGTGCAGGGCGAAGTAGCCGGCCAGCACGTCATCGACGAGGGAGGGGAAGTCCATCGGTACCTCTGGAGTCGTGGGGGTGAGGCGGTCATGCTAGCAAGCGGTTCACGCGAAGCCACCGGCTGCTAGCCTGTAGCCGAGGCAACACATGACCGTCATCGACACTCGGCCGCCCCTGCGCGCGAGCGCCAGGGAGCGCAAGAAGGCATCCACGCGGGAGGCGCTGATCGACGCTGCCGAGCGGCTGTTCAGCCGGCACGGCATCGACGGGACGACCATGGACCAGATCGCCCGCGAGGCGGGCACGAGCCGGACCAGCGTCTTCAACTACTTCGGCTACAAGGAGATGATCCTGTGCGAGATCGGCGCCCGGCACGTGGCGACGATCGAGGCCTCGATCGACCGCTCCCGGCGCCGATCCGCGCGGCGCACGCTCGAGGACATGGCCGACGTCATCGCGCGCCTCGTGGCCGAGGAGCCTGCGATCACCGCGGCCGTCGCGCGCGAGATGACGCATCCCGAGCCGGCTCGCCGTCGCGAGGCGCTGCGCACGATGGGTTACGAGCGCATCGTGGACACCGTGCTCCAGACGCTGAAGGAGACTGGGCGCCTGCGCGACAACCGCCGCCTGGCCAGCTACGCCTCCATGCTGGTGGACATGGTCACCGGCGCCGTGGTTCGGGCCGGCGGCGACTACCCGGTGGAGAGCCTGGGCGACGAGCTGCGTCGGCGCATAGCCCTCTTCCTGGACGGGGCGCTGAAGCCCTCCTAGGCTGCGTCGGGTGAGCGACAACCTCTGCTACCGCGACGCGTACGTCCGCCAGGCCGATGCCGTGGTCACGGCCTTCGACCCGGAGGCGAATGCAGTCCTCCTCGACCGGACGCCCTTCTATCCCGGTGGCGGCGGGCAACCGGCGGACAGCGGCGTGCTCATCGGGCCATCCGGCGCATCCTGGAGCGTGACCGGGGCCCGGAAGCGTGGCGACGACATCTGGCACGCGCTCCAGGGCGCGGCGCCGGCGATCGGCACACCGGTCACGGCAGCCATCGACTGGGAGCGGCGGCATGCGCTGATGCGGACCCACTCCGCCCTGCACGTCCTGTGCGGCGTCGTCTGGCGCGATCACGGCGCGTCGGTGACCGGCGGCAACATGGAGCCGCTCAACGGGCGGATGGACTTCGAGTTCGAGACGATGGCCGGCGAGCTGGTGGCCGAGATCGAGCGACGCGTGAACGAGGAGATCGCCGCCGACCGCGAGATCCGGGTGGCCGTGCTGCCGCGCGACGAGGCGTTCGCCATCCCGGACCTGATCCGCACCAAGGTCAACCTCCTGCCGGATGGGATCAGCGAGGTGCGGACCATCGAGATCGTCGGGCTCGACCTGCAGGCCGATGGCGGGACGCACGTGGCCCGCACCTCGGAGATCGGGCGGGTGCGGGTGACCGGCTACGAGTCGAAGGGGCGCATCAACAAGCGGATCCGGATCGAGGTCACGGCCTAGCCGCTCGCGCGCGTCGTCATCCGGCGTTGGCGGGGAAGAGGTAGCCGACGCTTCGCTCGTTGAGGATGTAACGGGGCTGGCGCGGGTCGTCCTCGAGCTTGCGGCGAAGGTGCCAGACATAGCGACGGATGTAGCCCGTCTCGTCGGCGTATTCGCTGCCCCACACGGCCGCCACGATCTGGCGCGCGGAGAGCACACGGCCCGGCTCGCGGAGCAGCGTGACCAGGATCCGAAACTCGGTCGGTGTGAGGTCGATGGGCTCCCCTCCGCGCAGCACGCGGTGGCGGTCGAGGTCGACCTCGAGATCCGCGCCGCGCAGGATGCCGCTCGACGCCTCCCTGCCGCGCGGGGAGCGGTCAAGGACGGCTTTGATGCGCGCGCCCAGCTGCGCGAACGAGAAGGGCTTGGTGACGTAGTCGTCCGTGCCCCCGGCGAACCCGCGCAGGATCTCCGGCTCGTCGCCACGCGCCGTGAGCATGATCACCGGGACCGGCGAGGCGGATCGCAGGCGCGACAGCACCTGCCAGCCATCCAGCCCGGGCATCGTGACGTCCAGCAGGACCAGGTCCGGCTGCCATTCGGCGGCGACCGTGATCCCCTCCTGGCCGGTGGCGGCGGCCCGGACCTCGTGGCCCTGGCGGCGGAGATAGTCTGCCAGCAGCTCCAGCAGCGAGCGATCGTCGTCGACGAGCAGCACCCGCGGCATCAGGCCGAAGCCTCCTCCCGCGCCTGCGACGTGACCGATTTGGGCCGGGTGTCCTCCGGCTCATCGGACGCGATCGGCATCGAGATGGTGAAGCGCGATCCGGGTCGCTCCGGGTCGGCGTGGAGGGGGCTCTCGACCTGGATGGTCCCGCCCTGGGCGCGGGTCAGCCGATCGGCGAAATAGAGCCCCAGCCCATACCCGTCCATGGTCGCGTCCCCAGCGTCCACCCGATGGAAGGATCGGAAGATCATCTCCTGCTGAGCAGCCGGAATGCCGCGGCCATGGTCGGCCACGGAGATGAGAATCGAACCGTCGGCCGCCACGGCGCCGACGTCGACCGACGCCCGTGCGTCCGAGTAATGGATCGCGTTATCAAGGAGCGCACGTAGCACCTCCTCGAGAAGCGTTTCGTCTGCCCAGGCGGGTGGCAATGCTGGTGAGATGGCCACCGACCAGCGTCGGTCTCCCTCGGCCGCCATTGCCGACCGACAGGCACGCACCAGGAGGGGCTCAACGGCAACCGCTCCGAGTCGCGGTGTCAGGCGCCCGGCCTCGAGGCGGGAGACGTCGAGGATGGTCTGGATCAGGTTGGAGAGACGCTTACCCTCAACCCCCAGGATCTCGAGGGTCCGTCGATGTGCCGGGGGCAGCAGGTCAGCGTCCTCGGCCACCAACTCGAGCGCGCCGTTGATGTTGGTAAGCGGAGCGCGGAGCTGGTGCGAGACCAGCGACACGAACTCGGATTTGAGCCGGTCGAGCTGGCGGAGCTCGTCATTGGCAACGGATAGGCTCCGGTTTGCCGCGGCCAGCTGCTCGCTGGTCGCCTGCAGGCTCCTGGTCCGCTCGGCCACGTTCGCCTCGAGGTCTCGGTTGGCGTCGCTCAGCGCTGCAGATGTCGCCTGGTAGCCGGCGACCAACCGCGCCACCCAGCCGAGGACGATTGCGACGATCACCGGCCCGATCACGGCGAACACGACGATCTCGCCCAGGAAGGCCGGGGAGATCTCGGCGCGTTCCTGCAGCACGTGCTCGTTGAGCTCGAAGAAGAGCGCCACGCCCGCCAGCAGGAGCGGGAGCAGCCAGCGCACGGTACGCAGCCAGCGCGCCGCGGCGGACGGCGGCGGGTCATCCCACCGGCGGATGGCGAGTCGATTGCCTGCGTCGGGCGCGGACATGGGGTTCATCTCGCATGGTCTAGCACAGCGGCCAGCGCGGGTGCAGCACCCCTCGCCGAATCACGACACAAACGCGACAGGCCGCAACACGTGGACGGCACCTCGCACCACCTAGCGTGATTGTCAGGCGGCTGGCCCGATGTGCGGGCGGCGCCCGCGATCCGGGAGAAAGGAATGTTCAAGGCCCGATATCTCGCAGGATCGGCCGCGCTGATCTTGCTGTTGAGCGCGTGCGCGTCGGGAACGAGCTCCCCGACGCAGGCGACGTCGACCCAACCCTCCGCGTCGACAACGGCGCGCGTCGTCCAGGTCGAGATCGGTGATGGCTACATCGACCCCGCGTCCGTAACTGTCCAGCAGGGCGAGACGGTCACGTTCGAGGTAACGAACGCCAACACCGAGGAGGTGGAGCTCATCGTCGGCCTCAAGACCGATGTCGACGCCGACAGCGGCGACAGCCTCAAGGAGGCCGAGCACATCGCCGTCGGTGGGACCGGATCGGTGACCTACACCTTCGACGGCGCCGGTCCCTGGGCGTACGGCGACCAGTTTGGCGACCACTACGCGAAGGGGGCCAAGGGCGAGATCGTCATCGGATCGTGACCGAGCGGAACGCGGCTGACGAGCTGTCTCGCCGTGCCTTCTTCCTGAAGGCGCTGGCCGGGATCGGCGGCGCCTTCGCGGCCGCCGTCGCCGTCCCGGTCATCGGCTTCGGATCAGCGCCCTTCTGGAGCGCGAAATCACGGCCGCGCCTCCTCTCGTCATCCGTCACCCCGGTCCTGCGCGGGACCGGGTGGGCGCCGGCCGGTTCGCTGGCGGACTTCGTCGTCGGTGAGACGCGCCTCGTGGTTGTGCCGCGTGAGGTGGTCGACGGCTGGGCGCACGGTACCGAGCCGGTTGCCTGCTTCGTGTCCCGCACGACGGAGACCGAGGTCGTGGCCTTCGACCACCACTGCACCCATCTTGGGTGCCCGCTGTCGTGGGCGGCCGGAGCCCACCGCTTCCTGTGCCCCTGCCACGGGGGCGCGTTCGATCCGTCTGGCCAGGTCGTGGCCGGACCGCCCCCGCGCCCGATGCTCACCTACGCCACGAAGGTCGAGAACGGCCAGGTGCTCATCGGGCCGCTGAACGAGGAGAGCTGAATGCGCCGCGTGATGGGGTGGATCGACGAGCGCCTCCAGGTCTCGCCGCTGGTGCGGTCCTTCGTCGACCGCAAGGTGCCCGGCAACATCGGCTGGGCTCACACCCTCGGCAGCGCGACCCTGATCTTCATCGTCGTCCAGTTCGCCACGGGCATCGTCCTGACGCTCTCCTACGTTCCGAGCCCCGACGCTGCCTACGAGAGCGTGCTGTACATCGACCAGACCCCGTTCGGTGGGCTCGTTCGGGGCATCCATCACTGGTCGGCCGGCCTTCTGGTCGTGCTCATCGGCCTTCACGCGCTCCGGGTCTTCATCTGGGCCGCCCATCGCTATCCGCGCGAGCTGACCTGGGTCGTGGGGGCTCTGCTCTTCTTCATCGTCCTCGGGTTCGCGTTCACGGGGTATCTCCTGCCGTGGGATCAGAAGGCCTACTGGGCCACGGTCGTGGGCACGAACATCGCTGGATCGGTGCCGTTCATCGGCCAGAACGTGCTCGAGTTCCTGCGGGGAGGGGACCAGCTCGGAGCGGTCACCCTGGCACGCTTCTATGGCGTCCACGTCTGGGTGCTGCCGGCGGCGCTGCTGCTGCTGGTTGCCTTCCACCTCTTCGCGGTGGTGCGGCAGGGGATCGCCGCCTCGCCTCGCCGCCATCCGCTCGTGGAGCCGGTCCCCGGCGAGCCACGCCGCGACGCCTACCGCCGCGAGTACGAGGCCGAGAAGGCCGCGGGCAGACCATTCTGGGTCTCGCTCCTCAAGGACGCGATCCTGGCGGCAGTCCTGCTCGTGGTCGTCTTCGGCCTCGCCATCTGGCTCGGTGCGCCCCTCGAGCCGAAGGCCAACCCGAACGCCACGGGCTACGCGCCGCGCCCGGAGTGGTACTTCCTCGACCTCTTCCAGTTGCTCTGGTTCTTCACCGGATCGCTCGAGTCGCTCCTGATCTTCGCCTTCTTCACGCTGGCGGCGGTCATCTTCCTGCTGGTTCCCTGGATCGACCGCAGCCGGCAGCGCTGGCCGACCCGTCGCCCGGTGGCGATGGCGCTCTCCGGCCTGGTGGTGTTGGGCGTCCTCGGCCTCACCGTGGTCGCCGCCACGTCGCCGCCGCCGGGCGTCGTCACCGTGCCGCCGGTGGGCGGCATGAGCGACCAGCAGCTCGCCGGCCTGCAGGTCTACAACGCCGAGGGCTGTTCGTCCTGCCACGAGATCCGCGGCGTCGGCGGGTCGGCGGGCCCGAGCCTGACGCGCGCCGGCTTCCGCTGGGAGGCGGATACCATCCGGCTCCAGATCGTGACACCCCAGGACGAGCAGATGCCGGCGTTCGACGGCCTGACCCCTCAGCAGCTGGACGACCTGGTCGCCTTCCTGGCGAGCCTGAAGTAGGAGGCGACCGGGGCGCGTCTGGGACGACTATCCTCGCGCGCATGCAGGAGACAGCGCCCGCCCTCGCCGACCCGCGCCTGGCGACGATCCCCCATCGCGTCGTCCGCACGGCGCTCCCCGAATCCGCCGAGGAGAGCGCGAAGCTGCAGGCGATCCCGCTGGGCGCACTGCTCCGGACGATCGTGGTGCGCCGGGGCGAGGACGACTACCTCTTCGTGCTCGTCCCCGCCGGCCGACGCTTCGCCTGGCCGCGGCTGCGCGCACACCTGGGCGTCACCCGCCTGTCGCTCCCCGATGCCGACGAGGCGAAGGCGGTGACCGGCTACGTGCGCTACACGATCACCCCCTTCGGCGCCAGCCGGGCGTGGCCGGTGATCGTGGATGCGTCGGCCCTGGAGCACGCGGTGGTGTCGGTGGGCGCCGGGGTGCGCGGCGTCAACCTGCACATGGCGCCGCAGGACCTGGTCACCGGGCTGGACGCAGAGGCGGCCGAGGTCACGGAGCCCGAAGCGTGAGCCTGGACCCGATCGCCCGCGCGCGCGAGCTCCTGCGCACGCATCCGTTGATCGACGGGCACAACGACCTGCCGTGGGCGATCCGCACCTCGCCGCAGGCCGAGGGCGACCTGGACCGATACGACCTGCAGCACGCCCCGCCGCCGGGCCAGACCGACCTGCCGCGCCTGCGCGTGGGTGGCGTCGGCGGCCAGTTCTGGAGCGTCTACGTCCCCGGTGAGCTGGGCGCCGGGCTGGTGCGCATGCAGCTCGAGCAGATCGACCTGGCCCGCCGCATGATCGCCGCGCACCCCGACGACCTGGCGCCGTGCTGGTCGGCAGACGAGGTCGAGGCCGCATTCGCGCGCGGCAGGATCGCCTCGCTGCTGGGCATGGAGGGCGGCCACGTGCTGGAGGGCTCGCTGGGCGCGCTGCGCGCATTCCACCTCCTCGGTGCGCGGTACCTGACGCTCACGCACAACACGAGCAACGACATAGCCGACTCGGCGACCGATGCGCCGCGCCATGGCGGGCTCTCGGCCTTCGGGCGACAGGTGGTGGCCGAGATGAACCGCCTCGGCATGCTGGTCGACCTCTCGCACGTGGCGCCGTCCACCATGAGCGACGTCCTGGGCGCGGCCGTCGCGCCGGTCATCTTCAGCCACTCCTCGGCGCGTGCCATCTGCGACGTGCCTCGCAACGTCCCCGATGAGATCCTGCGCCGGGTGCCGGCCAATGGAGGGGTCGTGATGGTCAACTTCGTTGCCGGATTCATCAGCGCCGATGCCGCGGCGGTCCTGGTGCCGGCCATCGCCGAATTCGGGCGCCGCTCGGCCGGCGTGACCGATCCGCGCGAGCTGCGCGCGATCCGGGAGGCGATCATCGACAGCCTCGACGTGCCTCGCCCCTCCATCGGCCAGGTGGCCGACCACGTTGAGCACGTGGCGACCGTCGCCGGCCCGGACCACGTGGGCATCGGCGCCGATTACGACGGCAACCGCTTCTGGCCCGATCGGATGGATGACGTGTCGAGCTACCCGCTCCTCTTCGCCGAGCTGATCCGGCGCGGCTGGTCGGACGAGCGGCTCGCCGGGCTCGCCGGCGGCAACGTGCTGCGCGTCATGCGCGCCGCGGAGGATGCCGCCAGCGCCTGATGCGTCAGCGCGCCTCGAGCAGGAAGAGGCTGCGCAGGCTGTCGTCTATGCGAGACTCCTCGGCGATGCGGAAGTCCTGCGCGAACGCCTCGCGAAAGCCCTCGAGCGTGTAGCGGGGGAAGATGTCGGGCCGCGCGGCGAGGAGCCGCTGCGTCATCGGGTCATCCTTCGGGACGAACTCGACCACCGCCCAACGTCCCAGCCGCGCGAAGAAGGCCGCGATCCGCTCCAGCGGCACGTTGTTGCCGATCGCCAGGTGATGGACCAGGGCGAGGGCCATGGTCGCGTCCGCCGGCCCGCGCTGCACGAGCGAGCGACGCTCCTCGAGCCCCCATCCCAGGGCCGGGCTCGGGTTCGACAGGTCCATCACCAGCGGCAGGACCGATTTCCGCGCCTCCGTCGACAGGGCGTGCCAGTGCTGCTCGACGCTGGCCGCATCCTGGTCGAAGGCCACCACCCGGCGGCCGCCCTCGGCGGCGATGCCGGAGTAGGTGCCGACGTTCGCGCCCAGGTCCCAGACCGTCCGAGCCCCCGACGCATCGAGGAAGCGCGCCACCAGCTGGCGCTTGGAGGCAGCCCCCGCGGGGGTGTAGCTGGTCTGGGTGCCGTACTCGGTCCAATGCCCGCGCGGCGTCCAGCGCAGGCGCTCCACCAGGCGCCGCAGGCTGTCGACCACTGCCTCCTGCCCCAGCCGGGTCATGCGGCGGGCGGGCCGACGCGTCGTGGTCGCGGCGCCGGCCGCGCGTCGCTGTGCGCCGGCGTGCAGGTGCAGGTGCGCCAGCAGCCCCGGGCTGAGCCGCGTCCGGGCCGGAAGCAGCGCGGCGGCGAAGTCCAGCGGGATGCCGTCGATGAAGTCGCGCAGCATGAGGCCGAAGCGCACGTCCCGCAGCGCCATCAGCGCCAGCGGGGCCAGGAAGTGCTCGCAAAACTGGCGGTAGGCGGGCCACGGTTCCGCGGCATCGGCCACCTCGAAGCTGAGCGAGTCGATCAGGATCGGGCGGCCGGCGTCGAACTGGACGTTGTAGGCCGACGCGTCCCGCAGGCGCATGCCGGCCGCCAGCGCGCGGCGCTGCAGCTCCAGCGTCAGCAGCGCGGCGTCACGCAGCTGGCTGAAGCACCACTCGTACGGGTACGAGATGAGCGGAAGCTCGCGCGGGCGGATGACGGCCACGGCACCGGGCACGGTCGCGTGCTCCAGCGGCGCGTCCTCGTGCTCGACCAGCAGGCGGTCCGCCACGAGCGAGCGGTACAGGCCGCCCTCGACGAACGCGGTCCAGTCGGCGGCCGCGCGCTCCTGCACCTGGCGGTGCAGCACGCCGTCGCGGCGGAAGACGTACCCGCACGGGTCGCGGAACGAGGCCGGTTCGAGGGCCGCCCCGGTCAGCGGTCGCGCTCCTCGGGCGCCCGCGTCTCCTCCGGCACCGCCACCTGCGCGGTGGGCGCTTCCGGCCGGCCGCGCAGGCGGCGCCATGCGCCGCCGATCGTGCGGCGGAAGAAGAAGGGGACGGACAGGAGCGCCGCCAGTGCCGCCTGCAGCAGGAGGCTGCCGGAGCCCGGGTCGATGTAGGCGAGGAGACCCATGTCGAGAGCGTCACCGTTGGCGTATGTTGAGCCGATGTTAGCGCGGTGGCGGCCGGGAGGCCGAATCGGATGGAGCTCGCTGCCCCTCCATCCCGTCGGCATCGCCGCCGTCCCGGTGCTCTTCCTCTTCGCGCAGAACGCCGAGCAGCAGGTCACGCTCGCCCCGCTCTGGGCGCCGCTCGGCCTCGCGCTGGCCGGGTCCGTGGCAGCGCTGCTCGTCTTTTCCGTGCTCTTCCGCGACCGGCTGCGTGGCGCGCTAGCCGCATCGCTGGTGCTGGCGCTGTTCTTCACGTACGGGCACGCCTGGAACCTGCTCGGCAGCCCAACCGACGGGCGTGGGTGGCTGGCGGTGGCGTACGCGGCGCTGGGAGTCATCGGCCTCGTCGTCATCTGGCGCGGCCGCAGGTGGGTCCGGCCGGCCACCGGCTTCCTGAACCTGGCCGTCACGCTGCTGGTCGCCTTCAACGTGGTGCGCATCGGTGACTTCGCGCTCGGCTCCATCGGCCCCGACCAGCCCGCCAGCGTGCCGCCGCCGATCGCCATCGGCCAGCCGGCGCGCAAGCCGGACATCTACTACATCATCCTGGACCGATACGCCGGCCCGCAGACCCTGGAGCGCGTCTACGGCTACGACAACGAGCCCTTTCTGACGGCGCTCGAGGACCGCGGCTTTGCGATCGCCCGCGACGCCTGGGCCAACTACTTCAAGACGGCGCTCTCGGTGGCAAGCTCGCTCAGCATGGAGTACCTGGACGCCGACGCGCTGACGGCCGATGAGCCGTCGAGCTTCGGCCCGGTCTTCGGCATGCTGCGCGGCCACCTGGCAGTGCCCGAGACGCTCAAGGCGCTGGGCTACGACTACGTCCACCTGGGGAACTACTGGGAGCCGACCGCCACCAACGTGGACGCCGACGTGTCGCTGCGCTTCCAGGACGCGTCCGAGTTCGGCGCGGCGGTGCGCAGCACCACGGCCCTCTCGCTGCTCTCCCCGCCCCAGCAGCCGGACGACGACCCGGAGACCGCCGAGTTCCCTGAGCTTGCGCGCGACACCACGCTGTATGCCTTCGACCGCCTGGAGGAGGCCGCCGGACGTGCCGGGCCGACCTTCGTCTTCGCCCACATCCTGGTCCCCCACCCGCCGTACGTCTTCGACGCCGACGGCAGCATGCCGACCGAGCAGGAGCGCCGCGAGCGCCCCGAGACCGCCGAGTACGTGCACCAGCTGGAGTGGGCCAACGGCCGCGTGCTGCAGGCCATCGACCACCTGCTGGACGTGCCCTCCGGCCAGGAGCCGATCATCATCCTGCAGGCCGACGAGGGTCCCTGGCCGCCGGCCTTCAGCCGGGACCAGAAGCACTTCCAGTGGCTGGACGCCACCCCAGACGAAATCGCCTGGAAGTTTGGGATCCTGAACGCGCTCTACCTGCCAGGGACCGATGCCGAGGCTGCGGGCGTGACCGCCCGCCTGAGCCCGGTCAACGAGTTCCGGGTCGTGTTCGACGCCTTCTTCGGCGCCGATCTGCCGCTGCTGCCCGACGTGACGTACCTATCGCCGGACTACGACCACCTGTACGACTTCGTGCCGTACACGCGCTGAGGGGCTAGCGCGGCTTCAGCTCGTCGACCCTGGCGCGGGCGGCAGCCTTGTCCTCGAACCAGAGGGCGTTGACCTCGGTGTAGCCGTCCCACTGCGACGGGAGCGCGTCCTCGGCATAGATGGCCGTCACCGAGCACTCCGGCTCGCAGGCGCCGCAGTCGATGCACTCGTTCGGGTCGATGTACAGCATGCGGTCGACGCCCTCCTCGTAGTGGATGCAGTCGACGGGGCAGACGGCCACGCACGACAGCTCCATGGTGTCGACGCATGGCTCGGCAATGACGTAGGTCACTCGGGAAGGCTCCTTGCTGCGGTGATCGATCGGGTTCAGCGTCGCCGCGGGCGATAGCCGCGCACAGGGTCAGGCGGCCCCTTGCGGGCGGTCCGATCGTCCCGAGCGCGGCGTGGCGCCGCAGAGCGGTCGGGCGAAGTGGCACCCGCGGCCAGGGACGGTCGGCTCTGGCGCGGGGTCACGGGGCGGGGCATGGTCGCGCAACGCAGGAGGCATTCCGATGGCCATTCGTCATGCTCCGCCATTGCCCGCGCTGCTCCAGTGGCTGCGCGACCATGACGTCCCCTTCCGACTGCACCAGCACACGCCGACCTTCACCGCCCGGGCCACCGCGCGGGCGGAGGGCGTCGACCCCACCACCTTCGCCAAGACCATCGTGGTCAAGGCCGATGATGGCCGCCGCGCGCTCCTCGTCCTGGACGCCACCGATCATCTCGACCTGCGCCGCGCGCGCCGGCTGCTGAACGCCGGCGGCCTGCGCCTGCTGCTCGAGGAGGAGCTGGCCGAGCTGGCGCCGGAGATCGACGTCGGCACGCTGCCGCCGGTCGGGCTGTGGCAGATGCCGATCTACGCCGACTACGGCGTGCACGCCGACGCCGAGATCAGCTTCCACGCGGGCAGCCACGACTTCGCGGTGCGCGTCGCGCGCGACGCGTGGGAACGGGCGACCGGCGTGATCTACGGCGACCTCGTCGCCGACGACGAGCGCGGGGAGGCGCGGCCCGCCTAGACCGCGGCCATCACCGCGCGCTCGGCAAGGGCGATCGGCAGCGTCCCGGAGCGCGTGATCGTGTCGTGGAAGTCGCGCAGGGCCGCGACATCGGAGGCATCGGTCCGGCGGGCTGAGAGGTATCGGTCCCGGATGCGCAGGATCTCCAGGCAGCCGGTCAGGTAGGACGAAGCCTGGGTGGGCCAGCTGCAGTAGCGCGTCACCTCCGCCCGCGCGGTGGGCTCGGTGAGCGAGGAGTTGGCCATCATGAAGGCCACGCCCTCCTCGTGGGTCATCTCGCCCAGGTGCAGGCTCGTGTCGGTCACGATACGGGCCGCGCGGAACAGGGTCGCCTCGTACTGGAACATGACGTGGCGCAGGTCGTCGTAGAAGCCGTTTTCGCGCATCATCCGCTCGGCGTAGAGCGCCCAGCCCTCGGCGAAGTAGCTGGTGCCGAACCACTGGCGCGCCGGCGACGGGTTGCTCTTGGCCATCACCAGGTGCCAGTGGTGCCCGGGATACGCCTCGTGCACAGCCGTGGTCGGGATGCCCGGGTAGCAGTTCGACTCCAGGCGCTTGGCGATCTCCTCCTCGCTGGCCCCGTCGGGCGGGTACGGCACGAAGAAGTGGCCGCGCATGGTCTCGGCGTAGCTGGGTGGCGCGACATATGAAGCCACAGCCAGCACCGGGCGCTGGTAGGGCGGCGAGGGGACGACGGCGCACTCCTCACCCGCCGGGAAGCTGACCAGGCCCCGATCGCGCAGGAATGCCCGCGCGCGCTCGGTCCACTCCTCGTAGCCCTGGCGCATGGCCTCCGGCGTGGCGGGGCGGTCCTGGTTGAGCTCCTGCAGCACGGCATGCCAGTCATCGTGCCCGCGCAGCTCCCGCGCGCCGTCGCGCAGCGCGGCGGTCAGCTCCTCCACCTGCTGCCTGCCCTTCTCCCGCAGCGCGCGGGTGCCGAAGTCGAGCAGCTCGGCGTCGCGCAGGACCGTGTCGTAGCGCTCCTCGCCGAAGGCCCAGTCCCCGCTGGCGCGCCCCCGCATCTCCTCCAGAAAGGCGGCGTACTCCTCGAACGCGGTCGCCGCCGCCCCGCCGGCCTCGGCCAGCAGGGTGCGGTTCTGCTCGCTCACCTGCGCCGGCAGGATGTGGCGCGTGTAGTTGGCGCCGGCACGGGCCTGGTTCACGGCGCGGTCGAGCAGGATGGCGGGGACCAGCTCCGGGCGCAGGTTGGCCCGGCCGGCATCCAGGTTGTTCGGCACCTGCCGCAGGCGAGCCGCCGCGGCGCGAGCCAGGTCGCCCTCCGGGCGCAGCTGGTGCAGGAAGAGCGTGAAGACGCCGCGCATGCCCGGGTTCAGGTAGGCGTCCGGCTGACGCCGCCAGACCTCCCACTCGTCATAGACCGATGCCTCCTTCAGGCCGGCCACGATCAAATCCCGGTCGATCTCCTCGTCGAACGACAGCTCGGCGGGGTCGAGTGCCGCGAACCGTTCGAGCCAGCTCGCGCTCGCAGCCGAGCGGCGCTCGAAGGCGGTGGCCGAGAGGTCGTCGAGGGCCTCGTCGAACTCGGTCAGGCCCATGCCGCTGGCGCGGACGGGGTGCTCGGCGTACTGCTCGCCGAGATATTCGGCGACAAGGTCAGGGAAGCTGGGCACGGCTGTCTGGTCACCTCGTGTGCGGGCAGATGGAGGCAAGCTGAGTCTAGACCGCGATTCAACTGTTGCGCGTGGCGTGGTGCATGCCCGAGCCTCGCGCGGGCCTCGAGCCGTCAGCGCGAAGGCGGCACGAGCCGTCCGAGGCGTTCGGGATCCACGCACGCGGCAACCTGGATGGCGTTCAGGGCGGCTCCCTTGCGCAGGTTGTCGGACGCCAGGAAGAGGGAGAAGCCGCGCTCGCGGCCCGGGATGGAACGCAGGCGGCCGACCAGCACCGGGTCGCGCCCGGCGACGTCGAGCGGCATCGGGTGGCGCAGGCTGCCGTCAGCGGGACGGTACTCGACGCCCGGCGCGGCGCGAAGCGCTTCCTCCAGCTGCTCGACGGTCGCGGGACGCCGCGTGGTCAGGTGGACGGCCACCGAGTGTCCGGTGTGTACCGGCACCCGGACCGCGGTGGCGGCGACGTCGAGGTCCGGCAGCCCCAGGATCTTGCGCAGTTCGGCCATGATCTTGCGCTCCTCGCCGGTCCAGCCCTCGTCGTCGAGCACGTCGATCTGCGGCACCACGCTGTCGGCGATGCGGCCGTGGAACGGCGAGCCGGCCGCCTGCCGGCTGCCACCCGCCGCGCGCTCGGCCTCGTACGCGTCCAGCCCGGCGCGGCCGGCGCCGCTCACCGCCTGGTACGAGGCCAGGTCGACCGAGGCCAGGCCGGCGGCATCATGGATCGGCGCCAGCGCCAGGACCGTCGCGGCCGTGGTGCAGTTCGGGTTGGCCACCAGGGTCCCCCCATAGGTTGCCAGCACGTCGCCGTTCACCTCCGGCACCACCAGCGGGACGGCAGGATCCAGCCGGAAGGCGCTGGAGTTGTCCACGATGAGCGGCACGTCACGGCCGGGCCCGGCCACGATCTCGCGTGAGGCGGCGCCATCGGTCGCCAGGAAGAGGACGTCCAGGCCGGCGGTTGCCGCGGCATCCAGGGGGCGGATCGGCACGTCGGCGGAGCCGAAGCTGACGCTGCCATCACCGCTGCCGAACGCGCGCAGCCGATCGGCCGGCAGCCCGGCATCGGCCAGGATGGCCAGGAAGGCGTTGCCCACCACGCCGCGCGCCCCGGCGACGCCCACCAACGGCCAGTCAGCCAGCGGCCGGTCAGGCACGGGCGTCATCGGCGGAGCCCCAGGACGGGTCGCTCGCCGGACACCAGGCGGGCGAGGTCGGCGTAGACGGCGCCGGCGGTCGCGCGTCCCCCCGCTCCCGGGCCGCTGATGCGGAACGTGCCGGCGCCGGCGACTTCCACCTCGAGGACGCTCTCCACGCCGGTCGCCAGCGAGAGGCGCGATCCGCCGTCCAGCTCCATGGGTCCCACCCGCATCCCCTCCGCATCGGCCTCGGCCAGCAGCCGGACGGTCCGACCGGGCTCCACCGCCAGGTCGACGATACCGCGGGTGTCCACCTCGCTCTCGGTGCGCCAGCGGCCCCAGGCCACCGACGCCAGGATCGCCAGCTTCTGCGCCGCGTCGCGGCCGGTGACGTCGAAGCTCGGGTCGGCCTCGGCGTAGCCGGCGCGCTGCGCCTCGGCCAGCGCCTCGTCGTAGGCGCGACCCTCGCCCATGGCCGACAGGATGAAGGTGCTGGTGGCGTTCAGCAGGCCGCGAAGGCGGTGGATGGCGCCGGTGGCGGCCAGGTGCTCGACCATCTCGATCATCGGGGTGCCGCCGCCCACCGATGCCGAGGCCAGCAGGGCGGTCTGCTGTCGCTCGGCAAGCGCCGCCAGCTCCGCGCCGTGAGTGGCCAGCAGCGCCTTGTTGGCCGTCACGTACGCTCGCCGCAGCTCGAGCGTGTGCCTGGCCCAGGCGAGCGGACTCTCCGTCCCGCCGGCCAGCTCGACCACCACGCTGACGTCGGCTTCGACCACCGCCTCGGCAGGACCGATGTCGACGCCGTCCGGCACCGCGCTCGCCCGCTCGCGCGTCGTGTCGCGCAGCCCGACGCTCACCAGCTCCAGGGGCAGCGGGCCGCGTGCCACCAGCTCCCCGAGGGCGCTGCCCACGGTTCCCCAGCCGATGAGGCCGATGCGAAGGCGCTGGCCGCGTGCCGCCACGTGCCCGAGTCTACCCGCGCAGATCCCGGATGAGGGCGGACCGCGCCGCGCCATGCCAGCTGCCTGATACATCGGGCAGAACTGGACGGGAGCGGTCAGGCCTGTTCGGTTCTGCCCGGTACATCGGGTAATCCTGGACGGGGGCGGTCAGGCGTGCATGGTTCTGCCCGGTACATCGGGTAAACGTGGACGGGGGCGGTCAGGCGTGCATGGTTATGCCTGATACATCGGGTAAACCTCAGCGTGAGGCGCGAAGTCCTGCCCGGACGCGCTCAGGTTTACCCGATGGAGCACGCAAAACCGGCCCCGAAGCAGCTTTCTTGTGCGTTTTACCCGATACATGCGGCAATCGACGGCTTCGGCGCCCCGACCCACCCGCCCGGCGACAGGGCAACCCGTGCCCCGGACGGTACACTCCGCGCGATGGGAGCAACCGAAACCGTCGACCTGTTCTTCGAGCTGATCAACGACGACCGTCGCGATGCGGCCGTGAACCTCTTCGCCGAGCACGCGACCATGGGCATCTCCGTGCCGGGCTCCGACGAGCGGACCAACCTGCGCGGGCGCGACCGCGTCGGCGGCTGGTTCATCCGTGCCGGCGATGGGTTCCGGATGTACGCCAATGACGGCCGCAGCATGGGCGCCAGCTACATCGCGGACGTGACCGTCATGCGCCCCGGCGCCCCGTCGATGCACGTGGAGGCCAACTTCCGCGTCGAGGGCGGCGAGATCGTCAGCCTGTTCCTGCAGCCGATCTGAGCCTATCCGGGAGGCCAATCCGGGAGGCCGATAGCGAGGCGGCCGCGGCGGACCGTCGCGGCTCAGTGCTTCTTGCCCTTGCCGCCGCCCCCGCCCTTGTCGCGGTCGTGAGCGCCGCCGGCATGAGGCGGAGCCGCCGTTGGTGCGGGTGTGGGTGTCGGGCTGGCCACCACGCCACTGATTGGGATCACGCTCTCCACCGTCCCGCCAGCCCCGCCGAGCAGGCCGCCGTCGGCGGAATCGGGACGGAGCACGGTCCCTGCCACGGCTCCGACGAGCAGCATCGCGGCGAGCGCAGCCGCGGCCAGCGGCAAGCGGTGCCGGCGCACGAAGGCCGCTTCGGGCGCGCGGCGCACACCCGGCGGGACCTCGACGACGGGGGCGGCCTGGGTGACGGCGGTCTGCTCGGTGAGCCAGCGGCGCAGCGCCATGGCCACGGCGCGGGCGTGGATCGGGCGATCCTCAACGCGCGGCGCGAGGCATTCGCGCACGATCTGAGCGAGGCCGGGGTCCACACCATCCAGTCGCGGCGGGCCGGCGGCCTGCTGCCGCGCGATGGCCACAGCCGTAGGGCCGTCGAACGGCGGCCGCCCGGTGAGCGTCTCGTAGAGCAGGCAGCCGAGACCCCACAGGTCGGTCCTTGGGCCAACCGCATCGCCGACGAGCTGCTCGGGAGCCATGTAGCGCGGCGTCCCGATCGTGGTGCCGGTATCGGTCAGGGAGCCGGTGCCATCGGCCAGGCTGTGGGCGATACCGAAGTCGATCAGCCGCGCGCGACCGGTGGTGCGCTCGACCAGGACGTTCCCCGGCTTCACGTCGCGGTGCACGATGCCGTGCCGGTGGGCGTGGTACAGCGAGTCGGCGACCTGCGCCGCCAGCGTCGCAGCGGCGCGGGGAGCCATCGGTCCATCCCGCTTCAGGCGGGCAGCCAGGGACTCGCCGTCGACCATCTCCATCACGATCGCCGGGTTGCGAGCGGTGGCGTGCACGTCGTACACGGCGGCGATGCCGGGGTGCTGCAGCCCCGCTGCCGCACGCGCCTCGGCCGCCAGGCGCTGGCGCGAGACCTCGTCGGGCAGCAGGTGCGGGTGCAGCAGCTTCACCGCCACCGGCCGGTGCAGCCGCTCGTCGCGAGCCAGCCAGACGTGCGCCGTGCCGCCCACGGCAATCTGCCGGTCCAGGCGGTATCGGTTGCCGATGCGTCGCGGTGCGCGAGTCAGGGTCACAAGGCGTGGATCTGCAACTTTCGCGCCGCCACGGCGCCGCCACGCCGCAGCGCGGCGCCAAACCGTTGCTCAGGGGAACAGGTCGTGCTCCCGCGGCATGACCAGGTCCGTGGCCCGCGCCGAGTCGCTCGGGACGAACGCGTAGCCACGCACCAGGACCACCGGCCGCTGCTCGACCTTGCCACCGGCCAGATCCGCCGCGGAGGCGAGCTCGTCGGCCACGGCGATGATCGTGGAGCGCATCTCGCGTCCCTGTGCGTCGGGCGTGCCACGCAGGTCGAGCAGCACCTCCAGGCCCGCCGTCCCGATCGCCACGTTCACGATCCCGTTGCGCCACGGGCGGCCGAACGAGTCGGAGATGACGATCGCCGGTCGCACCCCGACCAGCGCTCCCAGCCGGTCGCGGAGGCGCCGCGCGGACGCATCCGGGTCCTCGGGGAGCAGGGTGGCCACCTCTCCCCCGCCCACGTTCGAGAGGTCCACCCCGGCGTTGGCGCACACGAAGCCGTGCCGCGTGCGCGAGATGATCAACCCGCCATCGGCCATGCGCACGATCTCGGCCGACTCGCGCAGCACGAGCTCCACCTGGCGCGGGTCCTTGCCCCAGCGCTCGGCCCACTCCCTGGCGCGCTGCGACGGCTGGACCGATGCCAGCTCGACCACCCGCCCCTCGGCCTTGGAGACGACCTTCTGGGTGACGACCAGGAGGTCGCTGTCCGCCAGGCCGATGCCGCCGCCGGCTGCCGCCGCGGCGATGTGCTGGCCCAGGTCGTCGCCCGGCACGATCTCCGGGATCCCCTCCAGCGGGGTGAGGGTGATCACGCGCGCATCACGCGGCGTCGCCGAGCTCCAGCCAGCGGGCGAGGTCGGCGGGCGTGTCCAGGTCGAAGGCCAGCCCGGGCCGGCTGACCACGGTCAGTGGCGTGCCGGCGGCCTCCGCGGCCGCGCGATGGCGTTCGAACGAGCCGCTGCCGAAGGCGAAGGCGATGGCATCGACCGGCCGCAGTGCGAGGCCATTGGTGCCCGTTCCCGCACGATCCGGGGCAATCGCCACTCCCCGGGATGCGGCGACGGGGCGCAGCAGGGCGTCGATGTCGGCCGGGAGCAGGTTCGGCAGATCCCCGTGCAGCACGGCCAGGGTCGCGATCCCCTGCTCCAGCGCGTGGCGCCGGGCCTGCTCCAGGCCCTGGTTCAGCCCCATCCCGCGCTGCACCTCCAGCCGCGCTCCCGCCTCGGCGACGATCGGCTCCAGGCTGGCCGCCGGGCTGATCACCACCACGTCGCTGCACGCCTCGCCCGCCACGAAGAGCACCCGCGTCAGCAGCGTGCGCGCCAGCGCCACGCGCTCGTCGGGGTCCAGCACCGGCGCCAGCCGGGTCTTGGCGGCCCCAAGGCCGCGGTGCGGAACGATGATCCGCACGCCATCGGTCATTGCCGGCTCAGCATAGCCCGACGATGGCGCCCGCCAGCGCGGCGCGGCCCTCGTCGTCGCGCATGATGGTGGGCAGCACGCTGACCGCCATGCCCAGCGCCTCGATGGTCGGAGCGAGCTCGACATCGGCCTCGTCGATGACGAAGCGGTCGATCAGGCCCGCGTACAGCCGCGCCACGCCGCGGGCGGTGGGCTCATGGCCCAGCGAGGCGAGCATCCGGTCCGCCGGGCCGCGCAGCGCCCGCCCCGCCACGATGCCGCTCACGCCGACCTTCGTCGCTGCGCTGCTGCCGATCGCCTCGCGCAGGCCGGGGATGGCCAGGATCGGCCCGATGCTCACCAGGGGGTTGGATGGGCCGATGACGATCAGCTCCGCCTCCCCGATGGCCGCCAGCGCCGCCGGCGACGGCGCCGCGTTCTCGACTCCGTCGAAGCGGAGCCCGCGCACCGCGTCGGCCTGCCCGCGCCGTACGAAGTACTCCTGGAAGTCGAGCTCGCCGCCGTCGACCAGCACCCGCGTCCGGACCGGATCGTCGCTGGCCGGCACGATCCGGCTGGCGACGCCCAGCGCCGCCGCCATGTTCGCGGTGGCATCGGTCAGGGATCGTCCCGCCGCCATCAGGTGCGCGCGCCGCAGGTGCGTGGCCAAATCGGCGTCCCCGATGCGGAACCAGGCGTCCTCCCCGTATCGACCCAGCATGCCCAGCGCGGTGTACGTGTCGCCGGCCACGCCCCAGCCCTGCTCGCGATCGGCCAGGCCGGCCAGCGTGTACATCACCGTGTCGATGTCCGGGCAGACGAGCAGCCCGAACCGCTCGGTGTCGTCCGCCACGTTCACGACGACCGTCAGGTCGCCCGCCGGCAGCACCTGCTGGAGGCCGTGCGCCATCTTGGCGCCGAAGAAAAGGGACTCCCGACCGACTTCTACAATCAGACGCTCTATC
>DASURX010000138.1:0-4077 GCA_036375355.1 Candidatus Limnocylindria bacterium
CCGGTGCTGAGCGCCGGCGTGGCCGACGGGCTCCTCTTCTACGTCATGCCGTACATCGACGGCGAGTCGCTGGCCTCACGCCTCGCGCGCACCGGCGCGCTGCCGGTGGGAGATGCCATCCGCATCCTCCGCGACGTCGCCGACGCGCTGGCCTACGCCCACGGCCGTGGCGTGGTGCACCGCGACATCAAGCCCGACAACATCATGCTCGCGGGACGCCACGCACTGGTCACCGATTTCGGCGTGGCCAAGGCGGTGAGCGCGTCGGCCAACCGCACCATGGGGCTTACCACGGGCGGCGTCACCATCGGCACGCCCACCTACATGGCGCCGGAGCAGGCGGCGGCCGATCCCAATCTCGATCACCGCGCGGATCTCTATGCGCTGGGCGTTGTCGCCTATGAAATGCTCTGCGGGCGCCCGCCCTTCATGGCGCCGACGCCGCAGGGCATGCTGGCCGCGCACGTGACCCAGACGCCCGAGCCGGTGAGCGCGTACCGCCAGACCATCCCGCCCGACATCTCGCAGATCGTGATGCGCTGCCTCGCCAAGCACCCGGCCGATCGCTGGCAGAGTGCCGCCGAACTGGGCGAGCAACTCGAGATCGCCACCACGCCCTCGGGCGGCACGCCGTCGGTGCCGACGGCGCCGGTGCCCGCGGTGCGGGTGGCGGCCGAGCGTTCGGCGCGGCGTGCGCATCCGGCGCGCGTTGCGGTGCTCTTCGCGCTCGCGACCGTCGCTGTCACCGGCCTCGCCTTCCTGCTCACGCGCCTCTTTGACCTCGCCGACTGGGTCTGGATCGGCGCGCTCGCCTGCATGCTGGCAGGCTTTCCCATCATGCTCTACACCGGCCGGCTGGAGCGGAAGCGCGCCATCCTCAAGGCGACGGGCGCATTCCGTTACGAACCGGAGCCGGTGCACCAGCAGTGGTTCACCTGGCGCCGCGCGCTGTGGGGCGGCGGGCTCGCTCTCGGCGCGCTGCTGCTCGCGACCGTGGGCTACGGTATCTCGCGCCACTTCGGCATCGGGCCCGGCGCCACGCTGCTGAGTGCGGGGACCCTGGCCAACCAGGACCGGCTGGTGCTCGCCGACTTTGAGAACCATACGCCCGACTCCACCCTCTCGACCTCGCTGTCGGAAGCACTGCGCGTGGACCTGGGCCAGTCGAGCGCCGTGCGTCTCGTCAACCAGCAGGAGATCGGCCAGACGTTGCAGCGGATGGGACAGCAGCCGGGTGCCACGCTCACCGAGGCACTGGCGCGCGACGTGGCCCGGCGCGCCAACGCCAAGGCCGTGGTGTCGGGCGATGTGTCCTCGCTCGGATCGGGCTACGTGCTCACGGCCCGGCTGGTGTCGGTAGATGGCAACATCCTGGCGCCGGTGCGGGAGACGGCCGAAGGGAATGCCGACCTGATTCCCGCGCTCAACCGGCTCTCGAAGTCGCTGCGCGAAAAGATTGGTGAATCGCTCCGGACCATCCGCTCGAGCGACCCGCTGGAGCAGGTGACCACGGCCTCGCTCCCGGCGCTGGAGCTCTACTCCCGGGCGCAACGCGCCTTCGACGCCAACGACTATCCCACCGCGCGGGACCTGCTGGTGCGCGCGGTGCAGACCGACACCAGTTTCGCGATGGCGTGGCGGAAGCTGGCGGTGGTGATCGGCAACATGGTGGGAAGCGCGTCGCAGCAGCGTGACGCCGCGAGTGCCGCCTTCCGCCATCGCGACCGGCTGCCGCAGCTTGAGCGCGCGCTGGCCGAGGCGTACTACTACTCCAATGTCGAGTACAAGCCGGACGAGACGATCCGCTCCTACCAGCGTGCGCTCGATATCGACTCGCTCAACCCGGTGGCGATCAACAACCTGGGGTTGATGTACAACACCATGGGGGAGTTCGGCAGCGCCGAAACGATCCTGCGGCGGGGCATGCGGCACCAGCCGTCGCTCACCATGTACGACAACCTGAGCCAGGCGCTGATTTCACAAGGCAAGTACGCCGCATCCGATTCGGTGGTGGCGCAGCTGCAGGCCAGGGCCCCGGATGCGCCGATCACGCTCATGAACCAGGCGTACGCGGCCTCGGTCCGGCGCGACTACGACAAGATGGATTCGGTCCTGCGTCCGGCGGCGACTGGCAGCAATCCGAATCGCATCGCGCAGCTCTACCTCTCCAATGTGTACGAAGTGCACGGCCAGTTGCGCGCGGTCGAGTCCGAATTCGACCAGATGGCCGCCCGGCTCCTCGCCGAGGGCGACTCCTCACTCGCGGCTGGGGTACTCATGGCGCGTCCCGGTCATGACCTGTTCCAGCGGGGCAACGTCGCCCGCGGGCTCGCGACGCTGGATTCGCTGCAGCGATCGCCGCTCCTCACCGCACTCACGAGTGCGGACCGCCCGCTTTTTGCCCTCGCGGAGATGCAGGCGGCCTTTGGCCGGGCGGCGGAGGTCAAGCGGTTGCGCGCTGAATGGGAGCGTGCGGTACCAGAAGCAGAACGCCGGCCGTGGCAGGAGCCGAGGTGGGACGCCTACGTGGCGAGCGCCGAGGGGCGATGGCGAGATGCGGCGGACGCGGGGCTCCGCGCGGTGAACACAACCCACTGCTCGCCCTGCGGTCGCCACTTCGTGGGACAGGCATTCGACCGCGCCGGCCTCACCGACTCCGCGCTCAAGTATTACGAACTGGCCGCGACGCTGCCGAACACCGATGATGACGGCGTTGAGGACGCCATCTGGCAGCCATCTACGCTGCGCCGCCTGGGCGAGATCTATGAATCGAAGGGCAACCGCCAGAAGGCGCTGGAGTACTACGGCCAGTTCGTGGCGCTCTGGAAGAACGCCGACCCCGACCTCCAGCCGCAGGTCAAGCAGGTGAAGGAGGCAATGGCGAAGCTGGCAGGGGAATGACAGGGCGAGCAGGATGGCAGGGCGAGCAGGTGGCCGGACAGGACGGACGAGGCGGATTGGACGAACCGGTACCCGCCCCCTAGACCTCCTGCTCGCCCTGCTCGCCTTGCCAACCTGCTCTCCTGAGAAATCTCTCCGCCAGCACCTCCAGCCGTTCATCCCCCCGCTCCCGCGCATCAGCCAGAATGAGCTCCACCTGGGGCACCAGCTCCGGCGTGCCGAAGATGTAACCGGTGGCCGCTTCAGCGCCGATCGAATCACCCACGTTGGCGCCGTCGAGCAGTGCGCGCGCCGCCGCGAGCGGAAACGCCGGATCATCCCTCGGCGGCAGGGGATAGCGATGCTCCGGCTGGGCCTCGCCGGCGGCATCGTCGTTTACGAAAGCGCGGGACATGTCAGGACGGGCAGGGCGGGCAGGACGGGCGAGGCGGGCAGGTTGAACGGACCGACGACTGACGACTCACCCGCCCGTCCCGCCCGTCCCGTCCGTCCTGCCCGTCTTGAAGCAACATCTCGGTCTCTCCTCATACTCACAGCACTGCGTCAGCGGCTGGGCCAGCATCGCCTCGAGAAAGGCCTGCATGGCGATGCAGACCTCGTGGCGTTTTTCGACCGCCACGGCCAGCGGGCAGGACGACCCTCGAAGGGTAATACCATCGGGTCCCTCGATCAGTTCGACCTGGGCGCCGAGCTGCTGCATCACCTCGGCGGCAGCGGCGAGACGATGCGCACGATCGGCGGCAACGACAGGGTAGGCGGCGGCGAGGTGCTTACCGGCCTCAATCAGCACGCTCGTGAGCTCCGGCCCATCCATCTGCTCGGCGAGGGTACTCACCAGCGAGGTGAACATCGGGGCATAGGCTCGGGAAAAGAGGGCGTCGGCCTCGAGCGGGACGTCATACAGGACGGCGGGCTTGCCGGCGGCCGGCGGCTTGCGGGAGCCCGCGGCCCGCACCAGACCATCCCGCTCCAGGGCGCCCAGCTGGGCCCGGACGGCGTTGTCGGTCACGCCCAGCTCGGCTGCGAGCTCCTCGACGGTACGCTGGCGGCGGCGGAGCAGGGTCACGATCCGACCCCGGGTGCTGTCCCAGACGCGCTTGCTCCACATGGACTTAGTCTCCTTTACCAGAGCCCGGAATATGGGGAAAAGACTCACTCAGCACAATATGTCAAATA
>DASURX010000139.1:0-15289 GCA_036375355.1 Candidatus Limnocylindria bacterium
GAGCGTCGGTCCATCCAGGTCCGCAACCGCGACGTAGTCGACGCCGAGAGACGGCGCCTCGGCGAGCACGGACCGGACGACGGGGATGGGGTCCCGGCCGTCGCCGTGCGCGGCCAATCCGGCCTGCAGCGCTCGGGGCAGGGCGAGGGCCGCTTGCCGCTCCCCCGGGGAGAGGTAAGCGTTGCGCGAGGAGAGCGCCAGGCCGTCCGCATCGCGCACCGTGGGACACGCCACGATCTCGAGCGGCAGCGCCATGTCGCGCACGACCTGCTTCAGAACGGCCACCTGCTGGGCATCCTTGCGCCCGAAGTAGGCACGCTGCGGCGCCACCAGGTGGCAGAGGCGGGTGCAGACGGTCGCCACGCCGCGGAAGTGGCCCGGCCGGGCGGCGCCCTCCAGGACCGTGGCCAGGGCGCCCGGGTCGACCCACGTGTCGAATCCCGGCGGGTACATCTCGTCGACCGACGGTGCGAACAGCACGTCCACCCCGGCGGCCTCGGCGGCGGCGAGGTCGGATGGCTCGTCGCGCGGGTAGCGCGCCAGGTCCTCGGCGGGACCGAACTGGGCGGGGTTGACGAACAGGCTCACGACGACGACCTCGCATTCCTCGCGGGCCGCGGCCATCAGCGCCAGGTGTCCGGCGTGGAAGGCGCCCATGGTCGGCACCAGCCCGACCGAGCGGCCCGCGGCGTGCGCCCCGTCCAGCGATGTCCGCAGCTCCGCCACGGTGCGGACGACCCTCACGGACGCGTCGCCTCGGCCAGCGCGCGATACAGCGGCACGAGGTCGGGCGCGCGCTGCTCGAGCGCCGCCAGGTGCGCCTCGACGGTCGACCAGTCGCCGCGAGCGATCGGTCCGGTGAGCTCGAAGCCGTTGGTCATGGTGCGCTCCATCAGCGGCAGCAGCGCCTCGGGGGGCACGTTGCTCTCGATCATCAGTCGCGACGCCGCGCGGTGCAGGGTGACCAGGAAGTTTGAGGCCATCGCCGCGCCGGCGTGGTAGAGCGGCTTGTCCTCGTCGCGCAGCGGGAAGGGCCGCAGGCCGAGGGTCTCGGCCAGCCATCGGGCCATCTCGCGCGCCTCATCGGTCTCGCAGGTGATGGCGCCCCAGGCGCCGTCCAGCTGCTCCGGACCGCGCTCGAGCGTCAGCGTCTGCAGCGGGTGCACGCTGAAGCGGCGGGTGTGCGGTGCCAGGGCGGTCAGTGGCGTGGCTCCGCTGACGTGGGCAACCCATGGACCGATGGGCAGGCGCTGTGCAACCTCGGAGATCGCTGCGTCCGGGACGGCCAGCAGCAGCAGGTCGGCATCGGCCTCCACCTGGCGACCGGCGCTGACGGCCAGCCCGCGCTCGGCCAGGCGGCCGGCGATGGCGCGCCCGGCGCGCCCCGTGCCGACGACGCGGACGCTCTCGATCATGCGGCGGAGTCTGCCACACCCGGCCCGATGCCACGGCCAACGGGGGCGGCGCCTAGCGCACGGCGATGACCAGCACCAGGTACTCGGTCTCGTCGCCGGTGAAGCGCGCCTCCAGGTTGCCCTGCGCGAAGTCACCGGGACAGTCGGCGGCGGCGTCCCGCCGGCAGGCGAGGCTGGCGGCCACGGCGTCCCAGACCGGGTCCGCGCCGTGGAGCAGGTCGCGCAGGTGGGGCAGGTAGGCGAGCCCGGTCGCCACCGCAACCTCGCGATCGTCGGCGGGGAGGCTGAGCACCACTTCCTCCACCGGGACGCCGACCAGGTCGAGCTGCACGCCGTCATCGGCCTTGCCCAGCTCGTGGTGCGGCCCGGCCGGCTCGAATGCCATCCCGAACTCGTCGGCGAGTGCCGACTTGACGCGCTCGGCCTGCGGATCGGCATGATGCGAGGCGATGGCGCTCGACGTGGGGGTGGCCGGCGAGCAGGCGGCGAGCAGCACGGCGAGGAGCGGCCACGCCATCGGCCTCATCGCAGCGCTCTCCGCAGGACCGATCGGGCGGCGTGGTAGCCGCACAGGCCGTGGACGCCGCCGCCGGGCGGCGTGGACGCCGAGCAGATGAAGATGGTGGGATCCGGCGTGGTGTACGGATCGGGGCGGATCGCCGGGCGGGTCAATAGCTGCGTCAGGCTGGCCAGGCCGCCGTTGATGTCGCCGCCGACGTGGTTTGCGTTGTGGAACTCCACCGCCGCGGCATCCATCGCCGATCGACCGATGATCAGCTTGCGGAACCCTGGCGCGAAGCGCTCGACCTGGGCCAGGATCGGCTCGGTCATGTCCGCGCCTGACCCGTTCGGCACGTGGCAGTAGGCCCAGGCGGTGTGCCTTGCGTCCGGTGCGCGGCCCGGGTCGAAGCGGGACGGCTGCGCGAGCAGGACGAACGGTCGCTCGCTGACGCGGCCCCGGGCTACGGACCGCGCGGCGGCGGCCACTTCCTCGAAGCTGCCGCCCAGGTGCACCGTGCCGGCCTCGCCCACCTCGGGATTGGCCCACGGGATCGGCTCGGACAGCGCGAGGTCCAGCTTGAAGACGCCGGGACCGTAGCGGAAGCGCCGCAGCTGCGCCGCGTAGCTGCCCCGCAGCCGGTCGCCCGCGATCGCCAGCAGCTGTCGCGGTGTGACGTCGAAGAGCACGGACCGATGGCTCGGCAGGTCCTCCATCCGCGTCACCTTGCACCCGCTGCGGATCTCCCCGCCCAGTGAGCGCAGGTAGGCGGCCAGCGCGTCCGTGATGGCCTGTGAGCCGCCCCGCGCGAAGGGCCAGCCGGCCGAATGCGCCGCGCCGAGCAGCACGAGGGCGAAGCCGCCACTCACGGCGCGATCGAAGCGCAGGAAGGAGTGGGCTGCCACCCCGCCCAGCAGCGCCCGCGCCTGGGGCGTCGCGAACCGCCTGGCCAGCGCCGTGGCGGGCTGGAGCGCGTGCCAGCCGAAGCGGGCGAAGCGGAACGGGTGGCGGGCGATGCGCCCCGGCCGGAAGGGACCCAGCAGGTCCGTGGCGATCAACGGCCAGTCCCTGGCGACCGGGCCGACCAGCCGGCGATACGCCTCGCCATCGGCCCCGAGCTGGCCCGCGGTGGCGTCCAGGTTCTGCCGGACGAGCGCGGCGCTGCCGTCGTCGAGCGGATGCGCCACTGCCACGGGCGGCTGGATCCACTCCAGGCCGTGCTCCTTCAGCGGCCACCGGGCGAAGGCGGGCGAGGAGGCGCCCAGCGGGTGCACCGCCGAGCACAGGTCGTGGACGAAGCCGGGCAGGGTCAGGGCCGCGGAGCGCGCCCCACCGCCGATCGTCGGGTTGGCCTCGAGCACCACGACGCTGCGCCCCGCACGTGCCAGCGTGATCCCCGCGGCGAGCCCGTTCGGTCCGGAGCCGACCACGACCGCATCCCAGCGCTGCTCGGAGGTCATGCGGTCAGGATGCCCCCGACGGACCCTCCGCGTAGATCTCGTCGGCATAGCACCAGCGCCAGTCCTCGCCGGGCTCCACCGACTGCACCGCCGGGTGAGCGCTCTCCCGGAAGTGGCCGGTGGCGTGCCGGTTGGGGGACTGGTCGCAGCAGCCGACATGGCCGCAGGACAGGCACATCCGAAGGTGCACCCACTCGCCGCCGGTCTGCAGGCACTCGTGACAGCCGTCGTCGGACGCGGTGACGCTCACCGGCCCGACGACGTGGTCGCAGGTTTCTTCTTCGCTCCAGCTCACGCCGGAATGGTAGCGGTACGCTCCTCCATGCCGCGCAGCAGCGTCACCTCGAGCGGCGCATCCGCGGCCAGCGAGCCCATGGCCTCGAACAGGTCGTCCGCGGTGGTGACCGATCGGCCGGCCGCGGCCACGATCAGGTCGCCCTGGGCGATGCCCGCCCTGGCGGCCGGCGAGTCCTCCTCGACGTCACGCACCAGCAGCCCGTCGCGCTCTTCGAGGCCCACCGCGCGGCGCAGCTGCCTGGCGACGTGGGACGGCGCCAGGCCCACGCCCAGCCGCCGCCGCTTCGGCTCCTCGCCACGGCCAAGGGCGGCGACGCGATCGCGGAGCGCCTGGTCCGCGGCGATCGCCTGGTAGAAGCCGCTGCCCAGGCGGTTGGTGTTGATGCCGAGCAGCTTGCCGGCGGTGTCGACGATCGGTCCACCGGACGAGCCCGGCAGCAGGGGAGCGGTGTGCTCCACCGCGCCGGCCACGCGGCGTCCGCGGGGCCCACGGAAGGCGCGACCCAGGCCCGAGACGAAGCCGAAGGTCACCCTCACCCCGTTGCCGGCCGGGTTACCGATGGCCACCACCGGCGATCCGATCGCCAGCGCCGTGGCGTCGCCCCATTCCAGCGCCGGCGCGTCGCCCGTATCAACCCCGATCACCGCGACGTCGCCGTCGCCATCGGCGCCGAGCACCTTGCCGTCCGCCTCGCGGCCGTCGCTGAAGAAGACGCGCACCTCGTCGCCGTGCAGGTTGTGCGCGTTGGTGAGCACCTTGCCCTTCTCGATCACGACACCGGAGCCGCCGCGCCATCGGTTCCCGATGCCCACCGTCGAGCGCCCTGCCGTCTCGGCCAGCGCGTTGATTGCCTTGCCCAGATCCTCGATCGGACCCATCGGTCCAGCCTCCTGCCTTGCCGCTGTTGCTAGGATGTGACTTGCAATGTGCAAGTTACATGCGGCAGGCCGGTTGTCAAGCCCGATGGCGTACGATCCGGCCATGGCCCCCTCCGAATCTCCCCTGGCTGCCGCCCTTGAGCGGGTGGGAGACCGATGGAGCCTCCTGCTGGTCGAAGCACTGCTTTCCGGGCCGCGCCGCTTCGGCGAGCTCGGGGAAGCCGTGCCGGGCATCGCGCCGAACATCCTGACCGACCGCCTGCGCCGGCTCGAGGCCGAGCGCGTGGTGCGCGCCACGCCCTATTCGCAGCGTCCGCCGCGCTTCGCGTACGAGCTCACCGACGAGGGCGCGGAGCTGGCCGGCGCGCTGCGGCTGCTCGCCGACTGGGGCTCGCGGGTCTCGCGCGACGCGGAGCCGATGCGCCACGCCGCCTGCGGCACGCCCCTGGAGGCGCGCTGGTACTGCCCGACCTGCGCCCGCGCGGTCGAGGGCGCGGAGGCGGACGAGGTGCGCTACCTGTAGCGACTCACCGGGGAGCGTCCGCCGGGACCGCCGACATGATGTAGTCGCCCGTGTCCGCGTCCAGGATCACGAGTGCGGTGTGCTGATGCGGGGGGCAGTTTCGCATGCTCCAACCGGTGCGTTTCGGGAGATTCGGCACTGGTGCAGCTCCCTCGCCCCTGATTGCCTTTGCGACGAAGACCCGACGAACCGGTCCGTGCGAGGTACCCGTCACCGCCGGGCCACCCATGACGAGAAGAGGTCCGACGAAGCGATGAGCCGCTCAGCCCTGAGCACGACCGCCGTCGGGCTGCGCAAAGCGCGGTCGGCCGCGGGCGCGATCGGGATGGCGATCCTGTTGATGGGCTGCGGTCAGGGAGCGGGCACGCCCACTCTCGAACCTTCGGTGCAGGCATCCGTTCAGGCCACGCCTGCCGCGACGGCCACCCCGGAGCCGAGCGCGACGCAGGCGGCGGGACCCGTAACGGTCACGAAGAACGTGGCCTTCGAATCGGCGAACGAGGTGATGATGCCGGGCTCACTCGACGTCTACGCCCCGACCCGCGCGGGCACCTGGCCGGTGGTCGTCATGTTCCACGGCGCGGGAGGGCACAAGCAGGACCTCACCGCGCAGGCGCTCCGCGTCGCGGAGCTGGGCTTCGTAGCCTTCGTGCCGGACTGGGGCTGGGTCAATCCGTCGGCGTCCGTCGACCTGCTCAGCGCCGAGGGCCTTGTTGCCAGTGACCTGCAGAATGCCTGCGCGGTCGCCTTCGCCGCGGCTCAGGCGCCCGAGTACAACGGTGACCCCGAGCGGCTGGTGCTCTTCGGCCATTCGGGGGGTGCCATGGTCGCCGCCGGGCTCGCGTTCAAGGGCGGCAGCATCGGCCCAGGATGTGAGACCGATGTGCCGGTCCCGGTCGCCGACGTCCTCGTCGAGTGGGAGGGCGACTGGCTCAACTACCTGATGATGGGCGCCTGGACCGATCTCTTCGAGGCGGATCCGGCGATGGTGGACTCGATGATGATCTGGTCGGCCCTGCCCGAGCGCCCCGAGCTGCCGGTGGAGATGCTCATCGGCCAGGACTCATCCGCACAGATCCCGGAGATGGAGCTGGCCGACCTGGCCGTCCGCGACCCACACGGAAGCCTTCGCGCACAGCTGGAGGCAAACGGTGCGCTCGACGACGGCGCCATCAGCTGGGCCGAGGAGCAGCAGCTGCTCTTCTCCGTCCTGCAGGCGCAGGGCAATCCCGTGCACTTCGCCCAGATGCCCGGCTCCACCCACACGATGCTCTCCCAGGAGGGCTGGGGGGTCTTCCTGGACGCGTTCGATTCCGCGCTGACGTCGATGGCTGACTAGCTCGCCCCGCGGCCCGAATTCCCGCTAACGGGGACTTAGCCGAGAAACCGCAGCCCGGCAGCCCGCTAACGCCCTCGTGACGGGAATGAGCGGCCTTGGCGGCCAATCTCGTGGCCTGACGCGGCTTACGTCCCCGCTCACGGGAATCAGGGCGTGGACGGAGGGTGCGGCGGACTGAGACGGGCGCCAGCACGACACCCGCTACGCTGCGCACGTGCGCGGCCTCCTCCCCAGCCTCGACGCCAACGGCCAGCGGCTCATGGCCGCCAAGGTCTTCCGGGGCTTCGCCTTCGGCCTGAACTCGGTGGTGCTCGGCCTCTACCTGGCCGCCCTGGACCTGGGGCCGGCGGTGATCGGGCTGGTCCTGTCGGCCGCGCTGGCCGGGACGCTGGCGCTGACGGTGGTCATCACGCTGTACGGCGACCGGATCGGGCGACGGCGCCTGCTGACCATCGGCTCGGGGCTGATGGTGCTCTCGGCGCTGATCCCGTTCGTTGGCGCCAACCCGATCTTGCTGGTCCTCATCGGCCTGACGGGCATGGTGGCCGTCAGCAGCAACGAGAACACCGGGTTGCAGAGCGTCGACCAGGCGGTGCTGCCCCAGACCGTGCCGGATGGCCAGCGCACGTCCGCGTTCGCCCTGTACAACGTGGCCGCGGCGGGCGCATCGGCTGTGGGGGCGCTCAGCGTTGGACCGATGGTGGCCCTCGGCCACGCGCTGGGCCTGGCCGATGCCGCGGCCTTCACGCCGTGCTTCGTCCTCTACGCGCTGGCCGGCCTGGCCAGCACCGCGCTGTCGCTGGCGCTCGATCGCCGGGTCGAGGTGGGAACGCGTCTCGAGCGGCGACTGGCCATCCATCGCTCGCGGCGCACGGTCGCAATGCTCTCCGGCCTGTTCGTGATCGACTCGACCGCGGGCGGCTTCGTGGTGCAGAGCTACCTGGCCTTCTGGTTCGCGGAGCGCTTCGCCGCCGATCCCGCAATGGTCGGCACGCTCTTCGCCGCCACGAACGTGCTGGCGGCGCTCTCCTTCCCGGTGGCGGCCTGGATCGCGGGCCGCATCGGCCTCATCCGGACGATGGTCTTCACCCACATCCCGTCGAACGTCTTCCTCGTCGGCGCCGCGCTCGCGCCAACCCTGCCGCTGGCGGTGGGAATGATGCTGGCCAGGGCGGCGCTGTCGAGCATGGATGTGCCGGCGCGGCAGTCGTACACGATGGCCGTGGTCGATCCCGACGAGCGGACCGCGACCGCCGGAGTCACTTCCCTGGCCCGGAGCGTGGGGCAGGTGATCGGGCCGGCCGTGGCGGGCGCGCTGCTGGTGCCGGTGGGCATCGGCATCCCGCTCGTCGCCGGCGGGGTGGTCAAGACGGTGTACGACCTGTCGCTGTATGCCTTCTTCCGCTCGCGGCCGACGCCGGAGGAGGCCCTGCGCGCCGGCTAGGTCGAGGGTGAGAGGTCGACGCGCAGGAGCACCATGTCGCGCAGCGCCCGCGCCAGCCGACGATCCGAGACGCGGTACGGGCTGAAGCCGTAGATGTAGCCCATGAAGCCGGCGTGGGTCATCAGCTCGCGTCCGCCGCGCACCCGCTCGCCGGGGTCCGTGATCTCGGTCGCCAGGCCGCGACGCCATCGGCCCTGCAGGTTGACCTCGACGTGCGGGTCGGCGCGAACGTTGTGCAGCCACTGGGTGCGCTCGCCGAAGCCCGCGCCGATCCAGATCGCGTCGCTGCCGGCCGGGGCATAGTCGAGCGGGATCTCGCGCGCCTTGCCGGAGCGGCGGCCGCGGGTACGCAGCACGCACAGCCAGCCGCCGGCGCGCGTCGGGCGCGGGCCGCGGCCGAAACGGAACCACGGCAGCATGACCAGCCGGTTGAGGCCGCGCGTGCACCAGCGGAAGGCTTCCATGCATTGAGGGTCGCGCCGATGTTCGCGCCGGCGCCAGTGCCGTTGCGCCCGCATCAGCCCGGACGTGCGGCCCCCGCGCTACGCTCGTGCGTGCATGAGCAGTTCGGCGTCGTCCGCAGCCAGGAACCTGCTCCGGCGCTACATCGAGATCGGGCAGCGGCCCGGCGACGACGCCGACCTGCGCGTCCGCAAGCGGACGGCGGTGATCGTGGGCATCGCGGTCGCGCTGGCCTCCATCTTCTACTTCGCCCTGGGGCTGGCGGTCGGCCGGCCCGAGATGTCCGTCGTGGCGGGTGCGCAGATCACGTTGCTGGCGATCGGAGAGTGGTGGTTCGCCCGCACCGGGCGGACCGAGCCCTTCGTGGTGGTGATGCTGGTGGTGGGCCTGCTCACGATCGGCACCGGGATCGTGTCGCTGGGCGGGCTGCTGCAGGGCAACGGCAACACCATCTGGTCGGTGCTGGTGCCGATCGGTGCGGTCCTGTTCTTCGGGCGGCGCGCTGGCCCGCTGGCGCTGGCCGCGGTGGTGCTGGTCGTGCTCGTGGGCGCGGTCGCCGATCCGGTGCTGCGCACCCGGACATCGCCGCTGCCGCCGGAGCTGGGCGTGCCGCTGTACGCCATGAACCTGCTCGGAACGACCGCGGTCGCGCTGGGCCTGGTGGCGTTCATCGACGGCGAGCGGGTGCGGGCCAGGGCGCAGTCCGAGGCGCTGCTGCACAACGTCCTGCCCGAGGCGATCATCCAGCGCCTGAACGCCGGCGAGCGGGTGATCGCCGACCACTGCCCGGAGGTGACGGTGCTGTTCAGCGACGTCGTCGACTTCACGCCGTTCTCGGAGCGCGCTGCGCCCGCAACCGTGGTCGCAGCGCTCAACGACCTCTTCTCGGCGTTCGACGAGCTGGCCGAACGCTATCGGCTCGAGAAGATCAAGACCATCGGCGACGCCTACATGGTGGTCGCCGGCGTCCCGGAGCAGCGTCCCGACCACGCGACGGTGATGCTGGAGATGGCGCTGGCCATGCACGCCGCGGCGGATGCCCAGCCGCCGATCGGGGACCATCGGCTCCAGATGCGGACCGGCATCGCCACCGGGCCGGTGGTGGCGGGCATCATCGGTCGCCAGAAATTCAGCTACGACCTGTGGGGCGATACCGTGAACACCGCCTCACGCATGGAGTCGAGCGGCGTTCCAGGCTGCATCCAGGTCACCGCCGCGACCTGGGAGCGGGTCCGCGACCGTTACCCGTGGGAGGTCCGCGAGGACGTCGAGGTCAAGGGCAAGGGGGCGATGCGCACCTACCTGCTCAACCCGGGCAAGCTTCCGAGCTGAGCCGATCCTCCGGGTTGACACGTGACCATATAGTCACATAACATCGGCGCATGGAAGGAGTCTTCCGGGCCCTCGCCGATCCGAACCGGCGCGCCCTCCTGGATGCCCTGCACGAGCGCGACGGCCGCTCGCTCGGCGAGCTCGAGGAGATCGTGCCCGGGATGACCCGCTTCGGCGTCATGAAGCACCTGCGCGTGCTCGCCGACGCCGGGCTGGTCACCACCCGTCGCGACGGACGCCGAAAGCTCCACTACCTCAACCCGGTGCCGATCCAGCTCATCGCGGACCGATGGATCAGCCGCTTCGCGGCATCCTGGACGGCCGGGCTCGCCGACCTGAAGGCAACGTTGGAGGCTCCTGGACCGATGACCGCACCCAAGCACGTCTACGAGGTCTACATCCGCACCACGCCCGAGCGCCTGTGGCAGGCCCTCACCGATCCGGATCTCACGCAGCGCTACTACCACCACACGCGGGTTGCCTCCGGATGGAAGGCCGGCGACCCGATCACCTACACCTGGACCGACGGCACCATCACGATCGAGGGCCAGATCGTTGAGGCGGAGGCTCCGCGTCGCCTGGTCCACACCTTCCACTTCACCCAGGACGCCGAACAGGTCGCGGAGCGGCCGTCGCGCTGCACCTGGGAGATCGAGCCGATGGGCGAGGCGTGCCTGCTGCGCCTCACCCACGACGACTTCGACGGGGAGACGAGCACCTACCGGTCGGTTGGGAAGGGCTGGAGCCCGATCCTGTCCAGCCTGAAGACGCTGCTCGAAACCGGGGAACCGCTGGACATCGACATCCCCGAGCCGGCCGGGGCAGCGAGCTGACCACCCTCATCCGACAGCCAGGAGACGAGACCGATGACCGCACCCAGGCACGTCTACGAGGTCTATATCCGCACCACGCCGGAGCGCCTGTGGCAGGCGATCACCGACCCGGCCATGACGCAGATCTACTACTTCGGCTCGCGCGTCGACTCCGACTTCGGGGTCGGGTCGCCGATCACCTACCGCCAGGCCGATGGGCGCCTGGACATCGAGGGGACCATCGTCGAGGCCGATCCGCCGCGCCGGCTGGTCCACACCTTCGCTGTGAAGTGGGACGCAACCGTCAACGACGCGCCCACGCGGGTCAGCTGGGAGATCACGCCCATGGGCGAGACCTGCCGGCTATCGGTCGTGCACGACGGCTTCGCGTCCGAGACGGCCACCTACGAGCAGACGGGCAGCGGCTGGGCCATGATCCTGTCCGGCCTCAAGACGCTTATCGAGACCGGGGAGGCGCTGCCAATCGGAGCGCCGGAGGCCGAGGCGGCCGCACCCGCCTGAGCCTGCCATCGCCGCGCGACGGGGACGCTTCCTCGTCGCGCGGCACTCCGCTTCGCGGGGTTGGCCCGATTCATCGGGCAATCCTCTGCAGAACGGGCAGTTCGCGTGGCGTTCCGCCCGGTACATCGGGTAATGGCGAGCATGAGGCGGCCCAACGTCCCTGCTCACGCTCACGATTACCCGATACATGCGGCAATTCGCCGCAGATGAGGCCGCTCGCGTGCCGGAATACCCGATGTACCGGCTCAGAACGGCTTCAGGAACATGAGGCCGATGATCGCCGCCAGCCCGATGCCCCCGATGGCCGCCAGCAGGTAGGGCCGGGACGTGTCCAGCAGCATCGCCAGCTCGCCGGCCGGCAGCGGCTCGGGCGGGGGAGCCTCCTTCTTGTCGCCGTACACCTTCTGGCCCACGGCGCGGCGGATGTTGCCGTAGTAGGGAGTCGCGAGGACGTACATCAGCGCGATCACCGCGACCAGGATCGCGATCGAGGTCCAGATCCAGAGGCTGCCCCAGTGGCCACCCACGAAGCCCGCGGCAATGCCCGCGGCGAGCAGCACCAGCAGCGAGACGTAGACCACGCCCAGGCTCGCGCCGGACAGGTCGAGCAGGGCGGTGACCCGTCCCGGATCGCGCTCGGAGCGCAGCCGGAAGGCAGCGAACATCGACACGCCGTGCCCGGCCACGAAGCCGAAGGCGCCGAGCACGTGGGCGACGACCAGCCAGGGATAGAAGTCCATCGGTCCTTTGTCCTCCGTCAGGCGCGTACGGGGTCGGGTGCGGTAGGCGCGGCAGGCAGCGGCTGGCGCGCCAGCGCGATCCCGCGACGCGCCACCAGGACGGCACAGCCGAACACGAGCATGGCGTTCACCGGGTGCAGCGCAGCGACCACCGGCAGGTCCTCGCGGAACGCGGGCAGGAAGGTCTGGACCTGCGCCACCAGCAGCGTGACGACCGAGAGGATCAGCGTCGAGCGGCCGGCTCGTGCCGGCCAGGCGAGGATCACCAGCAGCAGCGGGACGGCGGCCACCAGGTAGCCGAAGTCCACGTGGTTGGCCCACTGCCCGGCACCGAAGACGGCCATGCCGGCCAGGAAGACCTGGTACGCGACGCCGGCCAGGAACCCGACGGCCACCGCGGCGTACAGGTAGCGAACGAGCTGCATCGGTCTAGGACCCTCCCGTGCGCGGAACGAGGCGGACCTGGTCGCGCGCGCCGAGCGCCAGGGTGACCGCCACCGTCACCACGGCCAGCGCGTTCACCGCGTGCAGCGCCGCCAGCAGCGGCGCGCGATCGGCGAGCGTGGGCAGGTAGGTCTGCACCGCGAAGAGCACGAGCAGCGCCATCGTCAGCAGCAGCCGATCGCGCCGCAGCCTGCCCGCCACGGCCAGCAGCACCAGCCCGGGTGCGATCCAGCCGTAGAGGTAGGCGAACTCGCGGTGAACCCCGGGCGTCCCATCGGCGGCTTTGAGGCCGTCGGGGCGGAAGACGTCCAGCCCGACCAGGAAGAGCTGCACCGCCAGGCACGCCACGAAGGCCCACGCCAGCACGAGGAAGGCGAGGCGAGCGAGGCGCAGGGTGCGGTCGGAGCTCATCGGTGCAGAGGCTGCTGGAGGGCGCCGCCCGGCGTCATGGGGCCGTCGTCCCGCGCAGCCCGGGAATCAGCCGCCCCCGTGCCGCGCGACATCACCCAGCCCCGCCTCGCGGGCGCGCACGATCGCCTCGGCGCGCGTGGCGACCATGAGCTTGTCGAAGATCATGCTGGCGTAATTTCGGACCGTCTTGAGGCTGATCCCCAGCCGGTCCGCGATCACCGCGTTGCTCTCGCCACGGGCCATGCGATCCAGCACCGCGCGCTCGCGCTCGGTCAGCTCAGGAAAGGGCGCGGGCCGCAGCGACGCCCCGGCGGATGCGAAGAAGGCGACCAGCCGGCGCGCCACGCCGGGCCCGAACACCGCGCCACCCTGCGCCACCGCGTCGATCGCGCGCAGCAGCTCGCCCGCCTCCGCGTCCTTGAGCAGGTACCCGCGCGCGCCGGCACGCATGGCGTTGAAGACCGACTCGTCGTCGTCGTGCATGGTCAGCACCAGCACCGCGGTCGCCGGGCGCGCGGCCAGGATGGCGCGCGTGGCGTCGATCCCGTTGCGGCCCGGCATGCGGATGTCCATCAGCACCACGTCCGGCTGCAGCTCGGCCGCGAGCCGCACGGCGGCATCCCCGTCCTCGGCCTCGCCGACCAACGTCACCTCCGACGACGAGGAGAGGAGCGCGCGCAGGCCGTCGCGGTAGACCGGGTGGTCCTCGGCCGCCAGGACGCGGATCGGTTCAGCCACCCGCGCCATCCCCCGGCAGCGGCAGCGTGGCGGTCACCCGGAGCCCACCCTCGGACGCCGCGCCGATCTCCAGCGCGCCGTCGAGCTCCTCTGCCCGTTCGCGCATCGACGTCAGCCCGATGCCGGGGCCGGACCCAACGGCCATCCCCGCCCCATCGTCGCGCACCTCGACCTCCAGGCCACGTCCCGACAGCCGCAGCTCCATCCACGCGTTCCGCGCGGCAGCGTGGCGGATGACGTTGGTCAGCGCCTCCATGGCGATCCGGTATGCCGCGACCTCGACCGCGGCCGGCAGGCCGGGAAGCGTCGGCGGGGACTGCACGTGCACGGACACCCCGTTTCCCGCCAGGCGCCGCGCCTCGAGCTCCAGGGCGCCGCCCAGGCCAAGCTGGTCGAGTGCCGGCGGCCGCAGCTCGTACGCCATGCGGCGGATGTCGTCGATCGCCTGGCGCGTCTCGGCGGCCAGCTCCGCCAGCAGGCGATCCGCCTCGCCCGCGTCGCCCTGCGCCACCGCTCGCGCGGCCTCGAGCTTCATGAGCGACCCGGCCAGCGCCGGGCCGACCCCGTCGTGCAGGTCGCGGCGCAGCCGCCGGCGCTCCTCCTCGCGTGCAGTGACCAGCTGCTGCCGCGATCGCTGCAGCTCACTGGTGAGGCGCACGGCATACGCCGCGGCACCGGCCTGCCGGGCCAGCTCGGCGAGCAGCGCGCGATCGGCGGCCGAGAACGCCTCACCCGGCGTGCGCGGCGCGAGCGCCAGCCAGCCGATCTCCTCGCCGCGATGCACCAGCGCCAGCCGCTCGAGGCCCCCGCGCGGCGTGCCGTGCGCGGCCGCCACGCTGACCCCGTCGTCGCGTCGCAGCTCGATCGCGGCGTACGGCAGGCGCAGGGCATCGGCGACCGTCTCGGCGACCATGGGCAGCACCTCGGCCGGTTCCGGTGCGGCGGCGAGGCGCTCGGACAGGCGGGCGATCGCCCGCTGCGGCTCGTCGCGGTCCCCGTACAAGAGCCGGCCGACGCCGCGCTGCAGCCGGTCGCGCACCGGCAGTGCCACCAGCGCGGCCACGCCCGTGGCCAGCAGCGTCACCGCGTATGGACCCTCGCCGTTCAGCACCGCGCCCAGCACCACCACCGTCGTTGCGTAGGCGAGCACCACCGCGGCGGTCAGGCCACCGTAGACCAGGGAGCGGCGCACGACGCTCTCGATCCCGAACAGCTGGCCGCGGCCGACGGCCACGCCCAGCGCCAACGGGAAGGCCATCCCCGGCAGGCCGATCGCGCTCCACGGCAGGAACGCAGAGCCGGTCACGGCCTGCGGCAGGTACCAGCCGGCCAGCACGCCGACGATCGCGATCCCCGATGCCAGCGCGATGCCGCGCAGCCAGGCGCGCTCGACCGGCGTCGAGCGCCGCCACTGGACGACCTGCGCGACGCCGATGGCGATGATGACCGCCGGGACGATCACCAGCTGGGCAACCGTCCAGCCACCGATCCAGGCCAGCAGGTTCGGTGCGCCGAACGCGGTCCCCGCCATCCAGGCGAGCTGCGCCGCGGCGGGCAGGAGGTAGGCGAGCAGGACCAGGCGCCGCTGGCGAGGCTGCCCCGCGATCGGCTGCGGGAAGACCAGGCTGAAGTGCAGCACTGCCGACCAGAACAGCTGGTAGAGGGCGAAGGTCGCCACCAGGAAGAGGGCGGGCAGCAGCACGCCGGCGACGACGTCCGCCGGGCCGAGGCCGGTGAGCCACGGCAGCGTGCTGGCCAGGATGGCCGTCGCCGCGATGAGCAGCGCACGCGTCGCGGCCTCCGCGGGCCGCCGCAGGAAGAGGTACACCGCCATAGCTGCCATGGCGGCCAGCCACAGGATCGTGCTCCAGCTCGCCGCCAGGACCGCCGCGAGCGGATAACGCCCCAGCTGCACGCTGAACGTTGCCCGCCCGCCCTCGCGCTCGACGACGTAGGCGAGCCGGTCGCCGGG
>DASURX010000140.1:0-4854 GCA_036375355.1 Candidatus Limnocylindria bacterium
CCATCTGCTGGGCAAGCTTCGAGATGTTGACCGCGTAGTCGCCCATGCGCTCCAGCTCGGCCGATGCGTGGTACAGCGCCAGCAGCTCGCGCAGGTCGCGGGCCATCGGCTGCTGGGTGGCCAGGATCGCGGTGATCTCCTGGTTCACCCGGCGCTGGAGGTCGTTGACGTTGGCGTCGTCCCAGCGCACCTGGTCGGCCAGGTCCACGTCGCGCTCCTGCATGGCGCGTCCCGCCCGCTCCAGCGCCTCCTCGACCAACGCGCCGAGGCGCAGCACGTCGTCCTTGACGCGGGACAGCGACTCGTCGAAGCCGGTGCGGATGGCGCCGTGGCTGTCCGGCGCGCCGTGGCTGTCCGCCGCGCCGTGCTCGGGATCGGTCATCCGAAGCGCCCCGTGATGTAGTCCTCGGTGAGCCGGTTCGCCGGCCGCGTGAAGAGCTGCTGGGTGGGCGCCACCTCCACCAGGTAGCCGGCGCGATCGGTGCCCATGGTCAGGAATGCGGTCGTGTCGCTGGCACGCGCCGCCTGCTGCATGTTGTGGGTCACGATGACGATGGTGTAGTTCTCCTTGAGCTCGCGCATCAGCTCCTCGATGCGCAGGGTGGCGATCGGGTCCAGCGCGCTGCACGGCTCGTCCATCAGGATGACATCCGGCTCCACCGCGATGGCGCGGGCGATGCATAGCCGCTGCTGCTGTCCGCCGGAGAGCGACAGGGCGTTGCTGCGCAGCTTGTCCCTGACCTCGTCCCACAGCGCCGCGCGGCGCAGGGACGCCTCGACCAGATCGTCCAGGTCGCCGCGGAAGCGGTTCAGGCGTGGGCCGAAGGCGACGTTGTCGTAGATCGACTTGGGGAACGGGTTCGGCTTCTGGAACACCATCCCGATCCGCCGCCGCACCTCGACCGCGTCCACGGCGGGGTCGTAGATGTCCTCGCCGTTGTACCGGACCTCTCCCTCCACCCGCGCGCCCGGGATGAGGTCGTTCATGCGGTTCAGGCTGCGCAGCACGGTCGACTTGCCACAGCCGGATGGACCGATGAGCGCGGTGATCCGGTGCCGCTCGATGGACAGGTCCATGTCGCGCACGGCGCGAAAGGCGCCGTAGTGCACCGACATGCCACGCAGCTCGAAGACGGGGTCGAGCGCGGCATCGGCCTCGTGCGCGAGGGCAGGCTGTGCCTGGTCGGCGGTCGTCAAGAACGCGAGCTCCTCCTGGGCGGTATCCCGCTCCAGGCCGATGGTAATGCCGGTGCCACTCATGTGCCGGCAGGCCTCCGCGCGCCGATGAGGCGAGCCAGGACGGTCAGCACCAGGACCAGCAGCATCAGCTCCAGCGCGCCCGCCCAGGCTCGCTGCTGGCCGGCTTCGAAGGCACCGCGCGCCTCGCGGAAGATCAGCAGTGGCAGCGCCGACTGGCCACTACCCTGGAGGTCGAACACGACCTGGTTGGCCGCCAGGGCGGTCAGCACCAGCGGCGCCGTCTCGCCCAGGGCGCGCGCCACGGCGAGCATGGCGCCAGTCACGAGGCCGGGCGCCGCGGTCGGGATCACGACCGAGAGGACGGTCTGCCAGCGCCTGGCGCCGAGGGCGTAGCTGGCCCGCTTCAGCTCGCCGGGGACCAGCTTGAGGATCTCCTCCGATGAGCGGACGACGATGGGCAGCATGATGATCGCCAGCGACACGGCGCCGACGAACGTCCCGAAGCCGATGCGACGCACCAGCAGGGTATAGACGAACAGGCCGACGAACACGCTGGGTACGCCGGTCATCACGTCCGAGAAGAAGCGCACCGGGCCGCTGACGGGGTGCCGCGGGAACTCGGTCAGGAAGACGGCGGCCGCGATCCCCGCCGGAATGGCCATCAGTGCGGCCAGGCCGCCCATGTACAGCGTCCCGACCAGGCCGTGCAGGTACCCGCCGCCAGACTCGCGGCGCGAGAAGTTGAACGTGCCGGTCAGGAACTCCCAGTTCATGGCTGGCAGGCCCTTGGCCACGATGACCGCCAGGATCAGCCCCAGCGGGATGAGCGCCAGCAGCACGGCGGCGGCCAGCAGCGCGTTCATGGCGCCGCTGAAGGCGGCACGCCGGCGGGCGGGGCCAGAGGCCTGTCGCAGGGAAGGCCGGGCGACCGGTGCCGCGCTCGTCATGCCACGGCCTCACCGCTGACGTCGCCCATGCGCCGCACGATCAGCCGGGCGGCGAGGTTGATGACGATCGTCAGTGCGAAGAGCGTGACGCCCAGCGCGATGAGCGCATCGATGCCCTCCGGCGAGGACTCCTGGAAGGTGTTGACGATCTTCGCGGCAATCGACTCGCCCTGCTGGAAGATGCTGGCGTTGATGGCCGTCCCGCCGCCGATCAGGAGGGCGACCGCGATCGTCTCGCCCAGCGCACGGCCCAGCCCCAGCATGGTGGCGCCGATGATGCCCGGCCGGCTGCGCGGCAGCACCACCGAGCGCATCACCTCCCAGCGCGTGGCGCCCATCGCATAGGCGGCCTGGCGCTCCGCCTCGGGCACGGCGGCGAACACCTCGCGGACGATGGCGCTGATGATCGGGACGATCATGATCGCCAGCACGATGCCGGCGAAGAAGAAGTTGAAGGCGATCACAGGCCCGGCGAAGATCGGAAGCCAGCCCAGCTCCCCGCTGATCGCCTGCGCCGCCGGCTTGAGCACGACCGGCGCGAAGAAGTGCAGCCCCCACAGCCCGTAGACCACGCTGGGGACGGCCGCCAGCAGCTCGACGAGGTAGACCAGCGGCCGCGCCAGGCGCCGAGGTGCGACGTTGGTCAGGAACAGTCCGATGCCGATCGCCACCGGCAGCGCCACCACGATCGCGATCAGGCTGGTCACAAGCGTCCCGTAGATGAAGACCCCGGCCTGGTAGGTGCCTGTGATCTCGGTCCGAGAGAATCCCGGGTCCCAGGTGGTCCCGGTCAGGAAGCTCCAGATGCCCTGCGAGACGAAGACCGGGATGGCGTCCAGGGTGGTGGAGCCGATCATCAGCGCCAGCACCACCAGCACCAGCAGGCTGGCGCCGAGCAGGACCCAGCGAAACGCCGGATCCGCCACCCGACGGCGGCGGATGGCGGCGAGCGGCCCGACGCTGGCCGGGGCCGCCGTCATTGGCCGCCCTCGTTGATACGCTCGACGTTGGCGAGCGCCTTATCCTGCAGCGCCTCGCCGATCGGGGCGTAGAGCAGCTCCTCAGCGGTGCCGTCTCCGCCCTGCAGGGCCCACGTCAGGAAGGCCTTGAGCGCATCGGCCTTGGTTGCGTCCATGCCGCAGGTCGGTGCCAGGATCCAGGTCGCACCGGCGATCGGGTAGCCGTCGCCTCCCACGTCGAGGATGCTGAAGCGCAGGTCATCGGGGATCTCGATGCCGTCCGCCGCGGCTGCGGTGGACTCGAGGCTGGGCTCGATGGCCTTGCCGTCGGCATTGACCATGGACGCCACCGACAGATCGTTCTGGATCGCATACGACAGCTCCACGTAGCCGATGCCGCCGTCGTTCTGGGCGATCGCGGCGGCCACGCCGTCATTGCCCTGTCCGCCGACGCCCACCGGCCAGCCGACCTCCTTGCCCTTGCCGACCTGGTCATGCCAATCGGCGCTCTCGTCGTCCAGGTACGTGGTGAAGATGCTCGTCGTACCCGATCCGTCGGATCGGTGCGCCACGATGACCGGCTCATCGGGCAGGGAGACGCCCTCGTTGAGATCCGCGATGGCCGGGTCGTTCCATTGCGTGACCTCACCCAGGAAGATGGCGGCCAGGGTCTCGGAATCAAGCGTGAGGCTCTCGACGCCGGAGAGGTTGTAGGCCACCGCCACCGCGCCGAAGACGGTTGGGATGTGGACCACGTCGCAGCCCCAGGCATCCTGGGCCGCGGCGAGCTCGTCATCGGTCATGAAGGCGTCCGACCCGCCGAAATCGGTCGATTTCGCGGTGAACTGCTCCACGCCGCCGCCGGAGCCGATGGGCTCGTAGGTGATGGTGACGCCCGGGTTGTCCCCGACGAATGCGCCGATCCATTCCTGGTACAGCGGATCGGGAAAGGTCGCGCCTGCGCCGAGCAGGTCGGCGTTCATGCCGGCCCCTGGTGATCCGGCGCTCGACGTGGCGCCCTGGCCGCCGCACGCGGCCAGCAGTGCTGCGACAAGGGCTGCGGGGATGGCTCGCTGCGCGAAGCGCGTGGCGGTCAAGATGGTCTCCTCTTCGTCGATCGTCGGCACGGTTGCGCCCTGATCGTCATGGCGCCGCCTTAATCGCGCCTTAGCGACGTGTTATGGGCAGGTCAAAGCGCCGAGGCCGTAGGCTGGCGTCATCGACGACCCCGCGAACGAAGGAGGCACGATGCAACTGCTCTTCAGCGCCGCCCTGGGACTCGGCGCCGGCGTCCTGTCCGGCCTGTTCGGCATCGGCGGTGGCCTGATCATCGTCCCGGGCCTGATCCTGCTGGCCGGGTTCACCCAGCCGATGGCCGCGGGAACTTCCCTGGCGGCGCTGCTGGCGCCCGTCGGCGCCCTGGGGGCCTACCAGTACTGGCGCGAGGGGCAGATCGCGGTGTGGCCCGCGGTGCTCATCGCCGTGGGACTGCTGCTCGGCGCCTATGTCGGGGCTCGCATCGGCCTCTCGTTGCCGGCCGATGCGGTGCAGCGCGCCTTTGGCGTGCTGCTGGTGCTGGTCGGTATCCGCCTGGCGCTCTTCGGGTAAGCCGTCGAGCTCAGCCCAGGAGGGGCCGCAGCAGCAGGTAGGCCAGCGCCGCGGCAAGTCCGGCGGCGGGAAGAGTCAGCACCCAGGCGATCCCGATTCGGCGGGCGACGCCCCAGCGCACCGCGTTGAAGCGATCGGAC
>DASURX010000141.1:0-9695 GCA_036375355.1 Candidatus Limnocylindria bacterium
GGATCGGCTGATCGAGGCGGTCGTCGGCATCGGCGTCAACGTGAACTGGTCGCGGGCCGAGATGCCGCCGGAGATCGCGGTGCGCGCGACCTCGCTGGCGGAGCTGGCGGGGCAAGCCGTTGACCGTATCATGCTGCTCGCGCGGCTGCTCGAGGCGCTCGATCGGGAGGTCGCGGCCCTGGAGGCTGGCGCCTCGCCGATTCCACGCCTCCACGAGCGCTCCGCGCTGCGCGACCGGCGCGTGGTGGTGGAGCTGGGCGTCGAGCGGATCGAGGGCGTCGTCGCGGGCTACGCCGCCGACGGCGCCCTGCTGCTGGACGCGCCGGCCGGCCGGGTGGCGCTGGCCAGCGGCGAGGTGGTGGGCGTGCGCGACGCCGCTGAGGGACCGGCGTGAGGCCGGAACCTGCCCTCGGCGCCGCGCCGGGCGGCGACCCCGACCTGCCGGCCGTCGCGGCCGCGCAGGCGGACCGCGCCGCCTTCGCCGTGCTGTATCGGCGCTACCTGGACCGCGTCTACGCCTATGCCTTCTACCAGCTCGGCGACCACCACGACGCCGAGGACGCCACCGCCCGGACCTTCGCCGACGCGCTGCGCGGCCTCGCCTCCTTCCGGCCGAACGGGTCCAGCTTCCGGGCATGGCTCTTCACCGTGGCGCACCACACCATTGCCAACGTCCACCGTCACCGCGCGCGGCGCCGGACGGTGCCGCTTCCCGACGACTTCGACCGGTCGGCGCCGAACGCCGACCCGGCCCGGATGCTCGACCGTGCCGACCGCCTGCGCACGGTGATGGCGGCGGTGCGCTCGCTGCCCGACGACCGGCGCCAGGTCGTCCTGCTGCGCTTCGTCGAGGGCCTGTCGTCGGCGGAGATCGGCGACGTCCTCGGACGATCACCGGGCGCCGTGCGCGTCCTGCTGCATCGGGCCCTGCGTGACCTGGGATCACGTATCGCGGACGAGTGACGCGCCGCCGGGACGACCGCTCAGGGGTGTAACGAATCGGACGGGCCGGTGTTGGCCTAGGATGTGAGGCCCCTCCGGTCGTGACCGCGCTCCGGCACGCGCGGACGACGCGAGTGGCGGCAGCACGGAGGTAGGCATGCGCACCCCGAGCCCGGCCGAACGCCTGGATCGGGCCATCGACCGCGTGGTCGACGGCGACGATCCGGTGGTCGACGGCGACCTGCGCCCGCTGCTGCGCACCGCGACCCTGGTTCGAGCGGCGCTGCCGCCGATACCCGCCGCCGACGGCTTCTCGCAGCGCCTGGCCGCGCAGCTGGTCGAGCCCAACCTTGTGCTGCGGCTGGCGGGGCGCGCGGGCGATGCCGCACGACGCAACCTGGCCGATCGCCGCCGGCTGATCGCCGCCGGCGCGGTCTCGTCGGCCGCGGTGGGCGTGACGGTCACCGCCGTGGCGGTCTGGCTCACCGCTCGACGCCAATCGGCACACCGGCCGCTGCACAGGTAGAAGGCCCATGCGCATCAAGTTCCCGCTCCGCCGCCGCGAGGTCCCGACCGACGCCTGGACCATGTGCCCATCGTGCGACTCGCAGATCTTCAACCGCCAGCTGGAGCGCAACCTGCGCGTCTGTCCGACCTGCGGGCACCACTTCCGGATGGGGATCGGCGAGCGCATCGAGCTGCTCTTGGACGAGGGCAGCTTCGTGGAGCGCGACGCGCGCCTGCGCTCGGGCGACCCGCTCGGCTTCCACGACCAGAAGGCATACCCCGACCGCCTGGAGGCGGCCGCCATCAAGACCGGCCTGCGTGAGGCCGCGGTGTGGGGGACCGGCACGATCGAGGGACAGCGGGTCGCCATCGGCATCTTCGACTTCCGCTTCATGGGTGGCAGCATGGGCAGCGTGGTCGGCGAGAAGCTGGCCCGCTGTTTCGAGGCGGCCCTCACCGAGCGGATCCCGGCCATCGTCGTCAGCGCCTCGGGCGGCGCCCGCATGCAGGAGGGCACGCTCTCGCTGCTGCAGCTGGCCAAGACAGCCGCGCCGCTGCCGCGCATGGACATTGCCGGGATCCCGTACATCAGCGTCCTGACCGATCCCACCACCGGCGGCGTGCTGGCCAGCTTCGCCAGCTTGGGCGACGTGATCGTGGCCGAGCCCCGCGCGCTGATTGGCTTCGCCGGCGCCCGGGTCGCCAGCGGCACGGTCGGCGAAGAGCTGCCGGACGGCTTCCAGACCGCCGAGTTCCTGCTGGAGCACGGCTTCGTGGACCTGGTCGTCGCGCGTCCCGAGCTGCGCGCGACGCTGGCGCGGCTGCTGCGCCTGCTGCCGGTCGGCACCCTTGACGACGGCTGGGGCCGCGACGACCAGCGGCCACGCGGACCGCTGGGCATGCTCTCCGGCCTGGCCGAGCGCGTGGGCGGCGCGGTCAGCGAGACGATCGGGATCGACGTCGAGACGGCCGATGCCGGCGGCGACGGCACGGCGCCCGCCACGCGCGCTCGGTCGCGCAACGACGAGGCTGACCGATGACCGAGCCGATCGCGATGCCCACGCTCACGGCGTTCGATGCCGCCGAGCCGACGCAGGCCGAGATCGACGAGGCCTGGAGCCGGGTCCAGCTCGCGCGCCACGCGCAGCGGCCGCATACCCTGGACCTGGTGCCGCGCATCTTCGACGACTTCGTGGAGCTGCACGGCGACCGCTCGTTCCGCGACGACCCCGCCATCGTGGGCGGCCCGGCGCTGCTCGACGGCCGGCCGGTGATGGTGATCGGGCACCAGAAGGGCAACGACACCGAATCGAACATCGCCCGCAACTTCGGCTCGCCGCACCCCGAGGGCTTCCGCAAGGCGCAGCGCCTGATGACGCTGGCCGAGAAGCTGGGCATGCCGCTGGTCACCTTCCTGGACACCGCGGGCGCCTTTCCCGGCCCCGCCGCCGAGGAGCGCGGCCAGGCGCAGGCGATCGCGGCCAGCATCAAGCAGATGACGGGACTGGCGGTGCCGATCGTGGTGGTGATCGTCGGCGAGGGGGGCTCGGGTGGCGCGCTGGCGATCGGCGTCGGGGACGAGGTGCTGGCGCTGGAGAACGCCGTCTACTCGGTCATCTCGCCGGAGGGCTGCGCCTCGATCCTGTGGCGCGAGCCGGACAAGGCGCCGCTGGCCGCGGCGGCGATGCGCATGACCGCGGCCGACCAGCTGCGCCTGGGCGTGGTGGATGCGCTCATCCGCGAGCCAGAGAAGGGCGCCCATGCCGACCACGCCGAGACGGCGAGGGTCATCAGGGAGGCGATCATGGCCGCGCTGGGCCGTATCAGCCGCCAGGATCCGGAGACGCTGCTGGCGACCCGCTATGCTCGCCTTCGGGGCATCGGCCTGGTGATCGAGGCCGAGGCCGACCTGCGGCCCGCCGACGAGGCCGATTCGCTGCGCCGACGGCTGGGACGTCTGCTGCGCCTGCCGGGCGTGCCGCGTCGGCCGCGCTGGAGCGAGATCTGGCCCAGCGGCGACGAAGGGAGTGACAACGAGGGAGGCGCATGAGCGAACGCGACGACGAGCTGGCGGAGGTGCAACGCGCTGCCGACGAGGTCATCCCAGGCCTGGTCGAGCGGCTGCGGCGCCACGGCGTCGGCGAGCTCGAGGTTCGCATCGGGACGCTGCGGGTGCGCGTCGTCGCCGGACAGGACCTCGCCGCGTCCGCGGTCGCGCAGCCGTCGGCGGCCGCCACTCCGGCACCGGCGGGCCACGCGACGCCCGTTGGGGCCCACCTGCCGGCGGGCGACCGCGCCGGGGACGGCACCCAGGGCGTCACCTCGCCGGCGGTCGGCTTCTTCGTCTACGCCGACGGCCTGGGTCCCGGGCTCGCCGTCCAGAAGGGCGACCCACTCGGACACGTCGAGATGCTCGGCGTCCGGCACGACGTCCGCGCTCCCCGCGGTGGGATGGTGCGCAACCTCGTCACCGAGGCCGGCGAGCCGGTCGAGTACGGGCAGGTGCTGATCGAGATGGAGCCCGCCGAATGACGCTCGCGCTGCTCTTCTCCCCGCAGGGCTCGCAGGCGGTCGGCATGGGGCGCGACCTGGCCGACGCCTACCCCGGCGCGCGATCGGCCTTTGCCGAGGCTGATGCCGCCCTGGGCTGGCCCGTCTCCGGCCTGGCCTGGGACGGCCCCGAGGAGCGCCTGAACGACACGCGCCAGACGCAGCCCTGCCTGGTCACCACGTCGGTTGCCTGCCTGCGCGCGCTGGAAGGACGCCTGGCCGATGCCGGGCAGCGCCTGCAGCCGGCCTTCGTGGCCGGTCACTCGGTGGGCGAGTACGCGGCGCTGGTTGCCGCCGGCACCCTTTCGCTGGCCGATGCCGTGCGCGTCGTGGCGCAGCGCGGCGTGCTCATGGCGAGCGCGGCGGTGGAGGGCGGCATGCACGCGGTGATCGGCCTGGACCGCGAGGCGGTGGCCGCCGCGGTGTCGTCGCTGGGCAGGCAGGACCTGGTGGTCGCCAACGACAACGCCCCCGGGCAGGTGGTCATCTCCGGATCGAGCGACGCGCTGGGGGCCGCGGAAGCAGCGCTGCGCGAGGCCGGCGCGCGACGGGTCATCCCGCTCCGCGTGTCGGGCCCATTTCACTCGCCGCTCATGGCGGCCGCGGGTCGCGCGCTCGCCGAGGCGTTCGCCGCGGTGAGCTGGCGCGATGCCGACCCACCGGTGGTCAGCAACGTGACCGGCGAGCCGGTGCGCGACGCGGCACGTATCCGCGACCTGCTGGCCCGGCAGGTCAGCTCCCCGGTGGAGTGGGTGCGCAGCGTGCGGCGCATGATGGCCGATGGCGTCGACACGTTCGTGGAGCTCGGCCCGGGCGCGGCGTTGACCGGCATGGTGCGACGCATCGCGCCCGAGGCCCGAACGCTCAACGTCGCGGACGGGCAGAGCCTGGACGCGACCGTGGCGGCGCTCGCCGGCGTGCCGGCCGAGGCATCGGTCTAGTGTTCAACAAGATCCTGATCGCGAATCGCGGCGAGATCGCGGTGCGCATCCTGCGCGCCTGTCGTGACCTGGGGCTGCCGGCGGTGGTCGCGTACAGCGAGGCCGATCGCGACTCGCTGGCGGTGCGGATGGCGGACGAGGCGATCTGCATCGGCCCCCCGGAGAGCCGGCGCAGCTACCTGAACCAGCCGGCGGTCGTCTCGGCGGCCCTCATCACCGGCTGCGACGCCGTCCACCCGGGCTACGGCTTCCTCTCCGAGGACGCGGGCTTCGCCGAAGTGTGCGCGGCGCACGACCTGCACTTCATCGGCCCGCGCGCGGAGGTGCTCGAGCGCTTCGGCAGCAAGTACGCCGTGCGCCGCATGCTGGCCGCCAACGGACTCCCCACCGTGCCGGGCAGCCGCGGCATCATCACCGACCTGCGTGACGCGCTCGAGCAGGCGGCCGAGGCCGGTTACCCGGTGCTCCTCAAGCCCTCGGCCGGCGGTGGCGGACGCGGGATGCGCCTGGTCCGCTCCCCTCGCGAGATGGAGACCAGCCTGCCGCTGGCCCGGTCCGAGGCGCAGGCCGCCTTCGGCGACGACAGCGTGTACTTCGAGAAGTGGGTCGAGGAGTCGCGGCACGTCGAGGTCCAGGTCCTGATCGACCAGCATGGCAACGGCATCCACTTCGGCGAGCGCGACTGCTCCATCCAGCGCCGTCACCAGAAGATCATCGAGGAGGGCCCCTCCCCGGCCATGACCGATGCCGGCCGCGAGCGGCTGCGCGACCTCGCCATCCGTTCCGTGCTGGCCGCCGGCTACGAGAGCGCCGGGACGCTCGAGTTCCTCCTCGACCGCGACGGCAACTTCTACTTCATCGAGATCAACTGCCGCATCCAGGTCGAGCACCCGGTGACCGAGCTGCTGACCGGCGTGGACCTCATCACCGAGCAGATCCGCACGGCGGCCGGGGAGCGGCTGTCGCTGACCCAGGACCAGGTGACGTTCCGCGGCCACGCCATCGAGTTCCGCATCAACGCCGAGGATCCCGGCGACAACTTCTCTCCGCAGACCGGGGTGGTCGAGGAGCTGGTGCTCCCCGGCGGGCCGGGCGTGCGGCTGGACACGCATCTCTACCCCGGCTACGAGGTGCCGCCCTTCTACGACTCGCTGCTGGCCAAGCTGATCGTGTGGGGCGAGACCCGCGAGATCGCGCTCGCCCGCTCGCGCCGGGCGCTGGCCGAGTTCCACATCGGCGGCGTGAAGACCAACCTGCCCTTCCACCGCGGCATCCTGGACAACGCCGCGTTCCTGCAGGCGGAGGTGAGCACCAACCTGCTCGACCGGGTCGGCCCGGCAGCCTTCGTGGGCGGAGCCTGACCGGATGGAGCCGATGACGGACGAATGAGGGACCGATGACGACCGAGAAGACCGGCGCCCCGGCCACCGAGCCGCCGGCGCTTCCGCTGGAGGCGGCCGACATCATGCGCATCCTCCCGCACCGCTACCCGTTCCTGCTGGTGGACCGGGTGGTCGAGCTCGAGCCGGGCGTGCGTGCCGTGGGCATCAAGAGCGTCACGGCCAACGAGCCGCATTTCACCGGGCACTTCCCGGGCCGCCCGATCATGCCCGGCGTGCTCATCGTCGAGGCGCTGGCCCAGACCGCCGGCGTCGCGGTGCTGACGCTCGCCGAGTACCGCGGCAAGCTCGGGCTGTTCGCCGGCATCGACGAGTGCCGCTTCCGGCGCATGGTGGTGCCGGGTGACACGCTGCGCCTGGAGGTGACCGTCGAGAAGCTGCGCGGCATGTTCGGGCGGGTGCGGGCCGTGGCCAGCGTGGCGGACGAGGTGGCGGCCGAGGCGACGCTCAGCATCATCGTGCCGCGCGACCAGCAGCTGGCCGGAGGCCTGTCCGATGGATGAGCGCTGGCGCCGCCCCAGCTTCCGCGACCACGGCGAGCGCCGGGTCGTGGTCACCGGCCTCGGCGCCGTCACGCCGCTCGGCAACGACGTCGAGTCGTTCTGGCAGGGCCTGGTCGCGGGTCGCAGCGGCATCGACCGCATCACGGCATTCGACCCGAGCCGCCTGACGAGCCAGATCGCGGGCGAGCTGAAGGGCTTCGACGCCGAGCAGGTGATGCCGCGCAAGGAGGTGCGCCGCAACGACCGCTATGTCCACCTCGCCTGGGCGGCGGCCTCGCAGGCGATGCGCGACGCCGGGCTGGAGCAGCCGATCGTCGACCAGGACCTGGCCGAGCGAAGCGGCGTCATCATCGGCTCGGGCATCGGCGGCATCCTGACCATGATCCGCGACATCATCGAGGCCCACGAGCTGGGGGTGGAACGCATCGGTCCATTCCTGGTCACCTCCATGATCCCGGACATGGCCGCGGGCTTCGTGGCCATCTACGCCAACGCGCGGGGCCCCAACATGGCCACCGTCAGCGCCTGCGCCACCGGCAACCACGCCATCGGCGTGGGGCTGGGCATCGTGCGACGCGGCGACGCCGACGTGATGATCGTGGGCGGCGCCGAGGCGGGGATCGGTGAGATCCCGGTCGGGGCCTTCGCCGCGATGCGCGCGCTGTCTACCCGGCGCAACCACGAGCCGCAGCGCGCCTCACGTCCATTCGACGCGGACCGCGACGGCTTCGTGATCGCCGAGGGGTCCGGCGTGCTGGTGATCGAGGCGCTCGACCATGCCCTGGCCCGCGGCGCCCGGATCCGCGCCGAGCTGGTCGGCTACGCCGCCACGGACGACGCCTCGCACATCACCCTCCCCGCGCCTGGCGGTCGTGGTGCGGTCGGCAGCATGAGCCTCGCCCTGGCCGACGCCGGGCTGGGGACCGATGCCATCGACTACATCAACGCCCACGGCACCAGTACCGGACCCAACGACCGCTCGGAGACGGCCGCCATCAAGACCGTCTTCGGCGAGCGTGCCTACGCCATTCCGGTGAGCAGCACCAAGAGCATGACCGGGCACATGCTCGGCGCCGCCGGCGGGGGCGAGGCCGTCGCCTGCGTGCGCGCCCTCGAGGAGGGGATCGCGCCACCCACCATCAATTACGAGAACCCCGACCCCGAGTGCGACCTGGACTACGTGCCGAACCAGGCGCGCCGCGTCGAGATGCGGGCGGTGATGACCAACTCCTTCGGGTTCGGCGGCCACAACGCCACCCTCATCTTCCAGCGGTATGAGCCATGAGCGAGTCGGCCAGCGAGCCGGCGGGCGAGTCGGGGCGCGTGCTGCGCGCGATCGACATCCTGTCGCCCGCCTTCGAGCGCCATGGCCTGGCCGAGCTGGAGGTGGAGGTCGGGGAGCTCAGCGTGCGCCTGGCGCGCCCGCCCGCGCCGGTTGCGACACCCGCGACGACCCCGGCGCCCGCGCCAGCCGCTCAGCCGGCCCCGCCCGCCTCGCCGTACGGCGAGCCGGCTCCCGGGATGCGATTCGTGACGGCACCGCTGACGGGGGTCTGGTACTCCGCCCCGTCGCCTGGAGCGCGGCCCTACGTGCAGGTAGGCAGCGAGATCGGCGCGGGATCGGTGGTGGGCCTGATCGAAGCCATGAAGCTGTTCAACGAGATCAAGTCGGACGTCGGCGGCCGCGTGACCCGCATCCTCGTCGAGAGCGGGACGCTCGTGAAGCGCCAGCAGCCCGTGCTCGAGGTGGATCCCAGCTGATGAGGAGAGATGGATGACGACGAATGCGGTGATCACGGGCTGGGGGATGTACGCGCCGCGGCGGGTGATGACCAACGACGAGCTCGCCACGATCGTCGAGACCTCGGACGAGTGGATCGTGACGCGCACCGGGATCCGCGAGCGTCGGATCGCGGCAGACGACGAAACGGCCACCACCCTGTCGCTGCACGCGTCGCGCGACGCGCTGGCGGTCGCGGGCCTCGAGCCGGCCGACCTCGACCTGGTGATCGTGGCAACCTGCTCGCCGGACTACCAGCTGCCCGCCACGGCGGTGCTGCTCGCCACCGAGCTGGGCGCCACGCGCGCCGCCGGCTTCGACCTGCAGGCCGCCTGCTCCGGCTTCCTGTACGCGCTGGCCACTGGCACCGGCTTCATCCGCAGCGGCATGTATCGCAACGTGCTGGTGGTGGGCGTCGAGGTGCTGAGCCGCTTCATCGACTGGACCGATCGCAGCACGTGCGTGCTCTTCGGCGACGGCGCCGGGGCGGTGCTCCTGTCGGCATCCGACGCGCCGGGCGGCCTGCTGGGCTGGGAGCTCTTCAGCGACGGGTCCGGCTGCGACGCGATCATCGTGCCGGCCGGTGGCAGCGCGCGGCCCGCATCGGCCGAGACGGTCGCCGGGCGCATGCACTACATCCGCATGGCCGGCAGCGACGTCTACAAGTACGCCACGCGGCAGCTCGCAGACTCCGCCGCCGCGGCGCTGCGTGACGCCGGCCTGGCGGTCGGCGACATTGACCAGTTCGTCTTCCACCAGGCCAACCTGCGCATCATCAACAGCGTGGTCAAGCACCTCGGCATCGACGAAGGGAAGGTCTTCGTCAACATCGAGAAGTACGGCAACACCAGCGCGGCATCGGTCCCGATGGCGCTGGTCGAGGCCGTGGCCGCAGGCCGCGTCAAGCCTGGCGATCGGATCCTGATGGTGGCCTTCGGCGCCGGCTACACCGCCGGGGCCGCCGTCGTGGAATGGACCGCCGACCCCGCGCGCGCCTTCCTGGCGCCCGGCGACCAGACGCGCCTCGGGCAGCCCCGCGTGGACGAGCCGGCGCTGGCGGGGGCGCGCTGAT
>DASURX010000142.1:0-5360 GCA_036375355.1 Candidatus Limnocylindria bacterium
GAGTACATGAGCAGCAAGAGCCAGCGCGAGATCTTCGAGGCGCAAATCGTCGGCGAGCGTGAGGAGGTCGCCGAGCGGCCGGGCGAGGCCGAGGCCGAGGTGGGCTACATGCTCACCGAGGACGGGCTCCCGCCCGACGAGGCGGCCGGGGTGGCGCGCACCATCGCGGCGCACCCGGACGTGCTGCTCAAGACGATGGTCGAGAAGGAGCTGGGCCTCACCGGCGACCATGCCGAGGGATCGCCGCTGCAGGGGGCGGTGGTGATGGGGGTGTCGTTCGGCCTCGGCGCAGCCGTGCCGGTCCTGCCGCACCTGCTGCTCGACACGGCGGTGGCGACATGGGCCTCGGTTGTCGCCACGGCATCGGTCCTGTTCGGGATCGGCGTGCTGAAGTCGCGCTGGACGGCACGTGGATGGCTGCGCTCCGGGCTGGAGATCCTGCTGCTGGGCGCCTTCGCCGGAGTCGCGGGCTATTTCTTCGGGAACCTCCTGCCGGTCGTGCTGGGCGTGCCTGCCGTCGCGAGCTGAGCCAGGCTCCGGGTCAGGCGTCCAGGCTGCGGCGACCCGCCAGCCACCACATCGCCCCGTACGCGGCAGTGGCATACGCCACGCCGCCCAGCACGTCGAGGACGTAGTGGTCGGCGGTGTACACGATCGTCACCGCCACGAGCAGGAAGTAGGCGAAGGCCGCGATCCCCGCCGCCCGACCGAACGCGCGCCGCAGCACCAGGAAGGTGAGGAACGGGTAGGCCGCGTGCAGCGAGGGAAACGCCGCCACCGGGTTCGCATTCAGGCTCCGGAAGGCCACGTCGTAGAGCGCATTCCCGTCGAGGCCGATGGCGCCGGCCAGGCCGGCGAAGGCATCGGGCTTGAGGTAGACGACCGCCGCTTCACCCGGGGCGGAGCCGATGAGCCCCATCTGCGCCGCCATCCAGGGTGGGGCCACCGGCAGGAGCAGGTAGCTGACGAAGCCCGCGAAGCTGAGCAGGATGAGGGCCACCAGGTAGGGATGGAAGAGCCGGTGCCTCCCCCGCCACAGGAGCAGGCCGGTGGCGATCGGCAGCACGAAGTGGAGCAGGTAGGCCACCGTGCCGATCATGGCCAGCGCATCGGGGCCGGAGGTGGGACGCAGCCAGGCCTGCAGGACCGCGGTGGGGAGGTGCCCGGCGAAGAGCACGCGTTCCAGCGAGGCGACGTCGGCGACGTGGACCGGCAGCCCCGCGTCGTCGGCCAGGCCGCGCATCAGCTCGTAGGCCAGGAAGAGCACCAGGAACGGCGTCCATTCCCGGAGGAAGGCCGCACGCGAGCGCAGGGCGAGCGCCACCGCGAAGCCGGCGACGACGGCCAGCACATCCGGACTGAGGGGTACGCCGCGCACGACCGTCAGCAGCCCGATGAAGACGGCATACGCCGCCGCCACGCCCAGCAGCAGCGCATCGGACCATGCCGAGAGGTCGCGATCCTGCGGGGCGCTCGGGGCCTGTGGCTCTCGGGTCTCGGCGAGCTGTGCCACGGATCCTCCTAGGCGCGGAGCATACGACGTTCAGGCCGCTGCGCCCTCGTCGCGGGGAGCGTCGAGGGAGCGCTCCGCGGTTCGGCGTGCGCGCCAGGAGGCGACCCACGCGCCGATGCGCGGCGTGGCCAGGTAGGCAACGGTTGCGTACGCGATCCCGCCCAGCACGTCGACCAGGTAGTGGTCGCCGGTGAAGACGATCGCCCACCAGACCGCCACCCCATACGCCAGCGCCAGCCAACCGATGCGCCCGAAGGCACGCCGCAGCACCAGGAACGACAGGAACGGATAGCCGGCGTGCAGCGACGGGAAGGCCGCCACCCCGTTGGGATTGACGCCGTAGAAGACGTAGGAGGTGAGCCATCGGCCATCGAAGCCGAGCCGATCCGCGATGACGGCGAAGGCATCCGGCTTGAGGTAGCGGATCAGCGGCTCGCCGGATGGTCCGTTCAGCTGCCCGTTATCCGCGGCCCACCACGGCGGCGCGACCGGCAGCAGCAGGTAGGTCACGAAGCCGGCGAAGCTGAGCAGGATGAAGGCAGCCACGAACTCGTAGTACTGCGGCCGGCGCCAGACCCACAGCAGGAAGCCGGTGACGATGGGCAGCGCGAAGTGGAGCATGTACAGGACGGTGGCCACGATGGCCGCGATCCCGACCCCGCTCGGCGGCGCGAGCCAGTTCTGCAGCAGCTGGGTCGGCAGCTGGCCGAACGAGATGAAGCGCTCCGCGGCGATGACGTCGCCGACGTGGACCGGGAAGCCGGCGTCGTCGGCGATGCCGCGCATGAGCTCGTACGCCAGGAAGATGGCGATGAACGGCAGCCAGTCCCGCAGGAAGAGCCGCGTCCTCCCGAGCAGGACGGCCACGAGCAGGAATGCGACGAGGAGCACGTCCGGCGTGATGGACAGGCCGCCGAGCACCATCAGCGTCACGACCAGCGCGGAGTAGCCGAGCACGGCGACCAGCAGCCAGCGTTCGTTGCGAACGCGCAGGTCGCCATCGGTCTGGGCTGTCATGGGATATCAATGATGTCCGCTTCGCCGACGGCGCGCCAACGACACCGGCGGCGCCATGGGTCGTTGGTCCGGTTGCTCAGGCCCCGCGGCGTGCGGCAGGATAGCCGGGCCATGCCGAACCGACCTCACCCGCGGCTGGGCGCCGTACCGTGGGGCGCCCTGCTGCTGGTCGCCGCCCTGCTGCCCGCCTGTGCATCGACCACGACCAGCACGGCCACGCCGACCCCATCGTCGGAGCCCTCTGCCTCGGCGCCGAGCGCATCACCCACCGAACCGGTCGCCACACCGACCGCCACGCCGCTCTCGACGGCGAGCGGGACGCCGGCAGCCGACGGGCCGGTCATTGCCACCTTCCGCGTGGGCGAGACGGAGCAGTACCGGATCCTCCTCACCGATCCGGCGGACATCGCCATCGCCGAGGCGCTGCTCGCCGGCCAGGAGGCGCCACGGATCCCCAACGGGCTCGTGGTACGAGACGGCGACGGCGGCGTGAACACCGGCTGGTCATGGCACATCGACCCGGCCGACATCGACTTCGCGGACGGGACGACCGAGGTCTGCGACGGCCTGCCGTCGGACGTGGAGCGCGCGATGATCAGCGGGGATCGCTTCTGCCCGTGGTCGGCGGAGATCGTCGCGATCGAGCCGGCGGGCTAAGCGTTCAGGGCCGCTCCGCAGCTGTCGCAGAAGCCGGCATCTGCGTCGTTGTTTGCGCCGCAGGCGGCGCACCGGCGCGACAGGGGCTGACCGCACCGGTCGCAGAACCCGGCATCCGCGTCGTTCTCGGCTCCGCAGGCCGCACAAAGGCGCCGCTCGGGCCCTGCGCCCAGCGCACCCAGGCTGTCTCTCAAAACGGGGGTCACCTCGCCGGCGACGTAGCGGCTGGCCGGCCCCAGGTACCCGGCGCGCAGCATCGCCGCTCCGATGGCCAGCATCGGCAGGCCGATGAAGGCCATCCAGAAGTTGGTCGGCGCGGCGCCGAACGAGCCGAATGCGGTGAAGAAGCTGGCCAGCCCTCCGAGCGTCAGCAGCCCTCCGACGATCACCAGCACGACGCCCCCGACGCGCAGGAAGGAGCGCACGCCGGCCTGCTGCGGGAGGCTCGGGTCGGGGCGGTTCATGACAGGCGGAGTATAGGTCGGGATCAGGGGCCGGCGGGGCGCCACGGCTGCGGGGTCGTCGCTCTCAGCGGAACATGCGCTGTTGCTTGCCGAGCGGAAGCCGGGTGGTGCGCGCGTCCTCGGCGATGACCGCGTCGACCGGGTGCAGCCGCCGCGCCACGACGTTGAGCACCGCGCCCTCGACCTGCAGCCGCCCGTCGATGACCAGCAGCGGGTGCCGGTGCAGGACCGCGCGGTTGGCCTGGTAGATCTCCGGCCGCACCGTCACGTTGATCATCCCGCTCTCGTCCTCGAGCGCGATGAACACGAAGTTCTTGGCCGTCATCGGGTGCTGGATGCTGACCGCCAGCCCCGCCAGCCTGATCATGGACCGATCGCGCCGCCGGGCCGCCTCGGCGATCGGGATCACGCCGCGCCTCGCCAGACGCTCCCTGAAGAGCTCCACCGCGTGCGCCGTGGCCGACAGTCCCAGCTCCCGGTAGTCGGCGGCCACCTTCTCGGCGAAGGTCATCGGCGGCAGCGAGGCGCCCAGCGCCCGCTGGGCGTCATCGGTCAAACCCAGGGCAGGGCGCGCCGGGTCGGCATCCGACATGGTCGTGCGCAGCTGCCAGAGGAGCTCGCGGCGGGGTGCATCGGTCCAGTCGAAGGCGCCGATGGCGATCAGCCGCTCGACCACCTGCTCGCCAAGGCCGGTGCGGGCCACGAAGTCGCGCACGCCGGCGTATGGACCGATGGCGCGCTCGCGCTCCAGCGTCTCGCGCGCCTTCTCGTCGATCCCCTTCACCTGGCGCATCCCCAGGCGCAGGGCGTAGGAGCCGTCCGGCAGGCGCCGGGCGTCGTGCTCCCAGGCCGATGCGTTGACGTCCACCGGCAGAACGGGCACTCCGTGGCGCTTGGCGTCGCCCACGATGACCGCCGGCGAGTAGAAACCCATCGGCTGGTTGTTCAGGATGCCGGCGTAGTAGTGCACCGGGTAGTGGAGCCGCAGCCAGGCGGTGTCGTAGGTGATCTTGGCGAAGGCCGCGGCGTGCGCCCTGGCGAAGCCGAACTCGGCGAAGGCGGAGCACTTGGCGAACAGCTCGTCGGCCGCCTCCTCGCTCAGGCCGGTGCGCATGGCGCCCGCCACGAACCTCCCGCGCTCGGCCTGCATCTTGGCGTGGGACCGATGGCTCCCCATCGCCTTGCGGAAGATGTCGGCTTCCAGCGCCGTGTAGCCGCACACGTCGATGGCCACCTGCATCACCTGCTCCTGGTACAGGATCACGCCCAGCGTGTCGCCCAGGATCGGCTCCAGGCTGGGGTGGAGGTAGGTGACCTCTTCCTGGCCCGCGCGCCGTCGCAGGTAGGGGTGCACCGCGTTGCCCTGCACCGGGCCGGGGCGGATGATCGCCACCTGGACCACGAGGTCCTCGAAGCGCTCCGGCCGCGCCTTGGGCAGCGCCTGCATCTGGGCGCGCGACTCGATCTGGAACATGCCGACCGTGTCGGCGGCCTGGATGGTGCGATACACCTCCGGGTCGTCGTGGGGCAGGGCGTCGAGGTCGATCCGGGTTCCCGTGTCGCGCTCGATGCGGTCCAGGCACTCGCTGACCACGCCCAGCGTGCGCAGGGAGAGGAGGTCGATCTTGACCAGGCCCAGCGCCTCGATGTCCTCCTTGTCGTACTGCGTCACGACCCGGCCGGGCATCGTGGCGCGCTCGATCGGGACG
>DASURX010000143.1:0-6347 GCA_036375355.1 Candidatus Limnocylindria bacterium
CGAGCTGCTGCGGATGTACGTCTCCGTCATTGGCCTGCAGGGGAAGCCGCAGGAGATCTTCGACCGGTACCGGATCGACCACGTCGTGATCCCGCCGGACTGGATCCTGGCCGGCTGGCTGGACGAGTCGAATGCCTGGCAGAAGGTCTACGCCGACTCCGTTGCCGCCATCTGGGTCCGGCGCTGATGGATTCGCAGGCTGCTGGACCGATGCCGTGGCGCGACGCCGTCGCGCTCCTGGTGCTGGCGCTGATCGTCCGCACGGCGGCCGCGCTGCTGGTCGATACCGCCCCGTACACCGACCCGGCCTACTACACCGTGGTCGCCTCGCAGATCGCTTCAGGGCACGGCTTCACGACGCCGGTGCTGTGGAGCTTCCTGGAGGTCGGCGGTCGCCTGCCCGCCGAGCCAATGCTGCCGGTGGCCAGCAACGGCCACTGGATGCCGCTCACGTCGCTGGTATCGGTGCCGTTCGTGGCGCTGCTCGGCGACGCGCTGGGAACCTGGCGCGCGGCGCAGGCGCCGCACGTCCTGCTCAGCGCGCTGCTTGTGCCGCTCACCTACCTCGTCGGCTGGGACCTGTGGCGCTCGCGCAGCGTCGCCTGGGGCGGTGCTCTGCTGGCGCTGCTGGCGGGGCCGCTGCTCGTCTACTACCCCATGCCGGCCAACTTCGCGGTCTTCGGGCTTTCGGGCGCTGCGGCGGTCTGGCTGGCGATCCGCGCCGTGCGGGCGCCGCGACCGGTGACCTGGCTGCTGGCGTCCAGCCTGTGCGTGGGTGTGGCGACGCTGGCGCGCGTGGACGGACCGCTGCTGGCGGTGGCACCCGCCGTGGCCTGGTGGCTGCGCCGTCGCGAGCTGGGCGGCCTCGCGGGCGCCGCCGGCATCGGCCTGGCCTGCCTGGTCGCCTTCACGCTGCCGGTCCTGCCGTGGTTGCTGCGCAACGTGGCGGTATTCGGCACGCCCCTGCCCTCGGCCGGCGGCCACACGCTGTGGATCACCAGCTACAACGAGCAGTTCTCGATCGCAACGCAGCCCTCGCTGGAGAGCTACCTGGCCTGGGGGCCAGCGAACATCGTCGGCTCCAAGCTGGCGGCCTGGGGCGAGCTGCTGGGCCGGACGGCGGTCCTGCTGGGCGGGCTGTTCGTGCTGCCGTTCCTGTACGGGCTGTGGCATCAGCGCCGGCGGGCCGAGCTGGCGCCGTTCGGGGTCTACTGGCTCGTCGTCTTCCTGGCGATGGGCCTGGTCTTCACCTTCCACGCGCCGAAGGGCGCCTACTACCACTCCGCCCCCGCCTGGCTGCCGTTCGCGCTGCCGCTGGCCGTGGCCTCGCTGGCGCCGATGGCGACCGCCCTGGGCCGATGGTGGCGCTTCCTCCGTCGCCCGGCCACGCATCGCTTCCTGCTGGTGGCCGGGCTGGTTGGAGCGCTGGTTCTGTCGCTGGCCGGATCCGCGGTCGTCGTGGCGCAGTGGCGCACGGCCGTTTCCCGGTTGGACATGGCCGGCACGTGGCTTCGCGCGCGGGCGGGCGCGGACGACGTGGTGATGTCCTACGACCCGGCCCGGACCTGGCTGGTCACCGGGCTGCGCGGCGTGGCGCCGCCGTTCGACCCCTACCCCACGGTGGCGCAGGTCGTCCGCGCCTACGACGTGGACTGGGTGGTGGTGGCGCTGGGACAGGGCGAGTCGCGCGATCCGCTGGGCCTCTGGGACGGCGCTTCCGCGACCGACGCCGAGGGGAACCATCCCTCGTTCCTGCCTGCGGAGCCCGCGTTCGAGGCGGACGGCGTGCGCGTGTACCAGGTTTCAGTGGAGAGGCAGTAGGGCGGTCGATCTATCGGTCCATTCGTCACGGGAGGGGCATGGCGCGCGGCCGATCTATCGGGCCATTCGTCACGGGAGGGGCATGGCGCGCGGCGTTTGGCTCTCGTATCGGTCCAATTTTCACCGGAAGGCCTGAACTCGACTGCTCATGCGTCATTCGGACCGATAGAACGGCAGAATCGCACGGGAGGGGCCGCTCACGGTCGAAATGGCCTCACAGAAGGGCCACCCGCGCCCTGGCCATCGCTCTCAGGGCGCCTCGAGAAGCACCGCCTGGGACGTGACCAGCACGCTCGACCAGCCGGCGCCGGAGAGCATCTCGATCAGCGCCTGGCGCTCCGGCAGCAGGATGGCGAAGCGAACGCCCGCCGCCGCCAGATCCTCGGCCGTACCGGGCTCGCCGTGCAGCCAGTCGAAGTATCGGCTCCACGTGGCGGTATCGCGGATCTCCAGGCGCCCGTCCATGGCGGTCTCGGCGCGGCGGCCCAGCCGGTAGTCGAGGTAGCCGCCCCATACCTGCTCGTTCAGGATTCGCGCCGGCGCCGCGCCTGCGGCCAGGACCGCGTCCAGGCGATCCACCACGGCCACCGGCTCGTCGGGCGTTACACGGCCAAATGCCTGTGGCAGCGAGGTCCGGACAGGCTGGACGAGCAGCGCGAGCAGCGCGAGCACCGCCACCACGGCGGAGAGCTGCCGCGCCATCGGTCCTCCGACCGTACCCAGCGCTCGAGCGATGCGCGGCCTGGCGGCCAGCAACGCCTCGATGTCCGCGGCGAGGAGGGGCGCCATGGCCAGGACGAACCATGGGATGTGCCGGATGCTCGAGATCGCGAGCGCCGCCAGCAGCGCCCCGAGCAGGCAGTCACGGCATCGGCCGAGGTCGCGGCGGACCAGGCGCCCAGCGACGAGCACGACCAGGTACGCCCAGAACACCGTGGCGACCGAGACCCAGGGCCAGGACGGCCCCCACTCCACCGAGATGGCGCGCACCACGTCCAGGCCCGGCTGACCGTAGGCGTAGGCCAGGAGGCCGATGCCTGCCGGGTTCGCCAAAGGCGCAACCGCCGCCACGATCGCGGTGGCGACCACGGGCCCTGCCGGTCGACGCGAACGGTCGCGCAGCCATCCGCCGATCTCCAGCGTCGCGGCCGTGAACGCCGCCAGCTGCCCGATGACGAAGGCGCCGTGCAGGTTCGCCCACAGCGCGATCAGCAGGCCGAACGCGACCGGCAGCAGCCACGAGCGCCGCAGGCGTGTCTCGAGCAGCAGGAGCGCCAATGGCCACAGGGCGATGGAGAACGACTGCGCCCGCGCCAGCAGGTGCGGAGCCAGTACCCCGATGGCAAGGAGCATGGCGATGGCCGATGCCGCCCCACCCGCACGTCGCCGGACTCGCAGGTAGGTGAGCGCCAGTCCCGCGCCGATCAGCAGGGCGTTGACGGCCAGCGCACCCCACTCGGATCCCGGCAGGCCCAGGACGAGCTGCCCCAGCCACTGCGGATTGAGGGCGCCAGGGATCATCGGCGTCCAGGTCAGGTCAACCGCCCTGTCCAGCGACGCGCCGTTGCCGATCGCGCGCGCCGAGGCGAGGGAGAGCCAGAAATCGTCGATCGGCAGGGACCAGGCGCTGACCACCCAAGCCATTCCGACCGCGGCCCAGGCGGCAACCTTCGCGACGAGGCCGTTGCGACGACTCATGCCCGCATGCTACGAGTTGGACCACTTGACGCGACATGACCCTGCCGTGATGCACGGGGTGACTGCTGCGTTCGAGAAGTGGCCGATGTGTGCGCCCCGTGAATCAATCGGATGGGTTCCGGCCCAGTTGGGCGCCATTCGAGTCACCCGGTGCATGGATCGGCCAGTCATCGGTCCCAGTAGTCATCCGGTGCATAAGGAGCCGGTAGAGCCGTGAGCGCACGGCGCGGGGCAACGGCTCTCGCTCGATCTGGACCGATAGAGCGGCCAGACCAGGTCGCGTGCCGCTCGACTGCGAAACGGCGAGTAGTACTTCCGGTGCCCTTAGTACTGTTGACCGTATGCAACTTGCCCCGACAGGATGGTCCGCGTGCCCGGTACTACCGAGGCACCAGTACCCACCGCACGGAAGGGGAGTCTTGGGCAAGACCGCCGTCGTCGGAGCGCAGACCGTCAGCTTCGAGCGACTTCAGACACAGGCCATGGAGAGCGTGCGCCGCGATGCGCGTCGCGTGCGCGACCTGGCCGAGCGATTCCGCGAGCTGTACCGCGAGCGCCTGGAGGACTGGGCGCGCATCCGGGCCAGCCTGGACGCCGGCATGGCCGGCAAGCCGATCAACGGCAGCCGGGCGCAGGCCGCGGCGGTGGAGCGGATGCGGAGCCATCACGAGCAGGCCGGCCGCGAGCTGGCCCATCTCCAGGCGCGACTCAAGCGGCTGGACGTCGCCGCCCGTCAGCTGGAGCTCGTCACCAGCTACCTGCTGAGCGCCGATCCCAATGCCAACGAGCCGACGCTCGACGACCCCGACGAGTCGCTGGCCGCCGTCCCGCTGCGCATCATCCAGGCACAGGAGGGGGAACGCCAGCGCCTGGCCGAGGTCGTCCACGACGGCCCCGCCCAGGTCCTGACCAACGCCATCTTCCAGGTCGAGTACCTGGACCGCGTCATCGACGACGCGCCGCGGACCGCGCACGCCGAGCTCGCCTTCCTCCGCACGATGCTGCGCGACGGGCTGGACGAGGTGCGCGGCTTCATCGCCGACCTGCGGCCGCCGGCCGTCGACGTGGGACTGGCCCAGGCCCTGGCCGACCAGGGCAAGGCGTTCGCCGCGCGCCACGGCATCGCGGTGAACGTCACCGTGAACGGCATCGACGCCGGGCTGACGCCGGACGAGAAGGCGTCGGTCCTGCGCATCGTGCAGGAGGCCCTCCAGAACGTGCGCAAGCACGCCGCCGCGACCGAGGTTCGCATCGGCGTCGAGGGCCACACGCTCGTCATCGGCGACAACGGACGCGGCTTCGACGTGATGCGCCTGGCCTCCGGGGCCAGCCGCAACTTCGGGCTGCATTTCATGCGCGAGCGGGCTGAGCTGATGGGCTCTGCCCTGCAGATCGAGTCGCGCCAGGGGGAGGGGACGCGGATCCTGCTGCGTCTCCCTGCGCGTTGAACCGTCCCCGAACCCGAGAGGAGATCAGACCATGACCACCATGACCACCCGCACCATCGACACCAAGGCAGCCAAGGAGGAAGGCATGGAGACCGATGTCCAGGAGCGACGCCGCGGAGGCGATCGGCGCAACGCCGGGCAGAAGACCCGGATCGTGATCGTGGACGGCCACACCCTGTTCCGGCGGGGCGTGCGCAACATCCTCGAGCTCGAGGCGGACATGGAGGTCGTCGGTGAGGCCGGCAACGGCCGCGAGGCGATCGCCACCGTCGAGGAGCTGACGCCGGACGTGGTCCTCATGGACCTCTCGCTGCCCGCGCCGAACGGCATCGAGACGACCCAGCGCCTGAAGCGCGAGCTGCCGCACACCGGCGTCATTGTCCTCGCCCCCAACGACGACGAGGACCAGCTGTTCGACGCGATCAAGGCGGGGGCCGCGGCCTACGTGCTGAAGGACATCGACCCGACCGACCTGATCGCCATCATCCGGCGCGTCCGGTCCGGTGAGTACCTGATCAACGACAAGGTCTTCAGCAAGCCGGCCGTCGCGACCCGCGTGCTCAAGGAGTTCCGCGAGCTGGCGGTCTACGGTGCCGAGGCGCAGCCGATCTTCGCGCCGCTGTCACCGCGCGAGGTCGAGATCCTGGACAACATCGCGCAGGGCATGACCAACAAGCAGGTGGCCTACGCCCTGACGATCAGCGAGCAGACGGTGAAGAACCACATGTCGTCCATCCTGCGCAAGCTGGCGGTGAACGACCGGACCCAGGCCGTGGTGTACGCCATGCGCCAGGGCTGGATCAAGATCCCCGAGGACTGACCACCTTGCTGGGGCCAACCGGTCGGTCGCCCGGCGGCCGCCGGAGGTCCCGACGCCGATCGGTACGGTAGTGCCATGGTGCAGGGCTGCGGCCGATCCTAGTCTCGAGTCACGTCGCGCGTGGGTATCCACCGCGGCCTCATCCGAACGAGGGGTTCCGGATCGCGAGCCGGGGCACCTCGGGTCTCCTCCTCCGGTGCGGGAGCCGTGTCGCAGCAGGCACGGCTCCCTCGCTGTTCCGGTCAGGGCGCGAACGGCAGCCCCCGGTCGACGAAGTCGGCGATCTCCATGGCCCACAGCCCGTAGCCGGTGACCGCCGCGCCGAAGACCACGGCTGCCTGGGCTATCGTGCCGATTCGATCGCGATAGGCGATGCCGAGCAGGAGCAGCAGGACGTGTGCGGCGTCCAGGATGAAGCGGTAGCCGAACTGCCAGAACCCCCACGAGCCATGGGCGAGGTTCGGCAGCATGACCAGCACGACGGCTAGCCATGCCACCGCGGCAAGCCTGCCGGTCCGCGCGCGGATCGCGAAGAGGTAGATCGGTGCCGCAAGCGCGAT
>DASURX010000144.1:0-3864 GCA_036375355.1 Candidatus Limnocylindria bacterium
CAGGAAGCCAAGGTACGCGACGGTGGCCCAGGCCGGCAGCGCAGATCGCCAGACGAGGGCGCCGGCCGCCAGGCCGGAGACCAACGCCAGCACGATAGTGCGCGCACCCGGGCCGCGCCGGCTCGGCTCGTCGGCGGGCCACACGCTGGCAAGGCGCTCAGCGAGCGCCCCGAGCGCGGCGAACGCGATCCCGGTGCCGATGATGAAGGGCAATCCAAGCTCCGTAGCAAGCGTGCGGCGTTGCACGACCGCACCGCGCAGATCCTACTCAGATGGGCCGTGCGGCGACATGGTCCGATCGTCCTGAGCCGACGGCCGAGCACGCCGCTGGCACGCGATCTGCCATCGCTCGCCCAACGGCCGCACGGCCGGGACAGCGAGGAGGAACGTATCGATGGACAAGGATCGCATCGAAGGGAACGTCAAGGAAGGCTTCGGCAAGGCTCAGGAAGCGTGGGGTGACGTGACGAACGACCCCGAGACCCAGGCCGAGGGCGAGCAAACCCAGGCCGAGGGCAACCTCCAGGAAGGCTGGGGCAAGGTCAAGGACGCCGGTCGCGACCTGGTCGACGACGACAACGACTGACGTCGCCTCCAACCGATGCGGGCGCCGCGCGAGCGGCGCCCGCTGTTTCGCGTTCGGACCCCTTCTCGCCTGGAGGGGCTAGCTTTCCGACTTCGCCGCGTAGTCCATCGCCAGGCGGGTCAGCGTCGAGACGCCCGTGCCCAGGCAGCCCTTCGGCGCCCAGGCCTTGTCGGCGGACAGGTACGCCGTTCCGGCGATATCGACGTGGACCCACGGCTTGGTGACGAACTCCGACAGGAAGATCGCGCTCTTGATCAGCGACCCGTCGCGGGTCCCCGAATTCTTGATGTCGGCGTGCGGCGTGTCGAGCGAGGGCCGGTACTCGGTGGCCAGTGGCATCTCCCAGAACCACTCGCCGGTCGCATCGGCCGCCGCCTGGATCTCGGTGCCCCAGTCACGCGGCTTGCAGAAGTAGGCGCTGATCAGCTCGCCGAAGGCGACGGCGCACGCGCCGGTCAGCGTCGCGATGTCGACGAGGTGGGTGGCGCCCTGCGTCTCCGCCCAGTGGAGCGCATCGGCCAGGATCAGGCGGCCCTCCGCGTCGGTGTTGATCACCTCGACGGTCCGACCGTTCATCGCCTTCACCACGTCACCGGGTCGCTGGGCGTTGCCGCCGGGCATGTTCTCGACCATCGGCGCGACCGCCATGAGCGGCGCGTCGGGGTTGAGCCGGGCGACCGCTCGAGCCGCCGCGATCACGGCGGCGGCGCCCGACTTGTCGTGCTTCATCTCCTCCATCTTGTCGGCCGGCTTGATGCTGATCCCGCCCGAGTCGAAGCAGACGCCCTTGCCGACGATCGCCAGGCGCCGGTCCTCGCCCGCCTTCTCCCAGCCGGGGAGCTTGATGGCGATGAGCCGAGGTCCGTGGGTCGCGCCCTGCCCAACGCCCAGCAGCGAGCCCATGCCCAGCGCGGCCATCTGATCGGGATCGAGAACCTCGACCGTGCAGCCGTCCTCCTCGAGTGCGCGCGCCGCCTCGGCCATCCGCTCGGGATAGAGGTCGTTCGATGCGCGGTTCGCCAGGGTGCGCCCCCATTCGACCGCCTCGGCGATGACCTGCGCGCGGTCGAGCACCTCCTGGCTCGGGGCGCCGATGAAGGCGACCTCCTGCACGGTGCGCTTCATCGCCGCGGTGTCCCGCACGCGGCCGTAGGTGTCCATCGGCCGATACGTCCCCTGCAGCGCGCCGACGGCGGCGGCGGCGAAGCCGTCCTCGTCCTCGCCGTCGCGCAGCCAGAGCGCCATGCGCTCCACGCCATGCCCCTGGAAGCGGCGGGTTGCCGTGGACGCGATGCGCCGCGATCGCCACGGGCCACGGCCGCGCCGCACGCCGTTGACCAGCAGGATGCGCTTGGCCGCCAGGTTGCCGCCATCCACGAGCGCGGTGTAGTGCTCGGAGATATTGAACTCGCCCCACTCGATGGCCGCTGCGATCACTCCACCAGCCACCCGGTCGAGCTCCGCGAGCTCCCCGGTCAGCGGGATGTCGTCCTTGTAGACGGGGATGGCGAGGACGTCAGCCTCGACCGACGCTGGGGCTGCCGATTCCGCGCGCAAGCGCATGCGGTGATCTCCTTCATGTTCGTTCGGGACCGATGCCGACCGCGCGCGGTGCTGAGCATCGTCAAGCAAGTATAGATGCGCGGTTCAGTCGGTCGGTCGGTAGGCGAACATCGTGAAGCGACTGCCCGACGTCACGACTTCGCCGGCCGCGGGCTCCTGGTCGTAGATCCCCGGCGGATGCGCATCGGTCTTCTGCCAGCGGATCGTCCAGTTGAGCCCGGCGCGGCGCGCCAGCGTCTCGCCTTCGGCCTCGGTCAGGCCGACGGTGTCGGGAACGCGCACGCGTCCGGGCGCCAGCGTCGCGGTCGCCGCCGGAGATGCCGTCGCACCGGGCGCCGGCACTGGGCCTCGCGTCAGCAGCCAGGCCACACCGACGAGTGCGAGCGTTGCCAGGACCAGGATCACCAGGATCGGCGCCGTGGATCGCGCAGGAGGAATGATCCGACGGAAGGCTGCCGGGCGCGCCGCGGGCTTCGGCGTGGCAACGACGACCTGGGTGGTGTCGTCGGCGCTGCGTTCCACCGCAGCGGCGGCCACTTCCAGGGCACGCGACATCGCTGCGGCGCTCGCGAACCGGCGTGCGGGCAGCGGGTCGAGGGCCTGGAGCACGGCGGCGTCGAGCGCCGGCGGCACGCCATCGACCAGCGCCGACGGTGCGATCGGCCGCCCCGCCTCGGCAGAGTCGAGGACTTCCTGTGGGTCGTCGCCCGGATACGGCACGCGTCCGGTGAGCGCCACGTACAGCACCGCGCCCACCCCGAAGAGGTCGCTCGCCGGCCTCAGCTCCTCACCACGCAGCTGCTCCGGCGCCATGGCGTGCAGCGAGCCGAGCGACGTGCGCTCGGTGCTCACCACGTGCGGGGCGCGCGCGATCCCGAAGTCGATGAGCTTCACCGGCTCGCGGCCGACCATCACGTTTCCCGGCTTCACGTCGCAGTGGACCAGGCCGTGGCCGTGGACGACGGTCAGGCCGGCGAGCAGCTGCCGAACGATATCGAGGACCTCGGCCGGCGGCAGGCGGTCGCGCTCGGCGAGCACCGATCGCAGCGACTGGTAGCCATTGAGCAGCTCCATGACGATGTAGCGCAGCCCATCGCTCGACCCGGAGTCGTAGACGTGGACCAGGTTGGGATGGGAGACGCCGGCGACCGCGCGCGCCTCGGCGAGGAACCGCTCGGCGAAGGCGGGCGTGTGCGCGTAAGGCGCGGCCAGGACCTTCACCGCCACGTCGCGGTCGAGACGCAGGTCGTGCGCGCGGTAGACGCGGGCCATGCCGCCGCGCGCGATGAGCGCGTCGATCCGGTAGCGCTCGCCGATGACGTGCCCGATCCTCGGCTCCGTCGGGTCGCGGGCATCGTCCCGGCCGCTGCCCGGGTTCGCGGGCGTGCTCACGATGCGTCGTGCACCGCTGAGACGGAGGCGCGCGTGGCGTCGATCTTGGCCAGCAGGTCGGCCAGTCGCGCCAGCGGCGCCTGCGAGACCGCTCCCCCGCCCTCGGCGATCGCGATGGCCAGGGCGCGATCCGCCCGCGCCGCCTCATCGCTCGCGCGGCGGTACGCGTCGAGCGCCTGCGCCTCGCGCGTGGCGTCGCCGTCGCGGCGCGCATCGACCACGCCGGTCAGGGCGTCGAGCAGGGCGCTGGCGGTCGCGATCCAGACTGGCAGCGTGACGAGCCGGCCCGGCCAGGCACGCACCTCGTCCAGGGCAGTCCGGGC
>DASURX010000145.1:0-14196 GCA_036375355.1 Candidatus Limnocylindria bacterium
CGCCGTTCGTGGCCCGTGGCGACTCGGTGCTGGAGGTCATCTACACCAAGCGCTACCTGGCGCGCGGCCCGCGCATCGTGGCCATTGGTGGCGGCACCGGCCTGTCCACGCTGCTGCGCGGCGTGAAGGGCTACTCGGCCAACATCACCGCAGTCGTGGCGGTCGCGGACGACGGTGGCAGCAGCGGGCGGCTGCGCCAGCAGCTCGGCATCGTGCCGCCCGGCGACATCCGCAACTGCATCGCCGCACTGGCCGATGCCGAGCCGCTGATGACCCAGCTCATGCAGTACCGCTTCCCGCCCGGGTCGGGCCTCGACGACCACGCCTTCGGCAACCTGTTCATCGCGGCCATGACGGCCGTGACCGGCGACTTCGAGGAGGCCGTGCGCGAGTCCAACCGCGTCCTGGCGGTACGCGGCCAGGTGCTGCCCGCCACGAGCGTCCCGCTCAACCTGGGCGCCGTGCTGGCATCGGGCCGTCGCCTGCAGGGTCAGGTGGCCATCAGCCATGCGGAAGAGCCGATCGAGCGGGTGACGATCGAGCCCGATGACGTGCGCGCCAACCCGGAGGCCATCGAGCGCATCCTGGAGGCTGACCTGATCGTCATCGGCCCGGGTAGCCTCTTCTCGAGCGTCCTGCCGAACCTGCTGATCAGCGACATCCGCGACGCGCTCGCCGCCGCCAGCGGGCTGAAGGTGTACGTCTGCAACGTCGCCACCCAGCCGGGCGAGACCGAGTCGTTCTCCGCCGCCGCCCACCTGGACACGCTCTTCGCGCACGTCGGCGACGACCTCGTCGACTACGCGCTGGTCAACGGCAACCGCGCCGCCCGCAGGCCGGAGGGCTGGCTCGGCCAGCCGGTCGAGGTCGATGCCCGCCGCCTGGAGGAGCTGCCCGTCACCGTGATCGAGGAGGATCTGGTCGACGACGGCAACGCCCACCGCCACGATCCGGCCAAGCTCGCCGCCGCGCTGATGCGGCTGCAGCAGGAGGAACGTACCGAGCGGCTGCGCCAGCGGCGCGTGCGACGCCCGAGCGCTTCGGCCGTCTAGGCCGATGCTCGCCGACGAGCTCAAGGGCGAGCTGGCACGCATCCTTCCCGCGCGTGCCTGCTGCCGGCGCGCGGAGCTGGCCGGACTGGTCCACGCCGCCGCTCGCCGCGACGTGAGCACGCTCGACCTGGCCACCCTGCGCGTGGCGCGCCACCTGGCCGCGTCGGTGGGGATCAGCCTGCCGCCGGCGGACCTCGGCACCGAGCGCGGCGCCGGCCATGGCCGCCATCATCTCCGCCTGCCTCTCGACCTGCCGGAGATCACCGCCTGGCGCTGGGAAGCGGCGAGCGCCCACGACCGTCGCGCCTTCCTGCGCGGCCTGCTGCTCAGCGCATCCATCTCCTTCGCGCGTAGCGGCCCGCACGTCGAGTTCGTTTTGCGCGACGGGGTGCAGGCCCGCCGGTTGCGCGCCCAGCTCGCCGGCGTCCAGGTCCGCGCCGGCCTGATCAGGCGGCGCGAACGGCACGTGGTGTACGTGAAGGGCCAGGAGGAGATCGCCAATCTGCTGCGCCTGGCGGGCGCGGGACGCGCGCTCCTGGACCTGGAGGCCGATCGCGTGGCGCGCGACGTCCGCAACCGGCTCAACCGCCTGCTGAACGCCGAGGAGGCGAACCTCGACCGCACCGTGCGCGCCGCCGACCGCCAGCTGCAGGCGATCCGGCAGCTGGCCGCCAGCGGCGAGCTGGAACGCCTGTCGGAGGGCCTGCGCGAGACGGCGCGTGCCCGAGCCCTGCAGCCGGACGCCGATCTCGATACGCTGGCGTCGTCCCTGGGCATCAGCCGCTCCGCGGCGAACCACCGGCTGCGCCGGCTCGTCGCGCTGGCCGCCGGCGCCCGTGGCGACGCTGCCGAAGCTTCGTCCCCCGCAAGGAGCCCCCGATGACCGAGCGCGTCCCGCTGGTGGCCGGCAACTGGAAGATGAACCCGCCGAGCCGCGAGGCGGCGGTGACCCTCGCTTTGGCCGTCCGCGACGAGACCGATGGCCTGCCGGTGCGCACCGTCGTGTGCCCGCCGGCGCTGTACCTCGATGCGGTCGCGGGCGCGGTAGGCGCCGGCACCACCGAGCCGGGGCGCCTGGGCATCGGCGCGCAGACGATGCGCGCCGAGGAATCCGGCGCCTTCACCGGGGAGATCTCGCCGTTGATGCTGCGCGAGATGGCGCAGTACGTCATCGTCGGGCACTCGGAGCGGCGGCAGTACGACAACGAGACCGATGAGAAGGTCGCCGCCAAGGTCGCCTCCGCCGTCGCGCACGGCCTGGTGCCGATCGCCGCCATCGGGGAGCGGGCCGACGAGCGCCGCGACGGCCTGACCGCGACGGTCCTCGACCGCCAGCTGCGCGCCGCCATCTCGCTGCTGGACCGCATCGCCGGCAGCGGGCTGGTGATCGCCTACGAGCCCGTCTGGGCCATAGGCACCGGCGATGCAGCCTCTGGCGACGATGCCCAGGCGGCCGCAGCGCAGATCCGCGACCTGCTGCACCAGGCCGACCCGGACGGCGCGCACGAGGTGCCGATCCTGTACGGGGGAAGCTGCACGCCCGAGAACGCGCCCGAGTTCTTCGCCATGCCCGACGTCGACGGTGCGCTGGTGGGCGGCGCATCACTGCGGGCGGAGACCTTCGCCGGGATCGTCCGCGCGGCCGCCGAGCTGCGCGGGTGAGCGACCCCGCCCGCGTCGCGCGCCTGGTGCGCCCGGTGGTGCTCTGCGTCCTGGACGGCTTCGGGCTGAACGACGACCCGGAGCGCAACGCGCTCCTCGCCGCGCGGATGCCGGCCTGGCATGCCCTGCTGGGGACCTGGCCGCACGCCCGCCTGGAGGCGTCCGGCGAGGCTGTCGGCCTGCCGCCGGGGCAGATGGGCAACTCGGAGGTCGGTCACCTGAACCTCGGCGCCGGGTTCCCGGTCCTGCAGGACCTGCCGCGCATCAACCGCGCCATTGCCACCGGGGAATTCTTCGAGAACCGCGTCCTGCGCGACGCGACCCGGGCCGCGCTGGAGCGGGGGAGCCGGCTGCATCTGATGGGGCTCATCGGGCCGGGTGGCATCCACGCCGTCGACGAGCACATCGTGGCCATGGTCGAGCTGGCGCAGCAGATGGGTTTGCCGCCCGATCGGGTGCTGCTCCACGCCTTCACCGACGGGCGCGACACGCCGCCGCGCTCGGCCGACGGCTTCCTGCCCGCCCTGATCGAGCGCTTCCACGGCGCCGCCACCCTGGCCACCGTGAGCGGCCGCTTTTACGCCATGGACCGCGACAAGCGCTGGGAGCGCACGGCGCTGGCCTGGGAGGCCCTGGTCCATGGCAAGGGCCGTGGCGCTGACAGCGGCCAGGCGGCCGTCGCGCAGGCCTATGAAAACGACGAGGGCGACGAGTTCATCGTGCCCACCGTCATCGGCGCCTACGACGGCATGCACGACGGCGACGCCGCGGTGCACCTCAACTTCCGGGCCGATCGCGCCCGCCAGCTGACCCGCGCGCTGGCCCTCGACGGCTTCGACGACTTCGACCGCGGCCGCCGCCCGGCGGACGTGCACGTCGCGACCCTGACCGAGTACCAGGCGCCCGACGAGCTCCCGGTACCGGTCGCCTTCCCGCCGCTCGAGATCGACTCGCTAGCCGCGCACCTGTCGCGCCTGGGCCTGCGCCAGCTGCACCTCGCCGAGACGGAGAAGTACGCCCACGTCACCTACTTCTTCGACGGCGGCGTGGAGGCGCAGCTGCCCGGCGAGGATCGGGTCCTCATCCCGTCGCGCCGGGACATCGCGACCTATGACCTGGCGCCGGAGATGCGTGCCAACGAGATCACCGAGCGGCTGGTCGAGGCCATCCTCTCCGGCGAGTACGACTTCGTGGTGGTCAACTACGCCAACCCGGACATGGTCGGCCACACCGGGGTGTGGGACGCCGCGGTGCGTGCCGCGGAGATCGTGGACGGCTGCCTGGCCACGGTGGCCGAGGCGGTCCTCGAGGCCGGCGGCGCGCTGGTGATCACCGCCGACCACGGCAACATCGAGGAGATGCGCGACGCGCAGGGAAGGCCGCAGACCAAGCACACCACCTCCCCGGTGCCCGTGGTGCTCATCGCGGAGCCGTGGCGCGAGGCGCGCCTGCGCGACGGCATCCTGGCCGACGTTGCTCCCACCCTCTGCCAGCTGCTCGACGCTCCCCCCGGCCCGCAGATGACCGGCCGCAGCCTGCTGGATACGGCCTGACGGCGATCGGGCGGCCGCGCCATCGGTCTGCTATCCTGCCCGCGCTCATGTCACCCCTGATCGTCGCCCAGATGATCCTCGCCGTGGCGCTCATCGCCTCGATCCTGCTGCAGCAGCGCGGGACCGGGCTGGGCGGTGCGTTCGGCGGCGAGGTGACCGCTTACCGCAGCCGGCGCGGGATCGAGCGCACGCTCTTCCGCCTGACGATCGTGCTGGCGGTGCTGTTCGTGGCCTTCAGCCTGCTGAACCTCATCAACTTCGGCGGCTAGACCGGGCCGAGGCCGGTTCGGAGCGGCGAAATCGGGCGTGCTAGAATCGTGGTACCTCGCCGGACGCATGCGTCCGGTGAGCGTGTGCCGAGGTGGCGGAATAGGCAGACGCGCTAGGTTCAGGACCTAGTGACCATTACGGTCGTGTGGGTTCAAGTCCCTCCCTCGGTACCACCCTCACATCCGGGCCCAGGTGGCGGAATTGGTATACGCGTACGTTTGAGGGGCGTATGAGGCAACTCATCCGGGTTCAAGTCCCGGCCTGGGCACCACTTTCCGCCTGAAACCGCTGGACCGATGACGCCGCCCAGGTGCGGGGTCGCTGCCTTCAGCTCGGACGCCGCGACGGCGCCTCCCGTGAGTCACCCGGTGAATGCTGCGTCCGATGTCTGGCCGATCATTCACCCCGCGACTCGATTTGGTCCATTCAGGCCGATGCCGTGGCCGAGCGATGCGTCCGACGCATGAAACGGTCACATCCCCGGCACAGCATTCATCCGGTGCATGGCCGGCTCGCGAGCCCCGACGCCGCGGTACCATGCGGGGCCGAGGGCGGTTAGCTCAGCCGGTCAGAGCGCCTCGTTTACACCGAGGAGGTCGGGGGTTCGAGCCCCTCACCGCCCACCAAGCCATCGTGCAGCGCGCCAGCTTGCTGCTACGATGGACGCCGTCCACTCCGCAGCGTGGGGACCCCGAGCATGAGTCCGATCTGGATCATCGTCCTCGTCGTCATCGCGGTCGTCGTCCTGTTCCTGGTCGTGACCTACAACGCGCTGGTCCGCCTGCGCAACATGGTCGACGAGGCCTGGAACCAGATCAGCGTCCAGCTGAAGCGACGGCACGACCTGATCCCGAACCTCGTCAACGCGGTGAAGGGCTACATGGACTTCGAGCAGGAGACGCTGACCCGCGTCATCGAAGCTCGAAACCAGGCCGTCACCGCCCAGCAGGCAGGGCCGCAGGCGGCGGCGCAATCGGCGCAGGCGGAAGGCCTGCTGACCGGCGCGCTGCGCCAGCTGTTCGCCCTCGTCGAGAACTACCCCGACCTGAAGTCGAACCAGAACGTGCTGCAGCTCCAGGAGGAGCTGACCACCACGGAGAACCAGATCGGCTTCAGCCGGCAGCACTACAACAGCACGGTGCGGGAGTTCAACACCTCGATCCAGACGTTCCCGAACGTCCTGATCGCCGGCGTGTTCGGCTTCCGCGAGCGCGACTACTTCCAGATCGAGGAGGCCGACACGGCGGTGCCCGAGGTGAACCTCCGCACCTCCAGCTGACGCCTTGCCCTGGATAGACCGATGACCCAGACGGTCGCGGGACCGATATGACCGCGCGCTCGGCGCCGACCACCTTCTACCGCGAGATCGCGCGTAACCGGCGTAACTCGTGGATCCTGGTGTTCGTGGTCGCCGTCGTGCTCGGTGCGCTCGGCGGCGCCATCGGGTACGCGACGGGCTTCGGTTGGGGCGGCGTGATCGTGGCGCTCGTCGTGGCCACGGTGATGAGCATCGGCTCCTACTTCGGCGGGGATCAGCTCGTGCTGCTGTCGTCCGGCGCCAAGGAGGTCGAGGTCGCCAACCCGCCGGACCGATACAAGCAGCTGGTCAACGTCGTTACCGAGATGAGCCTGGCCGGCGGCACCCCGATGCCCAAGGTGTACGTGATCGACGACACGGCGCCCAACGCGTTCGCCACCGGACGCGATCCGCGGCACGCATCGATGGCGGCCACCACCGGTCTGCTCGACAAGATGGACCGCGAGCAGCTGCAGGGCGTGGTGGCGCACGAGATGAGCCACATCGGCAACTACGACATCCGCTTCGCGCTGCTGGTCGGCGTGCTGGTCGGCAGCATCGCGCTGCTGGCGGACTGGTTCCTGCGCTACACGTTCTGGTTCGGCGGCGGGCGGCGCGGCGGCGATCGCGACCGCGGCGGGGGTGGGGGAGCGGCCGCCATCCTGTTCGTGCTGGCCATCGTGCTGGCCATCGTGGCGCCGCTCATCGGTCGCGCGGTGCAGCTGGCGGTCAGCCGCAGCCGCGAGTCGCTGGCCGACGTCAGCGCGGTGGAGCTGACCCGCAACCCGGTCGGCCTGGCGCGGGCGCTGCGCACCATCGCCGACGACCCCGAGGTACTGGAGGTCGCCAACCGCGCGACGCAGCACCTCTACATCGTCAACCCCATCAAGAGCTTCGAGGAACGCTCGAAGTCGATGTGGGACACCCACCCGCCGATCGGCGAACGGATCGCCGTGCTGCGCACCCTGGCCGGCCAGTTCGGCCAGGACCCGTCGCAGATCGCGTGAGCCTGCCGCGGCCCGTTCGGTTGCCGCTCGATCGGGCCCTGTGCTATCGTCCGAGGCCGATACGCGACGACGAGCGAGGGCCTTCGAACCGGAGATCCGCCGACGGGCCGAGGTAGCTCAGTTGGTAGAGCACCGCCCTGAAGAGGCGGGTGTCGTCAGTTCGAATCTGACCCTCGGCACCATCCGAGGCTCGACGGCGCGCATCGGTGAAACAAGCGGGCGGAAGTGGCTCAGTTGGTAGAGCATCACCTTGCCAAGGTGAGGGTCGCGGGTTCGAGTCCCGTCTTCCGCTCCATTTTTGTGCCCGGCTGAGTGTCCCGCGCCCGGTGACCTGCTAGCCTCGTCGGTGGCCGCGATGCCCCGTCGTCTAGTGGCAGGACAGCGGACTTTGGATCCGTGAACCGAGGTTCGAATCCTCGCGGGGCAGCCAGCGTGGCATTTCGGGGCGACGTGCCCGAGTGGTCCAGGGAGCGGTCTGCAAAACCGCGTACACGGGTTCGATTCCCGTCGTCGCCTCCACATTCCAAAGCGCGAGGACGTCCCGTCGTTCGGTCGCATGCCGCAGTGACGCCGTAGTGCCGACGGCGCATCGTTGCTCCAGCAGACGGCATCGAGGATGAGGCTGATGCGCTTGTCGAAGCGGCTGCGCAGGGTCCAGGTCGCGTGGCTCCGCCGCTGGCGGGCAGCCGGGCGCACGCACGAGCAGGTGCAGGCTGCCAGGGAAGCCGATCGGCGCAATCCCGACAGCGACCTGGAGCGCATCAGGATGTCGGGTCGGATCGCACCCCGGTAGCCGATGAGGAAGTGACGTCATGCGACCTCGCCGGATCCTTCGGCGCATGGTGCTCCGGGCGCTCCGCGCCTGGCGCCGGGGCGGCCGCATCAACCGCGGGGTCGATGCCTGGTGGGAGGCGGCGAGGCGGGACCCAGAGACGCAGCATCGGCGCAGCGAGGCCGGCCGGATGCGCGGCTGACGCGCGGACGAGGGCGGTACCGGCGGTGCGCGGTATGCGCGTTGGGTCGATCCGGCCGAGATCTAGCGTGATGTTCCCACCGGAGCACCGCCGGCTGAGGCTGAGCATCGGGCTCCTGCCTGTGCGCCGCAATGACGATGAGGTACGCCCCCCGAGCGAAGGCCGATGGACCGATGTCACCGATCCGCCCAGGTGCGCTCTGATGCAGTACCCGGTGCGTACCTTCCGCCGGCCATGAAGAAGAGCCCGCGCCGATCCCGGCGCGGGCTCCGTGGTTGGGCGCGAAGCTGAGCGGGCTAGACCGCCGCGCCTCGCCGTGAAAGGGCGCGCCAGGCGAACACCACGATGATCGCGCCGACGATGGCGGCGATGATGGTCGGGATGTTGAACCCGGTGGTCCAGTCGTCGCCGGTAATGGCGCCCAGGATGAAGCCGCCGACGATGGCGCCCACGATCCCGGCGATCACGGCGCCGATCCAGCCGTACCCCTCGTCGCCGGGAACCACCATTCCGGCGATCCAACCGGCGAGTGCGCCCACGATAAGCCACGCGATGATGCTCATGGAACCTCCCAGTCCTCATGTGTGGATGACGTCCGTCACGCATCGGGTACGCAGGAACCGTGCCGGGTTGCCCGGAACCTGGGCAAGCGGCACCATCGGGCCGCCCATGCGCCGGCGCGGATTGGGCGGAAGGCGCGTGCTACCGTAGCCCGCGGCCGGAGTGGCGAAATGGCAGACGCGGCCGGCTTAAACCCGGCGGCTCCGCGAGGAGCGTGGGGGTTCGAATCCCTCCTCCGGCACCATCCGCTGAGCTCAGCAGGATCAGCCGCGGCGGCCGAACAGCAGCCCGCGTCGCGGCGCGACCGGGCGGCCGCCCGCCGGCACCTCGTTCTGGATACCGATGACGGCCTGCGCCAGGCGCTGGATGGCGAGCGCCACGGGCGTACCGGGCCGTCCGGTGACCACCGGCACGCCCTCGTTCACGGCGCGGATCATCTCCACCTCGGTGTACGGGATCTCGGCCGCGGGTCGGGTGCGCAGCAGGTTCTCGATGTCCCGCGTCTTGAGCAGCTCCTTGGGGAAGATGTGGTTGACCACGAACAGGGTGCGGGCCTGCAGAGTGGTGGTCTCCGCCAGGAAGCCGAGCATCAGGCTCGTGGCGCGCAGCGCGGCGATCTCCGGGAAGATGATGAACACGTGCGTGGTGGCCTGCTCGAGCATCCACATCGTGCGCGGATCGAGCCGTGAGCCGCAGTCGACGATGACGTGGTCGAAGCGGGGCCGCAGGAGCGAGAGCGCCCGCTCGAGCTGGTCGACGCCGACCCGGTAGTCGGCATCGGGGTGGGTCGGCGCGGCAAGGACCTGCAGGCCCGACGGGTGCGGCGTCAGGTAGCTGGCCGCCAGCTCCGGGTCGGAGAGGGCGGGCTCGTCGCCGGCGAGGCCGGCGACGTCGAAGCGGGGTGAGAGGTTGAGGTGCGTCGCGACCTGTCCGAACTGCAGGTCGAGGTCGACAAGCAGCACCCGCGAGCCCGGCCCCGCGTTGCCGGGCATGCCGCCGGCCAGCAGCAGCGCCGTGTTGACCGCAAGCGTCGTCGTCCCGACGCCGCCCTTCGGTGACAGGAAGGTCACGATCTCGCCCGCGGGCAGGTCGCTGCGCGTCTGCTCGGGGCGGATGCGCCCGGCGCGGATGAGCAGCGCCTCGACCTTGGCCTCCAGCTCGCGGCGCGCGAAGCCGACCGTGATCACGTCATCGGCCCCGGCCTCCAGGAAGGCGATCCGCGCCTCCACGTCCCCCGCGGGCGCGACGACGAGCACCGGGGTCGGGACCGGCGCGGCGGTACGGATACGGCCGATGGCGCCGGACACGGCGAGCCCCTCGGCGACCACCAGGTCGTAGGTCGTGTCCCGCAGTGCGGCGACCGCGTCCGCGGGCGTGGTGACGGAGGCGGTGCGGTACCCGGCGTTGGCCAGCTGCGCCTCCAGCTGCGAGCGGAGCTCGTCGCTGGGAGCGCAGATCAGGATCGGGTTCTGGGCCATTGGTCCTTCCCGGGCAACGTGGTCGAGACGAGACTGAGCGCAGAGTATAGTGCCGGCCCGCTCGCTGGCCGCCAGGCGGCGAGGCGGCTATACTGCGGGGCACGCCTCCCGCCGCGGAGGCATGTTCATGTCATACGGGCTCCTTTCTGCCGCACCCATCGGCTCCCGCCCGGAGTGCCGCAAGCCCATAGAGAGGAGGAGATCGGTCCATGCGCCGATACGAACTCATGCTCCTGTTCCGCCCCGACCTGGAGGACGACAAGCTCCAGTCGGCGGTCGAGAAGGTGACGCGCGCCATCGTCAACGGCGGCGGCACGCTTACCAAGGTCTCCCCGTGGGGCAAGCGCCGGCTCGCCTACCCGATCCAGCATTTCCGCGAGGCCAGCTACTTCCTGCTGCACTTCGACATCGCGCCCTCGGCGATCCGCGAGATCGAGCGGGGCCTGCTCATCAGCGAGGAGATCCTGCGGCACCTCGTGACGCTGCTGGAGGATCGTGGCCCCGTCTCCGAGGACGAGATCCCGCCGGCCGCCGTGCCGGAGGCGTCCGCCGCGGAGAACGTCGAGGCTTCCGAGGTCGAGGAGGACGGCGATGACGCCGACGCCGGCGAGGCCGACCTCGAAGCCGATGCCGAAGATGAGGCCGAGGATCGCGACGAAGTCCAGGTCGAGGCCTGAGAGGGGCGGAGGAGGACGAAGCGATGACGCTCAACAAGATGATGATCATCGGCAACCTGGGGGCCGATCCCGAGCTGCGCTACACGCCGGGCGGCAAGGCCGTCGCCGAGCTGCGCGTCGCGGTCAACGACCGCTCGCGCGGGCCGGACGGCGAGTGGCAGGAGGAGACGCAGTGGTTCCGGGTCGAGCTCTGGGAGCAGGCCGCGGAGCGAGCCGCCGAGCGGCTGCGCAAGGGCCACAAGGTCTTCGCCGAGGGCCAGTTGCGCGCCCGCGAATGGGAGGGCAAGGACGGCCAGAAGCGCACGTCGCTCGAGATCCGCTTCGCCCGCGTCCAGTCGCTCGAGCGCCGCGACCCGGGTGAGGGTGGCTACAGCGGCTCCTTCGCCGATGCGGGTGCGTCCGACGCGCCCGTCGCTCGCCCGCGCGGCGCCTCCGGCTCGGAGCGTGCGCCGGGCGGCGAGGCGATCGACGTCGACGACATTCCCTTCTGATCAACGAGGATGCAACGCATGGCAAGTCCACGAACCCGCCGCGAGTCGGCGGACTACTACCGCGACCGGCGTCGCCGCAAGGTCTGCAACTTCTGCGTCGACAAGGCCGAGTCGATCGACTACAAGGAGGTCAACCGCCTGCGCCGATACCTGTCGGAGCGGGCCAAGATCGAGCCGCGCCGCAAGACGGGGACGTGCGCCCGGCACCAGCGCATGCTGACGGTGGCGCTCAAGCGCGCGCGCCACGTCGCGCTGCTGCCGTACGCTCCGCAGCACCTGCGTCCCTGACCTGAGCTGACCTTCCAATCCGGCCGGGATCGGCCGGCACAGCGAGGACCGCCCGTTGGATCTCGTCCTCCTCGTGGTGTCCCTGGCCGTCATCCTGGTGGCGGCCGAGCTGTTCACCAACGGCATCGAGTGGTTCGGCCACAAGCTGAACCTGGCAGAGGGTGCGGTCGGAAGCGTCCTGGCGGCGGTCGCGACCGCCATGCCGGAGACCCTCATCCCGATCATCGCCATCCTGGGGCCGGTCATCTTCGGCGGAGACCCGGAGGCCAGCCACGCCATCGGCGTGGGAGCCATCCTGGGAGCTCCGTTCATGCTCTCCACGCTGGCGATGTTCGTGACCGGCGCCGCGATCATCACCTTCGCGCGCAACGGCAGGCGGGGGACCGACCTGCAGATCAACGTGCGCGTACTGGGACGCGACGTCGGCTTCTTCCTGCTCGGCTACGCCATCGCCATCGCCACCGCGTTCCTGCCTTCGGGGCTGACCTGGGTGCGCTGGGTGGTCGCGGCGGTGCTCTTCGTCGTGTACGCGGTGTACGTCCGCCTGCACTTCACCGATGAGGCGGCCGAGACCGAGGCCGCCGAGCTGAACCAGCTGCACGCGACCCGCGTGCCGGGGCTGCGCCCCGAGCGGCGGCACGCGATTGACATCGACATGCTGCCCGGCGAGGTCGATTCCTGGGAGGCCAGCGAGGCGGCGCCGGGGATGCGCATCATCGTCGGGCAGGTGGTCGTCGCCCTGGGGCTGATCATCGTCGGCGCGCAGGTGTTCGTGGGAGCGGTCGAGCACCTGTCGACCCAGATCGGGCTGGATCCGACCATCCTGTCGCTGGTGATCGCGCCGATCGCCACCGAGCTGCCTGAGAAGTTCAACTCGGTGCTCTGGGTGCGGACGGGCAAGGACACGCTGGCGATGGGCAACATCACCGGCGCCATGGTCTTCCAGAGCTGCATCCCGACGGTGCTCGGCCTGCTCTTCACCTCGTGGACCTTCACCGCCGAGAGCGCCGTGCACTTCGCGTCGGCGGGCGTGGCCTTCGTCGCCACCCTGCTCATCTTCGGCACCATGCTGCGGCGCGGCACGCTGTCGGCCTGGACGCTGCTGATCGGTGGCCCCCTGTACCTGCTGTACATCGGCCTCGCCCTGCTGACGCCACTGGGAGCCGGCGCGGCACCGCACTGAGCCGGCAGCCCACGGATTCCGCAGGCATCGGTCCTGCATGGATAGGCCATTCGGATCTGGCACGGCTGGGTGCGGGTCTATACTTGATGGACCGGCGAGCAAGCCGGTGCCGCGGGCTGGACGCGGCCCCGAACGAGGAGGCCTTTCGTGCTCAAGCAGGCGACTCCCACCTCTGGATCCGGCGATGACCGGACCGCGGAGCTGTGGGCCTTCTTCCGTGGTGAGCTCGTTCCGTTACGGGACGCGCGGGTCAGCGTGATGACGCACGCATTCAACTACGGGACGGCCGTCTTCGAAGGAATCCGTGCCTACTGGAACGCGGAGCAGAGCCAGCTGTTCGCGCTGGACCTGATCCCGCATTACGAGCGGATCAAGGCGTCGGCGCGACTGCTGTTCATGGAGGTTCCGTATTCCGCCGAGGAGCTGGCCCGTCACACCCTCGACGTCCTGCGCCGCGACGGCCTGCGGGAGGACGTCTACATCCGCCCGCTGATCTACAAGTCGAGCGAGACGATCGGTGTGCGGCTGCATAACCTGGACGCGGATGTGACGATCTTCGCCATCCCGTTCGGGCAGTACATCGACACCGAGGACGGCGTCCGCGCCCAGGTCTCGAGCTGGCGCCGGACCGATGACAACGCCATCCCGGCTCGCGGCAAGATCACCGGGGCCTACGTCAACGGCGCGCTCGCCAAGAGCGAGGCGCAGATGAACGGCTTCGACGAGGCCATCGTCCTGACCCAGGACGGGCACGTCAGCGAGGGCAGCGCCGAGAACCTGTTCATCGCGAAGGGCGGGCGCCTGATCACGCCCCCGGTCACGGACAACATCCTGGAGGGGATCACCCGGCGGCGCATGATGCAGGTGGCACGCGAACGGCTGGAGATCCCGTGCGAGGAGCGGACCATCGACCGCACCGAGCTGTACAACGCTGACGAGGTATTCCTGTGCGGGACCGGCGCACAGATCTCCCCGGTGGTGGAGATCGATCGGCGACCGATCGGGTCCGGGCGTCCGGGGCCGATCACCCGGCAGCTGCACGACCTGTACTTCGACGCCGTGCGCGGGCGGGTCGAGGCGTATCGCGACTGGCTCACGCCGGTCTACTGAGCTCCGGAGGCGGCCGCGCCATGCGGCCGCCGCGACCCGGACGAGGGCACATGTCCGAGCCGCAGCACGACGACGAACGATACCGCTGGTTGCAGCGGACCCTGGAGATGGTTCCCGGCCTGGTGAGCTGGGCGATCATCATCGGGCCGATCTGGCTGAGCTTCAGCTACCCGTGGCTGGTCGCCTACTTCGTGCTGAGCTTCGACTTCTACTGGCTGTGCCGCGCCCTGTGGTTCGCCGGCGCGGTGATCGTCGCCTACCGGCGCGTGCGCCGGGTGCTGGCCACCGACTGGGCGGCGCGGCTCGACACGCTGGCCGATCCGGCGGCTCGGCGCGAGGAGCTGTTGCGCCTCCTGGCTGCGCGTGACCGCCCCGCCGGGGCGCTTGGCCTGACCACGCTGCCGTCGGGCGAGGACGCCGGCGCGCTGCGGCGGGAGCTGACCGAGCTCGAGGCACTCGACGCGCTCAACGAGCCCCCGCCGGACTGGCACGACTACTACCAGCTGGCCCTGATCCCGACCTACACCGAGTCGCTGGCCACCCTGCGACCGACGGTCCAGGCGCTGGCCGACGCCACATGGCCCACCGAGCGG
>DASURX010000146.1:0-7741 GCA_036375355.1 Candidatus Limnocylindria bacterium
GCTGCCAGAAGGGGAGCACCGCGCCCAGGCGGCGCAGCACCAGCTCGGGGTCCGGGCCGCCGTCGACCAGCGCCGTCGCGCCCGATGGGCCCCGTACCACGATCGCGTCGCCCTGGCCGACATCCAGCATCCACAGGTGCAGCCGACCGTCGGGCCGTGACGCAGCAGTGAGCACCGCCAGGACAACCACGGTGAGCGCTGTTGCAGCGCGCGGCCCTGGCAGGCGTCCCGTCGATTCGCCCTGCGGGGCCTCGGTCACATGCGTCAGGCGACCACGCAGCAGCCAGAGGCCCGGGTACCAGGCCACGGCGAGCCAGGCCGGTGCGCCCAGGTCGACCGACGCGTACGGCACGGCGGCAGCTGCCTGCCCGGCAAGGATCATCAGGCGCAGGTAGAGCCAGGCCGAGCCGCCGAGGGCCCAGCAGGCGAGGTCGCCGACGATCGGCACGTGGAACGCCGCATCCACGGCGCCGACCACGGCGGCCAGCGCGCCGCACAGCATCACGACCGGGACCAGCGGCACCACGACGACGTTCGCGACCGGCGCGACCAGGGAGAGGCGTTCGAAGTTGAGGAGGATGACCGGCAGCGTGGTCAGCTGTGCCGCCACGGTCAGCGCCACCGGCTCGCGAAGCAACGCGGGCCAGCGACGCAGGCGCGACTCCAGGCCGGCGCCGAACCAGATCAGGCCAGCGGTGGCCAGGCCGGAGAGCTGGAACCCTACGTCCCAGAGGACCGGCGGCGCGGCCAGCAGCATCACCAGCGCCGCAAGCGCCAGCGCGGACATGGCGTGGGCCCGCGACCCCTGCGTGCGGGCCAGCACCAGCCCGCCAGCCATCAGCGCGGCGCGCACCACGGAAGGCGACGCGCCTGTCAGCAGCACGTATCCCCCGACCGCCAGGCACGCGGCGATGAGCGCCAGCCAGCGGCCGGCGGGCAGGCGCCGCAGCGGACGCGTGGCGGCTGCCGCCAGCGCCGCCACGATCGCGATATTCCAGCCCGAGATGGCCACCACGTGGGTCAGGCCCGCGCGCTGGAAGGCGTCTCCGACCTCCGGCGCGATCCCGGTGCGAATGCCGAGCAGGATGCCGTCGGCCAGTGCGGCCTCCGGTTCGGGGACGACCTCGTTCAGGCCGCCCTCCAGGGTGTGACGCAGGCCGCCGAGCAGGCCTGCCAGCCAGCCGCGACGGTTCGCGACCACCGCGACCTCGTAGGCGCTGGCCGTGGCGCCGATTCCCTGCCGCGCGAGGTACGCCCGGTACGCGAAGCCGTCGAAGTCGCGTGGCTGCTCCAGCGCCGCGCTGAAGCGGACGCGATCGCCGGCCGAGACGAGCAGCGCACGCGGCAGCCAGAGCAGGATGCGGCCGGCGGCCCCTCGCTCGGCGTCGCCGGCTTGGACCGACACCTCGTCCAGCACCACCTGCTGGCGCTCGCCGCGCGGTCGCGGCTCCTCGCTGACGGTCGCGCTGATAACGAGCTCGGATGCGCCGATGAGCGCGCCGACGCTCCCGGGTCCGACCGGCAGCTCGCTCGCCTCGCCGCGCCATGCGCCGACAAGCGCGCCGAGCAGCACAGCAGCCGCGACGAGCAGAATCGGCCGGCGCGCGAGAGCGGCGCTTCCGAGCAGCAGCGCAGAGGCGACCAGGACCGTCGGAGCCGCCGTGCCGGCGGCGGGAACCGCATCCGCCGCCAGGATCCCGCCGGCGACGCCGGCCAGGACTGCGGGCAGCAACAGGCCGCCCACGGCGTGGCCTCGCTCGCCGCGCTCAGACCGTCACGAGGTCGCGGATATCGTCGAGCTGCCCACGGTTCAGGACCTTGCGCTCCACCAGCTCGTCGAGCGAGCCGAACGCACGCTCCTCGCGCGCAGCCACGATCTTCTGCACCGTCACCGGCCCGATTCCGGGCAGCGCCTCGAGCGCCTCGGGACTGGCGGTGTTGACGTTGACCAGGCCACCTTCGTCCGATCCTCCGCCGGCGGGCTGCGGTGCGCCGGCCAGCGGCACGAACACCTTCTCGCCGTCGTGGAGCATCGCGGCCAGGTTCAGCGTTGCCGCGGCGGCCGCGAGGTCCGCCGCCGCCGAGTATCCGCCGGCCTCCGCGATCGCGTCGGCCACCCGCGACCCTCCAGGAAGGACGACGACGCCCGGCACGGCGACCGCGCCCTGCACATCCACCACGATCTGGCTCGACGCCTCGCTCGCAGAGGCGAGCGCTCCCGGGGATCCCAGGAGCAGGCCGGTCTCGGCGTCGGGCGGCGCGCCGTCCGCCATCGGCTGCAGGGCCAGCCAGCCGGCCGCCAGCAGCCCGGCCAATGCCAGGCCGCCGGCTGCGAGCGCCGCGCCTTCGCGGGTGGTGAGCGACATCGGTTCTGCCTCCGCGGGAGGCGAGGCGCTGCGGGGATTGACCTGTCCGGAACCCGGCGCCCGGGCACTCGACGCCGGGTCCCGGAAACAGGCCGCGCAGCCTAGCCGGTCGGTGCTTACCGGCCGCTTACTGTCCGCTTTGGGCCAGGTCGGGGAAGGGTCTCAGCGCTGGGTCACCACGTTGATCAGCTTGCCGGGCACCTGGATCACGCGGCGCGGCGGCTTGCCGCCCAGGTAGCGCCGGACGTGCTCGGAGGCGAGCGCCAGGCGCTCGATCTCCGCCGCCGGCGTGTCGCGCGTGACGACCAGGCGGTCGCGCAGCTTGCCGTCCACCTGCACCGGCAGCTCGAGCGTGTCCGCCTCGACCAGTGCCGGATCGGCGGACGGCCACGGCTGGCGGTGGATGCTGTACGGGTGGCCGCGCCGCGCCCACAGCTCCTCGGTGATGTGCGGCGCCGCCGGCGCAAGCAGCAGGAGGAGCGTGTCGACTGCCTCCGCGTAGGCATCGGTCCCGGCCAGGCCCAGCTCGCGCGCTCCGGAGATGGCGTTGGTCAGCTCCATCAGGCGCGCGATGGCGGTGTTGAAGCGGAACGCGGAGTACTCCTCCGCAACGGCGGCGATGGTGGTGTGCGTCGCGCGGCGCAGCGCGCGGCTCATCTCCTCCCCGGTGGCGACGACCTCCTCGGCCGACGGTCCTCCGCTGCCGGGGACCTCGCCGGCCAGCGACTGGGGCGGCGGCATGCCGGGCACCACGATCGGCTGGATCCACGGCGCGCGGTCGCCGAGATCCGCCTCGGCGGCGTGCCAGACCCGCCCCAGGAATCGGTGCAGGCCTTCGATGCCGGTCGGGTTCCACGGGCCGCCCTGGTCCCAGGGGCCGATGAACATCAGGAACAGGCGCACGGTGTCCGATCCGTAGCGCGAGGTGAGGTCGTCGGGGTTGACCACGTTCCCGCGCGACTTGCTCATGCGCTGGTGGTCCGCCCCCAGGATCTGCCCCTGGTTGCGCAGCGCCACGAAGGGCTCGCCGAAGGCGACGTGGCCCAGGTCGCGCAACGCCTTGGTCATGAAGCGCGCGTACATCAGGTGCAGGACGGCGTGCTCGGCGCCGCCGGTGTACAGGTCGACCGGCATCCACTCCCGCACCGCGGCAGGATCCCAGGCCCGATCGTCGTCGTGCGGGGAGCAGTAGCGCAGGAAGTACCAGGCAGAGTCGACGAACGTGTCCATCGTGTCGGTCTCGCGCCGCGCCGCGGCTCCACAGACGGGGCAGGAGGCCGACAGGAACTCTGCGTTCGACTGCAGCGGCGAGACGCCCGTCGGCGCGAAGTCGACGTCCGGCGGCAGCAGCACCGGCAGCTCCGACTCGGGCACCGGCTGCGCACCGTGCTCGGGGCAGTACACGATCGGGATCGGCGCGCCCCAGTAGCGCTGGCGGCTGACCAGCCAGTCGCGGATCTTGTACGTCACCGCGCCGCTGCCCAGCCCCAGGTCGGTCAGCTGCCGGGTGATGGCGCCGATCGCGTCGGCGGCCTGCATGCCGCTGAACTCGCCGGACTCGACCAGCACCTCGTCGGCGGTATGGGCCACGAACGCCTCGCCCTCGGGCGCGGCGCCGTCGGGCGGCAGCACCACGTAGCGAATCGGCAGGTCGAACCTCGTGGCGAAGGCGTAGTCGCGCTCGTCGTGGGCGGGAACGGCCATGATCGCGCCCGTGCCGTAGCCGGGCAGGACGTAATCGGCGATCCAGATCGGGATGCGCTCCTGGGTCATCGGGTTGACGGCGTGGGCGCCGATGAAGACGCCGGTCTTGTCGCGCTCCGTGTTCATCCGCTCGATCTCGGTCTCGCGCCGCGCGGCGGCGACGTAGGCCTCGACATCGGCCCGACGATCGGGCGTCGTCAGGACGGCGACCGCGGGATGCTCGGGAGCCAGCACCATGAAGGTCGCTCCGAAGATCGTGTCGGGGCGCGTGGTGAAGACCCGGATGGGAGCCACGCCATCGGCCTCCACCGGGAAGTCGATCTCGGCGCCCTCGCTGCGACCGATCCAGTTGGTCTGCATCAGTCGGATCGGCTCCGGCCAATCCAGCCCGCTGAAGTCGAGCAGCTCATCCGCGTAGCTGGTGATGCGGAAGAACCACTGCTCCAGGTCGCGCTTCACGACCGGCGTGCCACAGCGCCAGCAGTGGCGATCCGCGCCCTCCACCTGCTCGCGCGCAAGCACCACCTGGTCCTTGGGGCACCAGTCCACCGGTGCCATGGCCCGATAGGCCAGCCCGGCGCCGTACAGCTGCAGGAAGAGCCACTGCGTCCAGCGGTAATACGCGGGGTCGGAGGTGACCACCTCGCGGCTCCAGTCAAACATGCAGCCCATCGTCCGGAACTGCTGGCGCATGCGGTCGATGTTGGCGCTCGTCCACCTCGCCGGGTGGATGCCCCGGTCGATGGCCGCGTTCTCCGCGGGCAGGCCGAACGAGTCGAAGCCCATGGGGAACATCACGTTCAGGCCCTGCATGCGCCGCATGCGCGCCACGATGTCCGGACCGGTGGCCGCGTACCAGTGCCCGATGTGCAGGTCGCCCGACGGGTAGGGGTACATGGTCAGCAGGTAGTGCTTCTCGCGCGGGTCGCCGTCGTGCGCCCGATACAACTCGTCCGCCTCCCACCGCTCGCGCCAGCGCTGCTCGTACGAGGCGGGGTCGAACCGCGCCGCGCGCCCGGTGCGCGCCTCGGTGTCGGTGCTCATGAGCCTCTCCTTCGTGCGATCCACAGCTCGATGCGGTAAGGGACGTTGAACGGCCGGCCGTCGTTGAGCCCGTGCCGCCCCAGCAGGCCGCCGAGCTCGATGCGGAAGCGATCCTGCACCTCTGGGGCCATGCCGGCGCGGACGTACGTGGCGGTGAAGGCCATGCCCGTGAACTCCTCGTCGGTCATGGCCACCTCCTGGTGCAGGCGGATCACCTCCGGCGCCTCGAAGGCCACGGCGTGCTGCTCGAATGATCGGGCAGTCTCCAGTCGCCCGACGCTCTCGTAGCGCCCCGTGTCCTGCCCGGCTGCGGCGTGGCGCGCCAGCAGCGCCTCATAGTCGGCGAGGAACGGCGAGCGCTCCGCGTCGCGCACGTTCCAGAACAGGGCGACCCCGCCACCCGGCTTCAGGATGCGGGCCATCTCCGGCAGGGCGCGATCCATGTCGAACCAGTGGAAGGCCTGCGCGGCCGTCACCAGGTCCGCGGTCTGCGGCTCCAGGCCCGTCTGCTCGGCGCTGGCCTGTACCGTCGAGATCAGCAGGCCCGCGTTCGTCGCTGCGCCGCGGAGCACGTCCAGCATCGGCTTTCCCGGCTCGACCGCCGTGACCCGCCAGCCCAGTTCGGCCATGGCCAGGCTGGCCCGCCCCGTGCCGGCGCCCAGGTCGACGACCAGTGGGCGGGCCGGCAGCGCCAGACGCTGCGCGATCGTCTCGAACAGCTCGTCGGGGTAGCCGGGGCGGAAGCGGTCGTACTCGCTCGCCCAGGCGTCGAAGCCGCGGGCGCGGCCGGGATCCACCGCGCTCATCGGGCTTCCTCCGCGCCCGGCTCGGGGAACCAGGCCATCAGCAGCTCGTCGCGGAACGTGTCGCCCTCGCCGCGGTACTGTCGCCGCCGCAGGCCCTCGCGCACGAACCCCGCGTGCTCGTACACGGCGATGGCGCGCAGGTTGTCAGGGAAGACCGCCAGCTGTACCTTGCCCAGGCCCCGATCGCGCGCCCACTCCTGCGCGGCGTGCACCATGGCCGTCCCGATGCCGACGTCGCGCCAGCCCTCGGCCACCACGATCGACAGCGTGCCGACATGGCTGCTGACCACGTTCCGCTCGACGGTGACGAGGACGTTGCCGACCACCTCGCCGTCGGCTTCGGCGACCAGTGCCAGGCCGTCGTCGCCGCGGATCATCTCCCCGATGAAGAAGGCCTCGGATGGCTCGCTCACCGCGCTCGCCGGCGTGAGCAGCCAGCGGCCCTCGGAGCGGACGTGCGCGAAAAGGCGCGCCAGGCCACGGGCATCGGTTGGGCGGGCGGGTCGCAGCGTCCAGCGCCGGCCGTCGGCGGCCGCGCGGTGCTCGGCGCTGCTCGTCATGGTTTCCACGTCCCGATCCTCATCGGTCCTCGTCGTCTGTCTCTCCGCTCGGTTTCGGCGCACAACAAAGCCCCCGTTCGTCAGGACGAAGGGGGCTCCCGTCGCGGTACCACCATGACTTGACCGACGAAGGTGGTGGAGCTGGGGGGACTCGAACCCCCGACCCCCTGCATGCCATGCAGGTGCTCTCCCAGCTGAGCTACAACCCCACGTCGGTCCACTCATCGGCGCTTCTATCGGGCGCCACTCCGGCCACGCTTGCACGAGGCCGCTCGGCGGGCGAGTTCCGCGTCCAGTTCGTCGCCGGCTCTCACTGTCCCGGCTCGCTTCTCGACGATGGGCAGCGCGTACTGCTCCCGCGTCTTCGCGTTCGCCCGGGATTATATCAGCCGGCCCGAACGACCCTCAATTCGCCCGGCTGACGCAGAGGCGACCTCAGCCGGGTGCGGCGAACTGCTGCCGAAGGCGCGCGAGGCTCTGGGCCACGTCCTTCTCGGCGGCGCCGGCGACGATGCCCTCGACCGGCGCCATGAAGAGGTTCTGCGCCTTGATCGTCATGCCAAAGACGAGGCGCGTGCCGGCTTCGTCGGGCGCGAGCTCGAGCCGGGCCTCGACGCCGATGCCGCTGTAGGCGCTGCTCAGCGCCAGCACGCTGGGCGGCTCGTACGCGGTCACGCGCAGCTCCACCGTGATGCGCTGCCCCGCCACGTCTCGGACGACGCGTGCCTTCGAGCCGATGCCGGTCGGCGCCGGGGTCAGCACCCGTGCCTCGACGATGCCGGCCTGCCAGGCCGGCAGGTTGGCGGGATCGGCCAGGAAGTCGAAGACGCGCTCGACCGGAGCGGGGATCAGCTCGGTGCCGGAGACCTGACGCATCAGTGAACCCTAGCCGATCCGCCGCCGTCCCGGACCATCCTCCCATTCCCGCTTCTCGCGGGCCATGGCGTATCCTGTCGGGGCGGCGTCCCCCGGCGCGTCATCGTGGACGGGGCCGGGACCCGAGCGGCGCTGGTGCATACCCGGAGGGACTCGTGTTTCGCAGATTCATGCCAGCGGCGGCAGCCGTCGCCGCGCTCGCGCTCGTGCTCGCTGCCTGTGGCAGCGGGACGCCGGCGCTGAGCGATCCAAAGGAGATCATCACCAAGGGGTTCCAGGCGACGAGCGACGTGAACAGCTTCCACGTCGACGTGGCGCTGGACGGCACCTTCAACGTGCCGGACACCGGGGGTGAGTTCAGCCTCAATGGCACCACCCTCACCGG
>DASURX010000147.1:0-3689 GCA_036375355.1 Candidatus Limnocylindria bacterium
GCTCATGGCCAGGATCGCGTTGGCCGCGATCTGCTTCGGCGTCACCCGCACCAGGACGGTCTGCTGCAGGGTCTGGTTCAGTTCGATCGACATGAGACTCCCGGATGGCGGCGCCGCTGTCGAACGCCGGGTGGGTGGACGAGCATTATATCGGTGCCCCGACTCACCCCTCGCGGCCGGCTTGGTCAGCGCCCGAGCTGCTGTCCCGCCATCGGTACCGGGCTCGCGTTGACCCGCCGCACGATCGGTCCATCAGGCGTGAAGGTGATGAGGCTGTAGGCACCGGGGTCCGCCTGGACCCTTCGGCGGTACATCGCAAGTGGCAGGCCAAGCGCGCGCGCCAGGCGCAGCCGGACCACGTGGTTGTGCGAGACGACCACCGCGGCGCGAGCCCGATCCGCCTCCAGCCAAGTTTCGACCGCGTCGAGGACTGGCCGCGCTCGTCGCTCCACGTCGGCGCCGGATTCGCCGCCCGGCACGCGAACGGTGTACGGGTCAGCCTCCCAGGCCGCGCGCAGCTCCGGGTCCCGTGCTCTGCACTCCTCCGCGGTCAGCCCGTCCCAGCTGCCGTAGTCGATCTCGATGAGGTTCGGCTCGATCTCGATCCGGGCCTCATCCAGGCCGAGCCGGCCGGCGATCGCCGCCGCGGTCTGCCGGCAGCGCTGCGCGGGGCTGCTGAGCAGCCGGACCTCGTCGTGCGGCAACGCGGCGAGCTCGGCAGCGATGGCGGTGCCCGTCCGGCCGGCGAGCTGCACGCCCTCGGCGGTGAGCGGGTCGTCACTGGCGCGCCCCAGGTTGCGCCCGGTGGCGCTGGCGTCGGTCGTCGCGTGACGCACCAGGAAGAGGCTGCCCATCGGTGGAGTCTAGCGGGAGGCCCCTGCGCCGGCCGAGGGGTGCGCTATGCTACGCCGGCCTGTCCGACCCTCCCGATGGAGCGCGCATGACCTACGCCCCACCAGCGACCCCCAGCGACGCCGTGCCCGACGAGCCGACTCCCGCCAGACGTGGCATGGGCTGCCTGCTGGAGATCGTGGAGACGCTGGTCCTGACGCTCGTCATCTACCTGCTCATCCACAACTTCATCGCCCAGCCGTTCGAGGTCGAGCAGAAGTCGATGGTCCCGACCATCGTCGAGCACGAGTACGTGCTGATCGACAAGATCTCGCCGCGTTTCAGCGACTACCAGCGCGGCGACATCATCGTCTTCCAGCCGCCGGCCGGCTACGAACAGAACGGCGTGCCGTTCATCAAGCGCGTCATCGGCCTCCCGGGCGACACGGTCGCGCTGGACAACGGTCGGGTCTTCGTCACCCCGCCGGGCGGCGCGCGGGTGCAGCTCGACGAGCCGTACGTGGTCAAGCAGATCGACGGCACGCCCGCTCCCACCCAGCCCAAGGATGCCGAGGGCACGGCGCAGTGGACCGTCCCCGCCGGCTCCTACTTCGTGATGGGCGACAACCGGCCGGAGAGCCAGGACTCGCGCTTCTTCGGACCGATCGAACGGGACCTGATCGTGGGACGCGCCTGGCTGCGCTACTTCCCGCTCGATCGCGTCGGGTTCATGCAGCGTCCGGCATACGAGGGCCTGCCGGCGTCGGGCGGCGGCGCATCGCCGGAGGCGTCCCGGGTCGACGCACTTCCCTACCGGGGCGGCTCCTCGGCCACGATCCAGGTGTCGACCGCGCGCTGGTAGTCGACCAGCGTTCCCGACTCGAACCACAGGTCCAGCTCGAAGGTCGCCGTCTCGGCCGCGTCGGAGGCGTGGATCAGGTTGCGCAGGCCGCTGATGCCCAGGTCGCCGCGAATGGTGCCTGGCTCGGCCTCGTTGGGCATGGTCTTGCCCACCAGGCGTCGCACGGTGGCGATCGCATCCGGACCTTCCAGCGCGATGGCGGCCACCGGCCCCGAGGTGATGAATTCGACCAGGCCCGCGTAGAAGTGCTTGCCGGCGTGGACCGCGTAGTGGCGCTCGGCCATCTCCCGCGAGACGGTCATCAGCCGGAGGCCGACGACCTTGAGGCCCTTCCGCTCGAAACGGGAAAGGATCTCGCCGACGAGGCCGCGCTGGACCCCATCGGGCTTGACGAGGACGAGGGTGCGTTCCATGCGCTTCGATCGGGCTCCGCTGTGCTGGCTGGACCGATGGCCGCGCGCGGCGCGCGCGGCGTGTGGCTCGACGGGGTCGCGCTGCGGGTCAGGAGCGAGCGGCCCGGTCGTAGGCGTCCGACGCCTCCGCGGCCCTGCCCGCCGCACGCAGCAGGTCGCCGTAGAGTATCAGACGCGCCGGCGAGGCCTGCCCTTCCAGGGTCGGCTCCACCAGGTCGATGCCGGCCGGCGCGATGCGCTGGTCCAGGCGCATCGACAGCCCCAGCTCGCGGTCTCCCGCTTCCAGGTCCCCGCGGCCGTATGCGCTGCGCGCCGCCTCCAGGCGGGCATGCGCGGCGGCCGTCCGCTCAGGCGGCATCTCGGCCACGCTGAACGGCGACGCCGTGGTGCTTGCCGGTGCCCGGCGCTGGCTCGGCCGCAGCGAGGCCGGCACCGGCCACGCCAGCCGGGAGGGAACGCCCCCGCGCAGCCGCCAGGCCTCGTCGACGCCCACCGCCTCGATGACGCGCTCCATCAGGGCAAGGCCGCGGTCCGGGTCGCCGGAGGCGGCCATCGCCTCGGCCTCGATCAGCAGGGTCATCGGCCGGCGACGCTCCAGGCTGCCGGAGCGAATCGACTGCGCGACCGCGCCGGCCGCCAGCGGCCGCCCCTGGCGCCACAGCGCCTCGGCCAGCAGGCCCTTGGCCACGTCCAGCTCGTCGAGCGCGGCGCGCCCGGCGGTCTCGAGCCGCGCCACGTGGCGGCGCAGCACGCCCTCGGCCACTCCCGGCAAGCCTGAGGCGAGCTGCGCGCGGGCCAGCGCCAGCTCGTCCGGGATCAGGTCGACGAATGCGTCGTCGTCAGCGCTGCCGCGCTCGCGGACGGCGGGCTCGTCGCTCACGAGCGCAGCAGGCGGGCGAAGCGCGGCCGCTTGAACGGGCCCAGCACCGCCAGGCGGGCCAGCTCAGGCCGTGCGCAGCGGCGCGCCACGCGCAGGATGTCGCCGGCGGTCACCGCCTCCAGCCGCTCGATCACCTCGTCGACGCTCAGGATCCTGGGCAGCAGGCTTTCGCCGGTGCCCAGCCACGCGGCCACTGCCCCGGTGTCCTCCATCCGCAGCAGCAGCCGGCCCCGGGTGTAGGCCCGTGCCCGCTCGAGCTCGGCCGCCGGCACCGGCTGCTGAACCACCCGCTCGAGCTCGTCCAGGATGGTGCGCACCACGGCATCGGCCTGGTCAGGGTCGAAGCCGGCGTTGACCCCGAACGTGCCGCAGTCGGAGTAGGTGGCCGAGAATGTCGAGACGTCGTAGGCCAGCGATCGCCGCTCGCGCAGCTCCAGGAAGAGGCGGCTGGCCATGCCGTCGCCGAGCACGGCGCCGAGCAGGTCGAGTGCCCAGCGATCCGGATCGCTGCGCGACACGCCCGGCATGCCGAGGCACAGGTTGCCCTGCGCCAGGCGACGGTAGGAGACCTTCAGGCTGCCCGGCGGCGACGGCTGCGGCGCGATGCGTGCCCGCTGCGGGATGCGCTTCTCGCCCACGCCCGCCAGCCAATCCTCCCAGCCCTCGAACCACCCGGCGGCGATCTCGCGCGCCCGCTCGTGGC
>DASURX010000148.1:0-14070 GCA_036375355.1 Candidatus Limnocylindria bacterium
GGTGATCCTGGTGGTCGGCGTCAACGGCAGCGGCAAGACCACCACCATCGCCAAGTTGGCCGCGCGCCTCAAGCGGGACGGACGGCGCGTGATCCTGGCCGCCGGCGACACGTTTCGGGCGGCCGCCATCGAGCAGCTCCGTATCTGGGGCGAGCAGCTGGACGTGCCGGTGGTGGCACAGCGTGCCGGCGCCGATCCGGGTGCGGTCGCATTCGACGCGCTGGCCGCCGCCGAGTCGCGCGGCGCGGACGCGGTGATCATCGACACCGCCGGACGCCTGCAGAACAAGGCGCAGCTGATGGCCGAGCTGGCCAAGATCCGGCGCGTCGTCGAGCGGCGCATGCCCGAGCAGCCGCGTCACGTGCTGCTGGTGCTCGACGCCACGACCGGGCAGAACGGGCTGTCGCAGGCCGAGGCCTTCAGCCGCGAGTCGGGGGTGACGGGCATCGTGCTCACCAAGCTGGACGGGACGGCCAAGGGCGGGATCGCGGTGGCCGCTGCGGAGCGCCTGAACGTGCCGATCCTGTTCGCCGGCGTCGGCGAGGAGATCGACAGCCTGGCGCCGTTCGATCCCGCGGCGTACGTGGATTGGCTGCTGTCCTAGCCGGCGTCGGCGGGTGCCGGCGCGTTGCCCACGCCCGGCCACGAGCCTAGAATGGGCAGCCGCTCCGGCGGCCCAACCACCGTATCGGTCCATCCATGTTCGAAACCCTCTCTGCGCGCCTGCAGGCCGTCACCCAGCGCCTGCGTGGCAAGGCCAAGATCACCGAGGCCGACCTGGACGTCGCGCTTCGCGAGATCCGCCTCGCCCTGCTCGAGGCGGACGTCAACTTCCGGGTCGTCAAGGACTTCGTGGCGCGCGTCCGGGAGCGGGCACTGGGCCTTGAGGTGCTCTCCGGGCTGAACGCCGGCCAGCAGGTGGTCAAGGTGGTCCACGACGAGCTGGTGGCGGTGCTCGGCGGCGAGCGCCACGTCCTGCGCCTGGAGGGCAGGCCGGCCGTGGTGATGCTGGTCGGCCTGCAGGGCTCGGGCAAGACCACCACCGCCGCGAAGCTGGCCGTGCGCCTGCGCAAGGACGGCCGCCGTCCGCTGCTGGTGGCCGCCGACGTGTACCGTCCCGCGGCGGTCGACCAGCTCGTGCAGCTCGGCGACCAGACCGGGATCGACGTGCACACGCGCTCGGTCGGCACGCCCGCCCTGGAGGTCGCGCGCTCGGGCATGGACGTGGCACGCCAGCGCGGCCACGACGTCGTCCTGCTGGACACCGCCGGCCGACTGCACGTGGATGAGCCGATGATGGACGAGCTGGTGCGCATCGCCGGCGCGGTTACGCCGGCCGAGACGCTGCTGGTGGTGGACGCGATGACCGGCCAGGAGTCGGTCCGGGTGGCCGAGGCCTTCCACCAGCGCCTGCCGGTGAGCGGCCTGGTGCTGACCAAGATGGACGGCGACGCGCGCGGCGGGGCCGCGCTCTCGATCCGCAGCGTGACCGGCCTGCCGATCAGCTTCATCGGCACGGGCGAACGGACCGATGGGCTGGAGCCCTTCCATCCCGACCGCCTGGCCCAGCGCATCCTGGGCATGGGCGACATCCTCTCCCTCGTCGAGCGGGTGCAGGAGACGGTCGATCGCGAAGAGGCGGAGCAGGTCGCCCAGCGCATGCTCGAGTCGCGCTTCACGCTGGACGACTTCCGCAGCCAGCTCAACCAGGTCAAGAAGATGGGGCCGATCGGCCAGATCCTGCAGATGATTCCCGGTGCCGGGCAGATGGCCGGCGCCGCGCAGCAGGCCGTGGACGAGGGACAGCTGCAGCGGGTCGAGGCGATCATCGACTCCATGACCGCCGAGGAGCGTCGGCGTCCCGAGATCATCAAGGCCAGCCGCCGGCGCCGCATCGCGGTGGGCAGCGGCACGTCGACCGCCGACGTCAATCGCCTGCTCAAGCAGTTCGCCGAGATGCAGAAGCTGATGCGCCAGCTCGGATCGGGCCGCATGCCGCGCCTGCCCGGCGGCCTGGGGAGCATGTTCGGGCGCTGATGGCCCGTCGGCTGGTCATCGCCCTCACCACCCTGCTGACCCTCACCGCCGGCGTGGTGCTGGCGGCCTACCTGTTCATCTTCTCGGCCTCCGCCGACCCGCTGGCGCGCGCCGTCCCGTCCGGATCACTCGCCTACGCCACCGTCTACCTGCAGCCGTCGGCCGGCCAGAAGATGAACCTGGCCGCGCTGCTGCAGCACGTGCCCGGCTTCAGCGACGCCGACGCGCTCGACGTCAAGCTGCACCAGATCGCGGCGCGCCTCGCGGGCCAGGCAGGGTTGGATTACGAACGCGACGTTCGGCCCTGGCTCGGCGACCAGGTTGCTGTCGCCGCCCTGGTGGCCGATGGCGATGTGCGCACCATCAGCCTCCTGGCGGTCGTCGACGTCCGGGACCATGCCGCCGCCGAGGCCGCGCTCGAGCGCATCGCGGCGAATTTGGGCAGCGCGCCGCGCTCAGAGGACTACGAGGGCGTGACCGTCCACGACACGCCCGACCTGGCGTGGGCGCTGCTTGACGACGTCCTGCTCGTGGGGCAGGGTGGCGACGCGCTCCACGCCGCGCTGGACGCATTCGCCGGACGGCGCGACAGCCTGGCCGATGACCGGCGCTACCTGGCTGCGGCGCGCGATATCCCCGCCGATCACCTGGCTGCCGCCTTCTTCGACAGCGCTGCACTCGTTTCTCCGGGCTCGGATTCGCCCGTCTCGCTGACCGGCTACCCGACGGCGGCGGTTGCCCTGGTCGCCGAGGCCGACGCGATCCGCGTGGAGGGGGCCATCCCGGCCGATGCCGCCACGGCCCCGCCGCAGGTGGCCGCCGCGCTGGAGGCGTCGCGTCAGGCAGCCCGGCTGCCCGACTGGATTCCCGCCGACAGCGACGCGGCGCTCTCGTGGTTCGGGGTCGCGCCGCTGCTCGCCGCCGCGGAGGATCGGCTGACGGCCGATGGCGCAGCCACCGAACTGACCGATGCCCTCAACCAGCTGCGCGCCCTGGCCGCGCTGGGGCTGGGCATCGACGTGGACGCCGACCTGCTGCCGCTGTTCGATGGGGAGGTGGCCCTGGCCGCCTCGTCGCTCACCGAGGAGCATCCGGCCTTCCTGCTCGTGGCGCAGCCATCGGACCCTGGCGCCGTCTCGTCGCTGGAGCGCGTGGTTGGCATCCTGCGCGATCGCGGCGTGACGGCCGAGGAGCGCGAGGTCGAGGGCACGGCCATCACCACCGTCCGCATCCCTGAGATCGGCGCGGTGTCGTACGCGACGCTTGACGGCGTCGTGCTTGGTGCGCTCGACCCCGACGTCGTGGCGGCCGCGCTGCGCGCGCACGCCACCGGCGAGGTGCTGTCGCGAAGCGAGCGCTACGCGCACACCTGGCGCCAGCTCGGCACGGAGGCCGGCAACCAGCTGTACGTGGACGTCGCGGCGCTCTCCGATCGGCTGGGGGACCGGCTGGCGCTCGATACCGACACGCGCGCTATCCTGCACGCCGTCGAGGCCCTCGGCGCCCGTGGGCCGGCCGGCGACGATCGCATCGAGCTGCACGCCATCCTCACCGTGCGTTGAGCCCGGCGAGGGCATAGCATTCACCGACGGCACCAAGACCGCAGGAAGGACAACCACTTGGCAGTACGAATCAGGCTCTCCCGCGTGGGGGCGACCAAGCGACCGAGCTACCGGGTGATCGCCATCGACAGCCGGCGGCCCCGCGACGGCCGCGCGCTGGAGATCCTCGGCTACTACGACCCGCTGACCGAGCCCGCGACCGTGAAGATCGACGCCGACAAGCTCAACGCGTGGGTGGGCAAGGGCGCCCTGCCATCCGAGACGGTGCGCAAGCTGATGCGCCAGGCCGGCATCGGCGAGGCCAGCAAGGCCAGCGAGGGCAAGGTTGCGAAGCAGCCAGCACGCTCCAGCCGGAGCCGCAAGGCGCCGGCCAGCGCGGCGGCGAAGGCGGAAGCGTGAAGGAGTTCCTCGAGTACGTCGCACGGTCGCTGGTCGACAACCCGGACGCCGTTGCGGTCGAGGTCGAGGAGGCCGATGACGAGGTCGCGCTGATCCTGACGGTCGACGAGCAGGACATGGGCCGGGTCATCGGCCGCGACGGGCGCATCGCCAACGCCATCCGCAGCCTGCTGCGGGTGATGGGCACGCGCGACGGGCGACACGTCGAGCTGGAGATCGTCAGCAACGACTGAACGCCTGGCCGTCGCGCGCGTCCTCGGCGCCAAGGGACTGGCCGGAGCCTTTCGGATCGAGGCGCTGACCGACCGCCCCGACCGGCTGACGCTCGGCTCGCGGCTGTTCGTCGAAGGGGAGGCCCAGGATCGGGCGGTCACGCGCTTCGAGGGCGGGGGGCGCGTCCCGGCGCTCAGCCTGGAGGGCATCGCCACGCGCGAGGCAGCCGAGGCGCTGGTGGGGCGCTACCTGGAGGTGGAGCCGGAGGCGCTGCCCGAGGGAACGTACTACTGGCACCAGCTCATCGGCCTGGACGTCGTCGACGAGTCGGGCGTGCCGTTGGGGCAGGTGGCCGAGGTCTTCCGCGCCGGTGAGAACGAGGTGTACCGCGTCGACGGCCCAGGCGGCGAGCTGCTGCTCCCGGCACTGCGTGAGTTCGTGCTCGCGATCGATCTCGATGCCCGGCGCATGATGGTCCGCTACGAGTCCGAGGAGGTGCGCTGAGGTGGCCGATGGCGTGCCCGCGCTGCGCGTCGACGTCGTCACGCTCTTCCCGGAGCTGTTCGACGTGCCGCTGCGCACCTCGGTCATCGGTCGTGCCCTGGAGCGCGGCCTGGTCTCGGTGGCCCTCCACGACCTGCGCGAGCACGGCCTCGGGCGCCACCGCGCCGTGGACGACTACCCGTACGGCGGGGGAGCGGGGATGGTGCTGCGCCCGGAACCGCTCTTCGCGGCGATCCAGCCGCTGCGCGAAGCCGGCGGGCACGTTGTCCTCCTGGAGCCGTCGGGCGAACGCCTGACCGATGCGCTGGCCCGCGAGCTGGCCCTCCAGCCGCACCTCGTGATGGTCTGCGGCCGCTACGAGGGGATCGACGAACGGGCCAGGACCCTGGCCGATCGCGAGGTGAGCATCGGCGACTACGTGCTGACCGGTGGCGAGCTGCCGGCCCTGGTTCTGATCGACGCCGTGGCCCGCCTGGTGCCCGGGGTGATCGAGGAGGCCTCGCACCAGGGCGACTCGTTCGCCGGCGGGCTGCTCGAGCACCCTCAGTACACCCGTCCCGAGCGATTCCGCGAGATGGAGGTCCCCGGCGTCCTGCTGTCGGGCAACCACGGCGAGGTGGAGCGCTGGCGCCGGCGCGAGGCGCTTCGGCGGACCCTGGAGCGCCGCCCCGACCTGCTGGCGTCGGCACCGCTGAGCGCCGATGACCGGCGCTTCCTCGACGAGCTCCACGCCGATATGGCAGGCGAGTCGGAGCCCGCGAAGTTGCCGCCGCGCGATCGGCGCTGATATACTCCGCCGGTCGCGGCCGTGCCCAGCGCACCGGTCGCGTTCTTCACGCCCGCACCAGCAGATGTGCGCGCTCCGAGCCGGTAAGCCGCCGATAAGCGCGCGATAACGAGGTCGCCCCATCATGGATGCCATCAAGGAGCTCGAGCGCGAGCAGCTCCGCACCGACGTGCCGCAGATCGCCCCCGGCGACACCGTCCGCGTCTCGGTGAAGGTGGTCGAGGGCAACCGCGAGCGGGTCCAGGTCTTCGAGGGCACCGTGCTGCGCATGCGCGGTGGCGGCCTGAACCAGCAGATCACCGTGCGGCGGATCGCCAGCGGCGTCGGAGTGGAGCGCACCTTCATGGTGCATGCCCCGCGCGTCGAGAAGATCGAGGTGGTCCGTCACGGTGTCGCCCGGCGCGCGCAGCTCTACTTCCTGCGAAACCGCGTCGGCAAGTCCGCAACGCTGCGCGAGCGCCGCTGAGCGGCATGGCCGATCTCGTCCAGGGATCGGTCACGCGGCGCGTCCGGCGCCGCCGGAGCACTCGACCGCGCGACGCGCACATGCGCCACGAGCGCGAGCTGCGCCTCGCCGGCTTCCAGCGCATCGCCGGGATCGACGAGGTCGGCCGCGGATCGCTGGCCGGACCGGTGGTGGCGGCCGCGGTGATCCTGCCGGAGCGCCATCGGATCAAGGGCCTGCGCGACTCGAAGGTCCTGACCCGCGCGCGACGCGAGGCGCTGTACGCGCAGATCCTGGACCGCGCGCTGGGCGTGGGCGTCGGCTGCGTGGAGGTCGAGGTCATCGACCGCATCAACATCCTGCAGGCCACCAAGCTGGCCATGGCCGAGGCGCTGGAGCGCATGCCCACCCGCCCGGATCATCTCGTGATCGATGCCCTCAGCCTGCGCGACGTGGACCTGCCGCAGCGGCCGATCATCGACGGCGACGCGATCAGCGCTTCCATCGCGGCGGCGAGCATCGTGGCCAAGGTCACCCGCGACCGGATCTGCGCGGAGCTCGACGCGCGCTACCCGGCCTACGGCTTTGCCCGGAACAAGGGCTACGGCACGCGCCGCCACCTGGCTGCGCTGCTGGACGCCGGCCCGTGCGAGTGGCACCGCCGCTCGTTCGCGCCAGTGCGGATGATGCTCGCCGGCGAGCAGCTCACCCTCGACCAGCTGCTTGCCGACCCGCTGCTCGGCCAGGACGAGATCGATCCCGAGCCGGAGGACGAGGAGGCGCTGCAGGCGCTCGCCTGAGCCGGGCGGTCCCCACGCCGTGACGGCGCAGACCCACGACCTGGGACTGCGCGCCGAGGAGGCGGTGGCGAGCTGGCTCGCCGATCGCGGCTGGACCGTGCTGGCCCGACGCTGGCGCACCCCGGCCGGCGAGCTGGACCTCGTGTGCCTCGACCCGCAGCGCTGCCTGGTTGCCGTCGAGGTCAAGCTGCGCAGCACCGGCAGAACGGGGATCGGCGAGGACGCGCTCGATCGTCGGCAGGCCCATCGGCTCCGCGTCGCGCTGGGCGAGTTCGCCGCGCGCGAGCCCGTTGCTCATCTTGGCCTGCGCATCGACCTCGTCGCGCTGAGCCGGGCGACCGACGACCGATGGCGGCTTCGCCACCTGCCGGGGATCGACGGCTGGTGACGCGAGGTCAGGAGGCGAAGATCGCCTCCAGCCGCAGGATCGAGGCGATGTACGGTCGCGAGACCGCGAAGACGCCGTGGCGGTCGGTCGCCGTCTGGCCCTGGTAGTAGGCGGCCAGCGCCAGCGAGCGGTCGCCGGCGTAGCGGTCGAGGTAGTGCCGCAGCAGGGCGACCCCGGCACGCACGTTCGAGGCGGCGTCCCACGGGTTCACCGGCTCGCCGACCATCGAGCCGGCGATCCACTCGGCGGTGTCGGGGAGGAGCTGCATGATGCCGATTGCCCCGGCGGACGACACGACGCCCTGCTGCCAGCCGGACTCCTGCCAGCCCACCGCCAGCGCGAAGGCGGGCGGGACGCCCTGGCGCTGCGCCTCGGCCACGATCAGGTCGCGCACGCCGAGGCGCGCGGCAACGAGCTCGGCCATGGAGGGCGGCATGGCGGCGGCCGGGGTCGGCGCGGCGGCATCGGCCGCGGCGCCGGGGATGACGAGGGTCTGGCCGCTGCGGATGTACGACGGATTGGCCAGGCCGTTGGCCGCGACGATGGCCGCGATGGTAGTGCCGTATTGGCGGGCGATGGCCGTGAGCGTCTGGCCGGGAGCGACCCGGTGGCTGACCGGCGCGGCAGCTGCGGCCGCTGGCGCTTGCGGGTTCGCGGCCGGCTGCGCCGGTTCGCCGCTGCCCGGGATGACCAGGGTCTGGCCGCTGCGAATATAGGACGGGTTGGCCAGGCCGTTGGCCGCGACGATGGCCGCGATGGTGGTGCCGTATTGGCGGGCGATGGCGGTGAGCGTCTCACCGCGCGACACCAGGTGACTCACCGGCCCGACGGCGGCAGGCGCCGGCCCTGCGGCAGCGTCCCGAGCCACCACCAGCGTCTGGCCGGCGAAGATGCGGTTCGGGTCGGCCAGCTGGTTGAGGGCCACCAGCTGCTCGACGCTGACTCCCTCGTGCAGCGCGATCTCGCCGAGGGTCTGGCCGGCGCGCACCACGACCACCCGATCGCTGGCCATGGTGGGCGCAGACAGCAGGCTGGCCAGGCAGAGGGCCCCGCCCAGGGCGACGGCGCCGATGATGGTGTACGGCCTCGGAGACATCGCTTCCTCCCGACGGTGCGAAATCGCGGCGGACGTGCCGGGCGGGGCCGCGTGCCCCGACGGCGACCCGATCCTATGAGGCGGTCTGGATCGGTCAAGGTACGAGCGGGTGGGCACGGGGTACTTCGGTACCGTTGCGGGGCCCGAGCGCGGAGAGGCGGCCAACCGGGGATCACGAGCACGCGTGCTATACTTCGCCACGGCCGGATGCCGCAGCGCGCGGCGTCGACATCGGCCCTTGATCCCATCACACACGCTTGCAGATCCCGCGGTCCTCGGTGCCCGACGCCGATCGGCGGACGGTCGACCGACGGGAGGTGACGCGAGCGGAGGAACGAACCGGAGGTACCTCTCCTTGGCTGCAACGACCATGAAGCAGCTGCTCGAAGCGGGCGTCCACTTCGGGCATCAGACCCGGCGCTGGAACCCGAAGATGCGCGAGTTCATCTTCGCCGAGCGCAACGGCATCCACATCATCGACCTGGCGCAGACCGTCACGCGCCTGGACGCTGCCCTCGACTTCGTGCGCGACACCGTGCGCCGGGGGGACAGCATCCTCTTCGTCGGCACCAAGAAGCAGGCGCAGGAGGCGATTGCCACCGAGGCGCAGCGCTGCAACCAGCACTACGTCAACAATCGCTGGCTGGGCGGCATGCTCACCAACTTCACGACCATCAAGCGCCGCATCCAGCGCCTGGAAGCGCTTGAGGCGCGGCGCGACGCCGGCGAGTTCGAGCGGCTCACCAAGAAGGAGGCGAGCAAGCTCACCGAGGAGATTGCCAAGCTCAACGGGGCCCTGGGCGGGATCCGTCGCATGCGGCGCCTGCCGGGGGCCGTCTTCGTCGTGGATCCGCACCGCGAGTCGATCGCCGTGGCCGAGGCCCGCCGCCTGGAGATCCCGATCGTGGCCATGACCGACACCAACTGCGATCCGGACCTGATCGACTGGGTGATCCCGGCCAACGACGACGCGATCCGCTCGGTGAGGCTCATCTGCTCGAAGGTGGCCGATGCCGTGATTGAGGCCCAGCAGGAGCGCCAGGTCCAGCTGGACGAGGAGTTCGAGCAGGCCGAGGCGATGCCGCCCATCGACGAGGCGGCGCTGGCGGCAGACACCGACTACACCGCCGCCCTGGCGGCCGGGGAGGCGCTCGTCTTCGAGCCGGAGCCGGAGGACGACGAGGAGGAGGAGCGGCGCGTGCGCGCGCGGCGTGCCGCCGAGGCCACGGAATCGGTGGACGAGGCCGATACAGACGAAGCGAGCAGGAAGGAATGACCCGTACACCGATGACCATCAAGCCCGAGAACGTCAAGCAGCTCCGTGACCAGACCGGGGCAGGCATCATGGACTGCAAGCGAGCCCTTGAGGAGAGTGGCGGCGACGTCGACAAGGCGGTCGCCTGGCTGCGCGAGAAGGGGCTGTCCAGCGCCGCCAAGAAGGCGGGCCGCGTCGCTCGCGAGGGCGTCATCGCCAGCTACATCCACCATGGATCGCGCCTGGGCGTCCTGCTCGAGCTCAACTGCGAGACCGATTTCGTGGCTCGCACCGACGACTTCCAGCAGCTCGCCCGCGAGCTGGCGATGCAGGTCGCCGGGCTCGCACCGCGCTACGTCAGCCGCGACGACGTCCCGGCCGACGTGCTCGAGGCGCAGCGTGCCACGTTCGCCGAGGAGGCGCAGCGCGAGGGCCGTCCGGCCGATCGCGTGCCGGAAATCGTCGGGGGCCGCATGAACAAGTGGTTCGAGACGGTCTGCCTGCTGGACCTGCCGTACCGCGACACCGACAAGAAGGTGTCGGACCTGATCAACGAGAAGGTCGCCGTGCTCGGCGAGAACATCCGGGTGGCCCGGTTCGCGCGGATGGCGGTCGGGGAGGCCGGCGACGCCGACGCGGCCGAGGGAGCTGCCTAGGTGACGTCGCCCGTTCCGCCGCCGCGCTACCGTCGGGTGCTGCTGAAGCTGTCCGGAGAAGCGCTGCTCGGGACGCGGTCCTACGGGATCAATCCCGAGGTCGTGCGCGGCATCGCCGAGCAGGTGGCCGAGTGTGCGGGCACGGGCGTGCAGATGGCTGTCGTCGTGGGCGGGGGCAACATCTTCCGTGGCCTCTCGGCCGCGGCCGCTGGGATGGATCGGGCCACCGCCGACTACATGGGCATGCTCGCCACCGTCATGAACGGGCTCGCCATCCAGGATGCGCTCGAGCAGATGGGCTGCCCGACCCGCGTCATGTCGGCCATCGCCATGAACGAGATCTGTGAGCCCTACATCCGTCGCCGCGCCGAGCGGCACCTGGAGAAGGGACGCGCGATCGTGCTCGTCGCCGGCACCGGCAACCCGTACTTCACGACCGATACCGCCGCCACGCTGCGCGCGGTCGAGATCGGCGCGGAGGTCATCCTGAAGGCCACGCGCGTGGACGGGGTGTACGATGCCGACCCCGAGAAGGAACCCGGAGCGACGCGCTACAGCCGGATCAGCTACGGCGACCTGCTGGCGAACCGCCTCCAGGCGCTGGACGCCACCGCCGTCAGCCTGGCGATGGACAACGACATGCCGATCGTCGTGTTCGACATGACCCAGCCGGGCAACATCGCGCGTGCCGTCCGCGGCGAGCCGATCGGGACGCTGATCACCGGGGAGGTGGAAGCATGACGCACCAGGCGCTGACCGAGATCGAGCCCAAGATGGAGCGCGCCGTGGAGGCCATGGAGCGCGACTTCGCGGGCGTGCGCACCGGGCGCGCGTCGACGGCCCTGGTCGAGCGGATCCCGGTCGACTACTACGGGACCGCGACCCCGCTGAACCAGATCGCCGGCATCAGCACCCCCGACGCGCACCTGATCGTCATCCAGCCCTGGGACCGGTCGGTGCTGACCGCAATCGAGAAGGCCATCACCCGCAGCGACATCGGCCTGGTCCCGAACGTCGACGGTACCGTGGTGCGCCTCAACGTCCCGCCGCTCACCGAGGAGCGACGCCGCGAGATGGTGAAGCAGGTTCGTCGCCGGGCGGAGGAGGCCCGCGTCGAGATCCGCAACCATCGGCGCGAGGCCGCGGATCACCTCAAGCGCGCGCTGCGCGACGGTGACCTCTCCGAGGACGAGGAGCGGCGCGAGCTGGAGTCCCTGCAACGGCTGACCGATCGCTTCACCGAGGCCGTCGACGGCCGGGCCGAGCGCAAGGAAGCCGAGGTCATGGAGGTCTGAGGCGCCGCCCGTGCGTGAGCGCCCGCGCCATGTCGCGATCATCATGGACGGCAACCGGCGATGGGCGACTGCCCGTGGCCTGCCGGTCCTGGCTGGTCACGTCCAGGGGGTCGAGGCCATCCGGCCCATCGTCCGCGTCGCGCCCGATCGCGGCATCGAGGTCCTCTCGCTGTACGTCTTCAGCCAGGAGAACTGGCGTCGCTCCGACGAGGAGGTCGCGGGGCTCTTCGGCCTGATCGACAGCGCCGTGCGGCAGCACACCGACGAGCTGATCGCCGAGGGCGTGCGCGTGAACGTGATCGGCCGTCTGGCCGAGGCGCCGGCGGACATCCAGCGCTCCATCCGGGATGCCGAGGAGCGAACCAGCGGCGGCCGTCGCATGGTGCTGAACATCGCCTTCAACTACTCGGGGCGCAGCGAGATCGTGGACGCCTGTCGCGCCCTGATCGCCGCCGGCGTCCCCGCCGGCGAGGTCGACGAGGAGCACATTGGGCAGCACCTGTACACCAGCGGCCAGCCCGACCCGGACCTCATCGTGCGCACCGGCGGCGAGCAGCGCACCAGCAACTTCCTGCTGTGGCAGGGTGCCTACGCCGAGCTCGTCTTCTGCCCGACGCTGTGGCCGGACTTCCGCGAGGCCGATCTGGACGCGGCGCTGGCCGAGTTCGCCAACCGCCAGCGTCGCTACGGCGCCTGAGCCGATGCTGCGCACCCGGGTGCTGACGGCGGCGGTGCTGGCTCCCGCCGTCCTGCTCGTCGTCCTGCTCGGGGAGCCGTGGATGACGCTGATGGTCGCGCTCGTCATCTTCCTGGCCCTGATCGAGATGGTCGCCCTGCTCGACGCGGGCGGCTTCGAGCCGCCGCAGGTGCTGACCCTCGGGCTGGGCCTCGCCGTCGCGGCCGCCGGGCTCATCACCGTGAACCAGGGGATCGTCGGCGGATTGCTGTCCGACCTGCTGCGCATCACCGCGGTTCCCGGCCTGGTGGTCCTGGTCTTCACCGCCACGGTGCTGCTGCTGGCCGCCGCCAGCCTGACGCGCGCCGAGCCGCGCGCCGGCTTCCTGAGCTGGGCGACCAGCTCCTTCGGGGTCGCCTACGTCGCGCTCCTCGCGCCGTTCATCGTGCTCGTCGCCCACCTGGCCCCGGCCGGGGCATCGGCCTCGACGGCCGTGGGCGGGCTGGGCCTGCGTTCGGGTGCGGCATGGGCCTTCATGCTGGTCCTGGTGGTGTGGGGCTACGACACTGGCGCCTACTTCACCGGACGGCAGCTCGGACGGCGGCGTCTGATCGACCACGTCAGTCCCTCGAAGACGATCGAGGGCCTGGTTGGCGGGCTGGTGACCGCGACTGCGGCCGCCGCGCTGGGGACGTGGCTGATCGGGCTGCCCGCGTGGCACGCGCTGGTGATCGGGCCGCTGGTCGGCCTGGCCGCCCAGGCTGGTGACCTGGCCGAGTCGCTCCTCAAGCGCGCCGCGGGCCGCAAGGAGTCGGGCTTCATCATCCCGGGGCACGGTGGCATGCTCGACCGCATCGACTCGTTCCTGTTCGCCGCCCCGGTGCTGGTGGGCTATGCCCTGGCCGTGGCCGGGGCCTCGGTGTGACGCGCCTCGCCATCTTCGGCTCGACGGGGTCGATCGGCCTCCAGGCGCTGGACGTCGTGGCCGCCCATCGCGACCGCTTCGAGGTGGTGGGGCTGGCCGCGGGGCACGCCTCAGAGGCGTTCGCTCAGCAGCTCGCGGCCTGGCCTCGAGCACGGGCCTGGTCGGCCGGGCACCCGGGCGACGTCGTCCCCGCCGCACGCTGGGTACCCGGCGGGCTGGAGGAGCTGGCAAGCGACGACGCGGTCGAGCTGATCGTGGTGGCGACCACGGGAATGTCGGCGTTACCCGCGGTCCTCGCGGCGCTATCGGCCGGAAAGCGCGTCGCGCTGGCCAACAAGGAGACGCTGGTCACCGGTGGGCACCTGGTGTCGGCCGCCCTCGGGCGGCTCGGCGGGGAACGCCTCGACTTGCTGCGACCGGTCGACAGCGAGCACTCGGCCATCTGGCAGTGCCTGCTCGGGGAACGGATGGGGCGGGTGCGGCGTCTGGTCCTCACCGCCTCGGGCGGTCCGTTCCGGGGCCGTGATCCGGGCTCGCTGGCGGACGTCACGCCCGACGAGGCGCTGGCCCATCCGACCTGGCGCATGGGTCCCAAGATCACCATCGACTCCGCCACGCTCGTGAACAAGGCCTTCGAGGTCATCGAGGCCCGATGGTTGTATGGCCTGCCCTACAGTAGGATTGATGCCGTGATTCATCCCCAGAGCGTCGTCCACTCGCTGGTCGAGTTCGACGACGGCTCGTACAAGGCGCAGCTCGGGATCCCGGACATGCGCCTGCCGATCCAGTACGCCCTCACCTTCCCGGATCGCCTGCCCGGCCCGGCGCGCACGGCACCACCCGATGCCTGGGGCGAGCTCTCGTTCCAGGCGCTCGATCCGGCGCGGTACCCCGCCTATGCCACCGTCCGCGCGGCCGCAGCGGCAGGAGGGAATCGCGGCGCGATCCTGAACGCCGCCGACGAGGTCGCCGTGGCGGCCTTCCTCGCCGGCAGCCTGGCGTATCCGGCCATCGCCAGCACGATCGAGGACG
>DASURX010000149.1:0-2474 GCA_036375355.1 Candidatus Limnocylindria bacterium
GGACGGGTACGCGGCAACGCAGCAGATCCGGGCCGCGGAGCAGGGCGGGCGGCGCGTGCCGATCATCATGCTGACCGCCGAGGCCGACGTCGGCGAGCGGGTCAAGGGCCTGCGCGCGGGTGCCGACGACGACATCGTGAAGCCCTTCCATCCGCTGGAGCTAATGGCGCGCATCAAGGCCCTGCTGGCGCGCGGCGGGGGATTGACGACCAGCACCACGGCCGAGGCGTCGACGCTTGGCCGCCTGTGCGTCTTCTACGGCGCCAAGGGGGGCGTGGGAACGACCACGATCGCCATCAACAGCGCCATCGCGATGACCAACGAGCTGCGACGACGCACGGCCCTGATCGATGCGAACCTGCAGTTCGGCGACCTCCGCGTCTTCCTGGACCTCGGCCTGGACACCGCCTCGATCGTCAACGCCATCGGCGAGCCGGACCTGGACGCGGAGCTGCTGCGCAGCCTGATGGTGCGCCACCACTCGGGGATCGAGCTGCTGCTGGCGCCGCCCTCACCGGAGGCCGCCGACATCGTGATGGAGCGCCAGCGCACCGACCCGGGCGCGGTCTCCAACCTCCTCAACCTGTCGCGCCGGCTGTACGACTACACGCTGGTCGACATGGTCAAGACCATCGACGACTTCAACCTCCAGCTCTTCGACGAGGCCGATGTCATCTTCGTGATCATGACCGCCGACCTCTCGTGCCTGAAGAACGTGCGCCTGGTGCTCGAGACGATGGACCACCTGGGCTACGAGAAGGGCAAGGTCCAGCTCGTCCTGAACCGATCGAACGCCTACACCGGCATCAACGTGCGCAACGCCGAGTCGGCGCTGAATCGCAAGGTGGACTACGACGTCATAAACGAGTACCGCGGCGCAATCAGCGCCCTGAACTCGGGCGAGCCGTTCATGTTCTCGCGGCCCGATGGCCCGCTGGCCCGATCCGTCGCCGACTTCGCGAAGAAGGTCGACGAGAAGATGGCCGCCGAGGTCGCCGAGGCCCGAGGCTGACTTCGCGGCCGATTGAGGCCGATAAGCAGCCGATAACGGGCCGGTAAGGCCCGGCCCGTAGCCTGCGCTGCGCCGGTCGCCGCTGGAGTTGGGAGGCGAGCAGGCGGGCGGCCGGCATTGCCCGTCATCGGTCTGGCTCCTGCCTCCCGTCGAGGTCAAGGCGCGCGGATGCTGGCCGTCACCCACAGCGCATCGCTCTACGGCGTGGAGGGAATCCCGGTGCGGGTCGAGGTGGACGTGGCCTTCGGGCTGCCGTCGCTCACGATCGTGGGGCTGGCGGGCAGCCAGGTGCAAGAGGCGCGGGAGAGAGTGCGCAGCGCGCTGCGCAACTCGGGGTTCGAGGTGCCGGCACGCCGCATCACCATCAACCTCGCCCCGGCCGACGTGCCCAAGGACGGCACCGGGTATGACGTGGCGATCGCGGTCGGCATCCTGGCGGCGTCCGGGCAGCTGCCCGACCCCTCGCTGCTGCCCGAGGTGGCACTCATCGGCGAGCTGGCGCTCGACGGGACGTTGCGATCGGTGAGCGGCGTCATGGCCCTCGCCGCCGCGCTGCGCGGAAGCGGCATGCCAACGGTGGTCGTGGCCGAATCGGATCGGCACGAGGCGGCAGCCGTCGATGGGCTGCGCGTCCTGCCCGCCACGCGGCTGGGGGAGGTGGTGGCGCACCTCGCCGGGGTGCGAGCGCTGGAGCCCGCCGCCCCGACCCCGCTGCCGGCCTGGGAGGCGCCCATCGGTCCCGACCTGGCCGACGTCGAGGGCCAGGTGCTCGCCCGCCGCGCCCTGGAGATCGCCGTCGCCGGGCGTCACAACCTTGCGCTGTGCGGACCGCCGGGCATCGGCAAGACGCTGATCCTGAGCTGCGCGGCCGGCCTGCAGCCGCTCCTCAGCGATTCCGAGGCGGTGGAGGTGAACCGCATTTACTCGGCGGCGGGTCTGCTCGGCCGGGAGACGCCGCTCTTTCGGCGGCGGCCGTTCCGGGCGCCGCACCACACGGTCTCGACCCAGGCCCTGGTCGGCGGCGGACCCCGCGTGCGACCGGGAGAGGCGTCGCTGGCGCACCGCGGCATCCTCTTCCTGGACGAGGCGCTGCAGTTTCGCAACGACGCGCTCGACGCCCTCCGGCAGCCGATGGAGGCGGGCTGGGTGACGATCGCCCGCGTCGAGGGCGCGCTCACCCTGCCGGCGCGCTTCGCGCTGTTCGCCGCGTTCAACCCCTGCCCCTGCGGCTGGGCCCGGTCGCGAACCAGGGCCTGCCGCTGCGAGGACGCGGTGGCGCGCCGGTACGCCGCTCGCCTGTCCGGGCCGATCCGGGATCGGATCGACCTGTGGGTGACGATGCAGGCCGCCTCGCCCGACGCAGCCAGGACGGATGGCGTCGAACCCAGCGCGGCGGTGGCGACGCGAATCGGCCGAGCCTGGCGGCGCCAGCTGGAACGGCAGGGGACGGCCAATGCGGACC
>DASURX010000150.1:0-5088 GCA_036375355.1 Candidatus Limnocylindria bacterium
GAACGAGCGCGGGTCCATCGACAGCTCGTCGACCCCCAGCCCGACCAGCACCACCGCGCCGGCCGGGTCGCCGGCCATCTCGCCGCAGACCGCAACCGGAATGTCGTGGCCATGGCCGCCGGCCACCACGTCCCGGATGGACCGCAGCACGGCGGGGTGCATCGGGTCCTGGCGCTCGGCCAGGGCCGGGTTGGTGCGATCGACCGCCAGCAGGTACTGGGTCAGGTCGTTGGTGCCGATGCTGAAGAAGTCCACCGCCCCCGCCAGCTGGTCCGCCAGCCTGGCAGCCGCCGGCAGCTCGACCATGATCCCCACCCGCGGCCCGTCGGCGCCGGCCTCACCACCCGCCTCGGCCACGAGCGAGCGAACCAGGGCCACGTCGTCGAGATCGGCCACCATCGGCGCCATGATCCAGGGCCGCACGCCGACCCGATCGCCGGCGTCCAGGATGGCGCGCACCTGGGTCACCAGCAGCTCCCGGTTGCGGGCCGCCAGGCGGATGGCCCGCACGCCCAGGAACGGGTTCTCTTCCGCGGGCTGCTCCAGGTACGGCAGCCGCTTGTCGCCACCGATGTCCAGCAGCCGGATGACCACCGGCCGATCCCCGAAGGCGCGCAGGGCCGCGGCATAGGCATCGGCCTGTTCGGCACGCGACGGGGCCGTGCTGCGGCCCATGAACATGAACTCGGTTCGGAACAGGCCGACCCCCTCGGCACCGGCCTCGAGGGCCGCGGCTGCCTCCTCGGGGCGGCCGATGTTGGCGCCGAGCATGACCCGCACGCCGTCGGCGGTCGCCAGCGGCTGATCCGCCAGCAGCGCATCGGCGGCATCCTGCGCGTGCCAGGCACCGATGGCGGCCTCCAGCCGACCCCGCTCGCTGGCGTCAGGATCCAGCGTCACCTGGCCGCTCGTCCCATCGATGCCGAGCGCGGCGCTGCCGGCGGCCGCATCCAGCAGGCCGGCCACGCCGACCACGGCGGGCACGCCCAGCGCCCGGGCCAGGATGGCCGCGTGCGCCGTCGGCGAGCCGCCTTCCAGGGCGATCCCTGCCAGCAGCGCGGGCTCCAGCTCGGCGGTGACCGATGGCGGCAGGTCGCTGGCAACCGCGATGCTGCGCCGTTCGGGGGGGACCAGGCGCTGGCCGCGGATGCCGCGTGCGATGCGCTCGGCCACGTCGCGCACGTCGGCGGCACGCGCCGCCAGCAGCTCGTCGTCCAGGCCTGCAAGCAGCGCGGCCTGCTCCTCGCCGGCGGCCAGCACCGCCTCCGATGCCCCCGCCCCGGCTGCCACGCGGCGCTGTGCGGCGGCCAGCAGCTCCGGATCCTGGGCCATCATGGCCTGGGCCTCCAGGATACCGGCCTGCTCCGCGCGACCCGCCTCCTGCAGCCGCTGCGCCAGCCGCTCCAGGTCGGCGGCGGCGGCGGACGCGGCCTCGTCGAGGGGGATCCGGTCGACGCCGTCGGTCTGCGGCGCGTAGCGCCAGGGCTCGGCCAGCGCGACGCCGGGCGAGGCCGGCACCCCGCGCAGCACCCGGCTCACGACGGCGACTCTGGGATGGCTTCTCCGAGCCCGCCCTCGACCAGCTCGCTGAGCGTGTGGATGGCCTCCTCGGCATCTGCGCCCTCGGCGCAGATGCGCACCTGGTGGCCACGGGAGACGCCCAGGGCCAGCACCGCCAGCAGGCTGCGCGCCGACACCTCGTGCGCCGGATCGCGGCTCAGGTTCGTGACCGTGATCTCCGACGCGAATCGGTTCGCCGCCTTGACGAATAGGGCCGCCGGCCGGGCGTGCAGGCCCGACGGGTTGCGCACCTCGAGGGTGGCCTCTGGCATGGCAGCAGTATCACAAACCTGTCATCTGCCCGGACGTGCCGAACGGCCATGCCGAACGGCCGGAGCTGAACGGACGCACGGCCACGTGCCGCGCTTCGCCGGGAGCGCCGGTTGGGAGCCGAAGCAGCCCCGGGTACAATCAGGCCAGGCGCCGCGCGGAGCGCGGCCATCGGTCCTGCGAACGAGCCAGAAGGAATCGGATGACCACCATCGAGCGAAGCACCTGGACGACCAAGGTCGGCCTTGCCCGCATGCTGTCCGGCGGCGTGATCATGGACGTCGTCACGGCCGATCACGCCAGGATCGCCGAGGAAGCGGGCGCGGTGGCCGTGATGGCCCTCGAGCGCGTGCCGAGCGACATCCGCAAGTTCGGCGGCGTGGCGCGCATGAGCGATCCGAAGCTGATCGAGGAGATCAAGGCCGCGGTCAGCATCCCGGTCATGGCCAAGTGCCGGATCGGGCACATCGCCGAGGCGCAGATCCTGCAGCAGCTCGAGGTCGACTTCATCGACGAGTCCGAGGTCCTGACCCCGGCCGACGAGGAGCATCACATCGACAAGCACCAGTTCGCCGTGCCGTTCGTGTGCGGCTGCCGCGACCTGGGCGAGGCGCTGCGCCGCATCGGCGAGGGCGCGGCCATGATCCGCACCAAGGGCGAGGCAGGGACGGGCAACATCGTCGAGGCGGTGCGCCACATGCGGGCGGTGATGAAGGGCATCCGCGAGCTGTCGGGCATGCGCGAGGACGAGCTGTTCGCCGCCTCCAAGGAGCTGCGCGCTCCGCTCGACGTGGTCAGGCAGACCGCCGAGCTGGGCGAGCTGCCGGTCCCCAACTTCAGCGCGGGCGGGGTCGCCACGCCGGCGGATGCCAGCCTGATGCGCCAGCTCGGCGCGCAGGCCGTGTTCGTCGGGTCGGGCATCTTCAAGAGCGAGAACCCCGAGCGCGTGGCGCGCGCGATCGTGATGGCCACCACCCACTACGACAACCCGCAGGTCCTGGCCGAGGTGAGCGCCGGCCTGGGCGAGGCGATGCGCGGCCTGGACCTCGGAGAGATCCCCGCGGAGGAGCGGCTGGCCGTCCGCGGCTGGTAGCGGAAGGCCGGACCACGCCATGGCGCAGCGGGCGCCGTCCACTCCCGAGCCCGCGCCGACCGGCCCGACCGTCAAGGCGGACCCCGGCCGCCGTCGGCGGATCGGCGTGCTCGCGCTGCAGGGCGCCGTCCGGGAGCACGTCCGGGCCGTGACCGAGATCGGCGCCGAGGCGGTGCCGGTACGCCTGCCCGCCGACCTCGAGGGGCTGGATGCGCTGATCCTGCCGGGTGGCGAGTCGACCACCATGCGCCGCCTGATCGACCGCTACGGCCTGCGCGAGCCGATCCTGGCCATGGCGCGCCGCGGCGCGCCGATGCTCGGCACCTGTGCCGGCATGATCCTCCTGGCCAGCGGGGTCAACGACGGCGACGCTCCGTCGCTGGGCATCCTGGACGTGACCGTCGAGCGCAACGCCTACGGGCGGCAGCTGGACTCCTTCGAGGCCGACCTGGACGTGCCGGTGCTGGGCGATGTGCCGCTGCACGGCGTCTTCATCCGCGCCCCGGTCGTCGCGTCCACGGGACCCCGGGTCGAGGTGCTGGCTCGCGATCCCGACGGGCGGCCCATCGCCGTGCGGCAGGGCAACGTGCTGGCGACCGCCTTCCACCCCGAGCTGACCGGGGACCGGCGACTGCATCGGCTCCTGCTCGAGCTGGTCGGAACGAGCGAGCCGGCCCGATGACCGAGGCCATCGCCGGCGGAACCGTGCGGCCGGCCCGCCTGACCGACCGTCCCGCTCTGATCGAGCTGTCGCGACGGGTCCACTTCTCGACCGACAGCTACCGCCGCTCGCTGGGCGTGCCCGCACCGACCTCGACCCGGCCGAGCATCAGCCTGTCGGCGCTCATCCCGCACTGGCTGCCGCTGCGGCATCCGTCGGTCCACCTGGTGGCGGAGGCCGACGGCGAGCTGGTCGGCTCGTGCCGCGCGATCGAGGAGCCGGGCCGCGAGGACTGGGTCATCACCGAGCTGGACGCCTCGGCCGGACCGATGGCCGCCGAGGTCCGCTACGCGCTGCTCGAGGCGCTGATGCAGGAGGCGACACACCACTCGGTGGCGCGCTTCCACGCCGCCTGCTCGGACGTGCGCGACAACCTCGAGCTTTTCGGCCAGGTCGGCTTCATGGCCTACGCCCAGGAGGAGATCTACTACCGGCCGCCGGAGGCGTTCGGCGCGGCGCGCTCCTGGGTGCGCGGGCTGTTCCGGCGCGACGGTCGCGGCCCGCAGCAGCTCGCCGGCGACGAGGCACCGGTCCTCCCGCAGCCCGCCGGCGCGCCCGACGCATGGCACATGTTCGACCTGTGGTCGCACGCCACCCCGCCGGCGATCGCACGGATCGAGGGCTACGGCGCGGCCGACTGGGAGGACGTCGGCCACGAGGGCGTCGTCCCGCGCAGCTCGCTGAACCCGCTGCTGCACTTCTCGAGCGTCGACGCCTGGTTCCTGCCGCATGAGCAGCGGGCCGGTGGCTTCGCCCAGCACGGGGCCTGCCGCGAGGGCCCGCACTACCTTCGCTTCCTGGTGCGGGACGGGACCGACGGGGCATCGTTCTTGCGCGGCATCTTCTCCCTGATGGGCCGGGATGCATTGTCCGCCGGCATCCTCACGCCGGTGCGAACATACGAGGCGGCCGGGCTGCGCACGGCCGCGGCGACCGGCTTCGAGCCGATCGGGCGGGTGACCCTGCTGGTGCGCGAGGTGCGCGCCACGGTCCGGCAGCCGGCCATGGTCCCGGCCATCCAGTAGGCATGCGACGAACCGATGGAGGCGGCAGCGACGTGACCCGGCAGGCGACGACCGACGACCTGGACGCCCTGTTGCAGGCCCTGCCCACCGAGATCGTGGACCGATTGCGCAGCTTCGCCAACCGTTCCGACCTGCTCGAGGTGGTGATGGACCTCGGCCGTCGTCCGGAGGCGCGCTTCACGCACGGCGAGGAGATCCTCCTGGAGCGGGAGGTGACCGAGGCCGACATCGCCTACGTCATCGACCACATCGGCGCCTTCGGCGACGACAATCGCGCGGGGATCGAGCGCACCCTGCACCGCATCAGCGCCATCCGCAACCGGGGGGGCAAGGTCGTCGGCCTCACACTGCGCATCGGGCGGGCCGTCTTCGGCACGATCGACATCATCCGCGACATCGTCGAGTCCGGGCAGTCGATC
>DASURX010000151.1:0-13153 GCA_036375355.1 Candidatus Limnocylindria bacterium
CGCGCCGGCCAGCCGTACCCTGAACCCGGCCGCCCATCTTCGCGGCGTCCTGCTGGTCCTCGGAGCCGCGCTCGGCTTCGCCACGCTCGGCCCGCTGTCGGGCATCGCCTACCGCGCAGGCATGGGCTCCCCCACCTTCGTGACGCTGCGGGCACTGGTCGGCGCCTCGCTGCTCGCGCTCATCGTCCTGCGCGAGCCGACCCTGCGCGTCCCGCTGCGCGGGCTGCTGCGTCGCGAGCAGCTGCTGCTCGGGACGGCGGTCGTCGCCAACGCCTGCCTCAACCTGGCGCTCTTCGCCGCCTACGGGCAGATGGCGGTGGCGCTGGTCCTGGCCGTGTACTTCACCTATCCCATGCTCGTCGCGCTCGGCTCAGTGGCCATCGGCCGCGAGCGCTTCACCCTCACCCGCAGCGCCGGCCTGCTGCTGGCGGGCATCGGCCTGGCGCTGGTCATGGCCGACCAGGTCGGTGGAGCCGGATCATCGGTCCCGGTGCTGGGACTGGCCTTCGCGCTGGCGGCGGCCACCTGCCAGGCCAGCTACCTGGTCGTGTCGCGCGCCGGCTACACACGGGTGCCGGCCGAGCAGGCGACCGCCCTGATGCTGGCGGGAGGCGCCCTGCTGGCCGGGGTCGTGGCCCTGGCTGCCGACCTTCCCGCTGGACGGCTGCTCGCCTGGACCGACAGCTGGCAGGCGTGGGGCGCGGTGCTGGCCACCGGCATCCTGGGCGCGGCCGCGGCCAAGGTCTGGCTGCTGCGTGGCGTTCGGCTGCTGGGCGCCACGCGCACCGCGGTGCTGATGCTCACCGAGCCGGTGTGCGGGGTACTGCTGGCGGCCCTGGTGCTGAGCCAGGCGGTCACCCTGGCGGAGGCGGTTGGCGGCGCCATCATCCTGGCGGCGGCGTTCCTGGTGCAGCGGCCCGCCCCGGGCAGGGTGGCGGTCAGTTCCTGATTTCGGGCTCAGGCGCCCGGATCCCGGCGTAACGGACGAGCGGCCCCCGAACACTTCCCCTTGACTGAGAATGGTCGAATGCATGACATTCGGCCCTCGACCGGGCAGCGGAGGGGATGGCATCCAATCGCGCATGGCTGAAACGACCGAAGTCATCGTCGTCGGCGGGGGCGTCCAGGGCGCCAGCCTCGCCTTCCACCTCGCAAGGGCCGGCATGAGCCCCACGCTCTTCGACCGTCCCGGCGTCAGCAACGCGACCGGGCGCTCGAGCGGCCTGGTGCGCATGCACTACGACCTGCCGGAGAACGTGCAGCTCGCATGGCGTTCGCATGCCTACTTCAGCAACTGGACCGATATGGTCGGCGGGCATTGCGGCTTCGTGCGGACCGGCTTCCTGCAGCTCGTCCCGCCCGAACTGAACGACCCGCTGCGCGCGAACGTCGCCCTGCAGCAGGAGCTGGGCGTCCCGACCCTGCTCGTCACGGCCGATGACGTGCGGCGGCTGGCGCCGCAGATGATGACCGACGACGTCGAGCTGGCTGCCTACGAGCCCGAATCGGGCTACGCCGATCCTTCCTCCACCGCCGGCTCCTTCATCGCCGCCGCGCGCGAGCGCGGCGCGCAGGTGCGCACCACGCGACGGGTGCTCGAGCTGCTGGCGGACGGCGACCGCGTCATCGGCGTGCGGACCGAGCAGGGCGACGTCCATGCGCCGATCGTCGTGCTCGCCGCGGGAGCGTGGTCGGCACAGCTGGCGCGAGGCATCGGCCTGGACCTGCCCATCCGGGCCTGGATCCACGACACCGCCTACATCGCGCGGCCCGACGGCTTCGGCACCTTCCCGACCTTCATCGACTTCGGACGCGCGATGTACGTGCGACCGGAGGGCACGCACCTCGTGCTCGTCGGGCTGGAGGACGGCAACCCGGTGGTCGACACGCCCGACCAGGCGCTGCGCGGCTCACCGGACTTCACCGAGCGCGCGGTCGACCGCGTGACGCAGCGCCTTCCCGGACTGGCGGAGGGCGGGCTGCAGAGCGCGAACTTCGGCGTCGACGGAATCACGTCCGACCAGCAGCCGATCATCGGCCCCGTCGCGCCGAACGGCCCGGAGGGCCTGTGGCTGGACTGCGGCTTCAGCGGCACCGGCTTCAAGACCTCGCCGGCGGTCGGCGAGGCGCTGGCCCGCGTGATCACCGACGGGGTCGACGCGTCGCCGGAGCTGAAGGTCTTCGGCTGGGACCGCTTCTGCGGGCCACGCCGCATCAGCCCGCCGCACCCCTACCCGCCCATCTGGCACTGAGCCTGGGGGCAGCGGCATAAACCTGACAGGTGCTGTCCGGAATATGGCCGTATCATCGGTCCATGCGGGCGTCACGTCTCGTCTCGCTGCTCCTGCTGCTGCAGACCCGGGGCCGGATGACGGCCGCGGAGCTGGCGCGTGAGCTGGAGGTCAGCGAGCGCACCGTCCACCGCGACGTGGATGCCCTCTCCGAATCCGGCGTGCCGATCTACGCCGAGCGCGGGCCGCACGGTGGCGTGCAGCTGGTGGAGGGCTACCGCACCCGGCTGACCGGCATGACCGCCGAGGAGGCGGAGGCGCTGTTCCTGTCGGGCCTGCCCGGTCCCGCCGCCGAGCTCGGGCTGGGGACGGTCATGGCCGCTGCCCAGCTCAAGGTCCTCGCCGCGCTGCCCGGAGAGCTGCGCAACCGCGCCTCGCGGCTGGTGGAGCGCTTCCACCTGGACGCGGCAAGCTGGTTCCAGCGGGGCGAGGCGGTCGACCAGCTGCCGACCATCGCCCAGGGCGTGTGGGAGGCTCGCCGCCTGCGGATCGGCTACGACCGCGGCGATCGCGTCGTCGAGCGGGTGGTCGATCCGCTCGGCCTGGTCCTGAAGGGCGGCGTGTGGTACTTCGTCGGCCGCGTCGAGGATCAGATCCGAACCTACCGTGTCTCGCGCGCGGTCTCGGCCGAGGCGATGGACGAGGCCTTCGAGCGGCCGTCGGCCTTCGACCTGACGGCCTACTGGCGCGAGTCGATCGCCGCCTACGAGCGCGAGGCGGAGCGCGTGGACATCACCGTCCGCGTCCGCCCCGACCGCGCCGGCGAGCTGGCGCACCTGTTCGGCGACGAGGCCGTCGCCTTGGCCGACCGGCTGCCCGATCCCGATCCCGAAGGCTGGACCCGGCTCCGCCTGCGTGTGCGCTGGCCCGATGAGACGCCCGGCCGCATGCTGCAGCTGGGCGGCGACCTGGAGCTGCTGGAGCCGGTCGACCTGCGCGAGCGCGTGGCCGCCCTGGCGCTGGCTGCGCTGGATCGCTACCGCTCGCCCGGCTCGTCCCAGGCGGCGCCCCAGCCCGCCCGGCGGGTGGCGCCCGGCGCCTAGCGGGCCGGGCGCTGTGGAGCCTGCCGAACGCGCGCCGGGTAGCCCCGGTACCAGCGCACCGGCAGGTGCCGGTCCCCGAGCAGGCGGCGCACGCGCAGGTGATCCGCGATCTCGCGCTCACGATCCTCGTGGAGGAGGCGTGCCATCTCGTTGCTGAACATTCGTCGACCCTCGTCCTATCGGCTGTGCCGATAGCCTACCCGGCATACCTGCCAACTACTGTCAGGAATGAATGGAGGGACGATTGTCGGGACCATTGCGGGCCTGATTTCGCACCTCGGTGGGGCCGGTGGGCGCGGGCTGTCTGGCTGGATGCTGGATGTCGGAAAATCCTGGCATACCGGCGTTCGAGTGTACGCGGCGCCCACGGCCGGGACTCTTTCGTGGTCGCCCTGGCCGATGAGTCGGTCAGGGCGGCGAGCGAGCCCTCGAAACGAGGCTCCCGACGCCGGCCCCGCGCCCGCTCGTTAGTCGTTAGGCCAGAAGGGGGCGACATCCAGCGCCGCAGCGGACCGACCCGGGCGCGCACAACCGCCCCCGCCGCGGGATGCCCCGGCTACCGGCGCACGACGCCGCCTACGACGCGCAGCCCAGCCCGCCCCACCGGGCAATTCCGCGCATTACGCGCTCCTTCTTCAGCGTTTTGCGTGCTCCATGAGGTAATCCTCAGCACGAGGTGCCAAGCTCTGGAGGGTCCCGCTCGGCATTACCCGATGGAGCGTGCAGGAAGCGCGCGGACGGCTCCCTCCTGCGCAGGATTACCCGATGTAGCCTGCAGAAGCGCGCGGACAGCTCCCTCCTGCGCAGGATTACCCGATATGGCGGGCAACCCGCGCCCGGGACGCAATCGGCGTCGGAGACCCGCGGAAGCCCAGGCAACGAAGAGGGCCGCGGCGAGTGCCGCGGCCCCATCGGTCCGGAGGAAAACTCCGGCTGGCTAGACCGGCGTGCCGCTCTTGATGCTGGCCAGGCGCGCCTCGACCTCGGCCTCGGTGTCGGCGTCGTCCAGGGAGGCGAACTCCTCCTCCAGCGACGAGGACGCGACCTCGGCCATGCCGCGCGCCATCGCCTCCTCCTTGCGGATCCGCTCATCGAAGCGGTTCAGCTCGGAGGTCGGGTCCATGACGCTGACCTCGCGCACGGCCTCCTGGACCTGGCGCTGGGCGGTCGCCATCTTGGCGCGGCTGACGAGCTCGTCGCGCTTCTGGACCAGCTCCTCGCGCTTGACGCGCAGCTTGTTCAGGCCGTCCTTCAGCTGATCGGTCAGGGAGGTCTGCTGCTCGATCTGGGTCTTGAAGGTCGTGACCTGGTTCTCGAAGCTGATCTGGCGCCGGATGGCGATCTTGGCCAGCTCGTCGAAGCGTCCGGCCTCCTCGGCGTTGCCACTCGAGCGGGACTCCTCGGCCCGCCGCGCGGCCGCCTGCGCCTTGCTGCCCCAGTCGGCGGCCGCCGCCTCCGCCTCGCGCTCGTCGTCCTCGAGCATGCGGAGATGGCCGACCGTCTGCGCCACGGCCTCCTCGGCCTCGGCAATGTTGTTGGTGAAGTCACGCACCAGCTGGTCGAGCATCCTCTCCGGATCCTCCGCCTGGTCGATCAGGGCGTTGATGTTCGCCCTGACCAGCTGGCCGATGCGCCCCAGGATCGTCGTCTGCGCCACGGATCTCTCCTCTCGTCTGCTTCCCTGGCGGACCGATGCGTCCAACCAGCCGATAGCTCGATTCCGTCTGAATCAGGTGCCTGCGTCTACCACGCGCCGCCGCGCGACCGTCCTCCTCCCCCTCCTCCGAAGCCACCGCCGATGCTGCGTCCCCCGCCGCCTCCTCCGCCGAAGCCGCCTCCGCCGAACCCGCCGAAGCCGCCTCCCCCCAAGCCGCCTCCGCCGAACGGACCGCCGCGCCGGCCGCCACCGCCGGACAGGATGGAGCCGATGATGCCGCCCAGGATGGCGCCGCCCACGTCGCTCCCCCAGCGCGACTGGCCGGTCGGGAACCGCCTCCCGTTGAGCACGACCGTGCCACCGTACCCCGCCCGGTCGACCTCGTCGAATTCCTCCGAGGCCAGGCGGTAGGCGTCGTCGGCCAGCGCCGATGCGCGGCGCGCCTCCTCGGCCGCGGCGGCCGGGTCGCCGTCGCGCAGCGAGCGAGCGCGGCTCAGGGCCGACTCGGCCTCCGAGAGGCGGGTCCGCGGACGCCGGCCGACGCCGTGCCGCCGCGCCGCGATGAAGTCCGATGCCCGGTCCAGCGACTCCGCCGCGCCACGCAGCTGCGCGTCGAACGCGGCAAGTTCCTTGGTCCTGCGCTCCTGGCCCTCGCGGACCGCGGCCACTACCCGGTCGCCGCCCGCCTCAGCCTCGGTCGCGAGCCGATGGGCGAGCACCACGTCCCGCGGCGACCCCCCGGCCGCCGCCTCCGCCGCGGCCAGCTTGCCCTGCGCGTCGCGCAGCGCGGCCTCGAGCTCCGCGGTGCGGCCCGGGTAGGCGGTCAGGGCCTGCACCGCCGCGCCGACGTCGGTGCGCGCCTGAGCCAGCGCCGCGTCCAGTCGCTGGGTGGCCTGTTCCAGGGCGGCACGCTCGCGCTCGACGGCGTCGAGCAGGGCCTTGGCCTGCGCCACGGCATCCTGCGCGGCCTGCGCCCCGCGCGCCGCTGCGCTGCGGTTGTTGGCGCCGAGCGCCTGCTGGCCTCGCGTCACGGCGTTGCGGGCAAGCTGCAGCCGCTTGCGGGCCTCTTCGACGTTGCCCTGCACCGCCTGGCTGGAGGCCGGCGCATCGGTCCTGAGCGCCCCGATCGATGCTTCGGCGGCACCTGAGCGCTCCTCGACGGCGTCGATCGCGGCGGGGAGGGCCTCCAGCACCTCCGGCGCGCGGCGTTCCAGGTCGCGCAGCTCCTTGAAGCGGTTGGTCTGCTCCTCCAGGATCGCCTTGGCCTTCGTGCAGCGCTGCACGATCTCGTTGAGCATCTGCTCGCGCGCCTCGGGGGTCTCCGGCGTGGCGTCGTCGAGCGCCTGCCGAACGGCGAAGGCGGCCTTGAGCTCCCCACGTGCGGCCTCCAGGGCCTTGGAGAAGGTCTCGGCCGCCTCCTTGCCGAACTGCGCCTCGGCGAAGCCCAGCTCCTGGGCGTCGTGGCGGATCAGCTCGTCCACCTCCAGCAGCAGGCCGTTCGCCTGACGGGCCAGCGCCCCGACGCGCCGGTCGCGCTCCTCGGCGTCGTGGCCGATCGCCTGGCGGCGCTGCCACCAGCCCCACAGCAGCCATGCGCCGCCCCCGAGCAGCACCAGCCCGATGAGCACGCCCCACGGGAAGCTGCCGCCACCGGTCGTGCCCGAACCATCGGGCTCGGGAGTGGGTCCCGGCCCGGGTTGGCCGCCCAGGGCGTCGCGCAGGCCGCCGGCCGCTGCCGAGACGGCCGCTCCCCAGGCGCCATCGGCCAGGTTCGGCTCCACGCCGTTGGCGATGATGGCGTCGATCTCCTCGTTGCTGGCCTCGTCCAGCAGATCCCCCACCCACAGGGCGTCGCGGCGATCCTTGATCGCCACGACCAGCAGCGCGTCGTTTCCGCCCAGCGAGGAGACGCGCGCCACCTCGTCCGCGTAGTCGGTGACCTCCATCCCCTCGAGCGTGTTCACGAACAGCACGAAGAGCTGGACGTTGGCCTGATCCTCGAGCGCCTTGAGCGCATCGGCTGCCTCGGAGCGGTCGCTGCCGCTCATCACGCCCGACAGGTCGGTGACGCGGTCGGTCAGCTGCGGCGGCTCCTCGGCCAGGGCGATCCCCGGCGCGAGGGAGACCACCGCGGCGGCGAGCAGCGGCAGGAGCCGGCGGAGGAGGCTGAAGGGCATCGGGGCCAGATTAGCCCGGTTCGTCATGAGCCGCTCAGAGCGGGCCAGCGGATGGCATCGCGGCGGCATCGGGTCACGCACAGGCCGCACCGCGAGCAGCGCTCGCCCTCAAGCGCCACGCGGCCGTCGACCACGTGGATCGCGCCGTACACGCACGAGGTGAGGCACAGGGCGCAGTCGTTACAGGCGTCGGCATCGATGAAGGGGGGCAGTGGGACCTCCGGGAAGGCCTTGGTCAGGGCCATTCCCTGGATGGCCGATGCCGAGGCATGTCCGTGGGCGGTGAGCCATTCATCCAGCTCGGCGGCGATCCTCCCGAAGATGCCGGGACCGCGGATGATGGCCGCGGTGCAGACCTGCACCGCCGATGCGCCCGCCATCAGGAACTCGACCACGTCGGTGCCGCGGGCCACCCCGCCCACGCCGATCACCGGCAGCGGCACGGCGCGCGCGATCTCGCGCACGCAGCGGATGGCGAGCGGCTTGATGGCCGGCCCCGACAGCCAGCCATAGCCGTTGGGGCCGCCGAGACGCGGCTCGGCCGTCTCGATGTCGATCGAGAGCACCGGGCCGAAGGAGTTGATGGCCGCGATCCCGTCCGCGCCCGCGTCGGCGGCGAGCCGGGCGGCGTGACCCATGTCCTGGCCGTGCGGGCTGAGCTTGACGAAGACCGGCACGTCCAGCGCGTCCTTGGCAGCACGGATCGCGCCGACCATGGGGGCCGGGTCGTCGCCGATGTAATGGGTCGACAGCTCCACGGCATCGGCGAAGGGTCGGACCTTCGGCGCCAGCTCGGCGATCTCGTCCGGCGTGTAGCCCATGCTCACCACCAGCGGCAGGCCCGCCGTGCGCGCGATCGCGTACTCGTGGTCCAGCCACTGCTCGGGCGGCAGCTCGGACCACAGCTCGGTGTTGACCATGCCGTGCGGGATCTCGGCCATGTTCGGCAGCGGGGGCGTGGCGGCGCGGGTCGAGATCGTCTTGGTCACCAGCGCGCCCGCCCCGCCCTCGGCGCAGGCCAGCAGCGCAACGCCGTCGCGCACGGGTGGGCCGGCGGCCGGCAGGACCGGGTTGCGCAGCCGCAGCCCGCAGATCTCGACCGTCAGATCGGCCATCACGTACCTCCGGCGGTGGCCAGCAGGCGCGCCGGGCTGAACGGATGCGCCGGCAGCTCGTCCATGCGCTCCCACAGGCGCGCGGCCTGGGCCCGGGCGGTGGCGAGGATCTCGTCCTCGTCGACCAGTGCCAGGCGACGGTCGCGCACGACCGGCACCCCCGCCACCAGCACGTCCCGGACCGATGCTGCTGCCAGGCCGAAGACCAGCTGCCCGGCCAGGTTGTCCGCCTCGACCGGCGTGGCGATGGCCGACTCGAGCACGACCAGGTCCGCCGGCGCCCCCGGCTCGATCCGCCCCAGGCGCGGCTCGTCGAACGCACGCCCCGCCGCCCTGGCCGCGTTGGCCAGGGCAGGCAGCGGCCAGTCAGGCGGCGCCGCCAGGGTCTCCTCGCGCCGCCGGAAGTGGGCGCTGCGGGCCTCCTCGAACATGTCCGCGCCGATGCCGTCGGTTCCCAGCGCGACCCGGTCCCCCAGCCAGTCGAGCGGTGCGCGACCGACCCCGTTGTTCATGTTCGAGCGCGGGTTGTGCGCAACGGTCGCGCCGGAACTGCGCAGCAGCTCTGCCTCGGCGGGCACCAGGTGGACGGCGTGCGCCACCACCGCGTGGGGCGTGAGCGCTCCGACCTCGGCCAGGCGCGCCGTGGCACGCAGCCCGAACCGTGCCTCGGCATCGGCCTGGTCGACCTGGTCCTCCGCCAGGTGGATGTGCAGCCCGGTGCCGGTGCGCTCGGCCAGCTCGACGCAGGCGCCCAGCGAATCGGGCGAAAGGGTGAACGACGCATGGGCGCCCACCAGGCCGCGGGCCAGCGGCCAGCGACGGTCGGAAACCCGGCGCAGGAAGCGGGCGTTCTCGTCGATCCCCTCCTGCGCCCGGCTCGCACCGTCACGATCGGTCACCTCGTAGGCCAGCACGCCGCGCAGCCCGAGCTCCTCGAAGGCCTCGGCCAGGATGTCGAGCGAGCCGTCGATCGCGTTCGGCGAGGCGTGGTGGTCGACCAGGGTGGTCGTGCCGGCACGCAGCGCGTCGCGCGCCGCCAGCAGCGCCGAGGCGCGGATCGCCGCCGGGTCCAGGGCACGGTCCAGGCGCCACCAGATGCGCTGCAGGATCTCCAGGAAGCTGGCCGGCGGGGCAAGCCGGAACGGCATGCCGCGCGCCAGCGCCGAGTAGGCATGGGTGTGGGCGCAGGCGTTGCCCGGCATCACCAGGCAGCCGCTGCAGTCGATCGCCTCGGCCGTGCCGGCGTCGGTGGTCGCCACGATGCGGCCCTCGTCGACGTGCACGTCGGCGCGCTCCACGACCGGGGGGTCGAGCGAGCGCACCACCGTCCCGCCGCGCAGTACCAGGCTCACGGCTCATCTTCCGTGACGCTGCCGTGGCCTCGGCGCACGAGGCGGGGTACCGCCGCCCGCGCAGCCGAGGAGTCGGTCATGGGCAGCTGCCGGCGGCGGATGCCGTCGTAGCGGTACAGGGCGCCTGCAACCGCCGCGGCCGTCGGCACCAGCACTGCCTCGCCGGCGCCCTTGGCGCCGTAGGGACCCTCGGCCTGCGCCTCCTCGATGAGGATCGACTCGACCTCCGGCATCGCCACCGCGGGAATGATGTTCAGGCTCTTGAGCGTCTCGGTCTGCGGAAAGCCGTCGCGCACGACGTACTCCTCGCTGAGCGCGTAGCCGAGGCCCATGTGCACGCCGCCCTCGACCTGGCCCTCCACGCCGAGCGGGTTGATGGCGCGTCCCACGTCCTGGGCGGCCACGACCCTGGCCAGGCGTCCCAGGTCGTCCAGGATCACCACCTGCGTGGCCCAGCCGTAGGCGACATGGGTCGCCGGCTCGGGATCTCCCTCACGCAGCTCGGTGGTCCAGTCGATGACGTGCTCGCCGGCGAACTCCTGCCCGGCCAGGTCGGCCAGGCTCAGGCCGTCGCGCGCCGCGTTCAGCCGCCGCGCCGCGTCGAGCACCGCCATGCCGCCCAGCAGCGTGGCGCGCGAGGCGGTCGTCTCCCCGGTGTCCAGCTCGCGCTCGGTGTCGACGGTGACCTGCACCGCGGAGAGCGGGATGCGCAGCTCCTGCGCGGCGATCTGCGCCAGGGCGGTGTGGATGCCCTGCCCCATCTCGGTCCAGGAGTGGTACAGCGTGACGCTGCCGTCCGGCTCGGGGCGCAGGATTGCCCGACCGCGCTCGATGACCCCGTTGCCGATCCCGGTGTTCTTCGCCCCGCAGGCGATGCCCGCGTATCGCGCCGAGCGGTACGCGTCGCGCACCGCCAGCAGCGTGCGGCGCAGCCCGACGCCCGGCCCCAGCCGCTGCCCGGTGCCGAACCGGTCCCCGGCGGCCAGCGCGTTGCGCCAGCGGATCTCCCAGCCGTCCACGCCCACGCGCTCGGCCAGCTGGTCGAGCAGGCCCTCGATTGCGAAGGTCACCTGCGGCACGCCGAAGCCGCGCATGGCGCCGGCGGGCGGGTTGTTGGTGTAGGCCGCCCGCGCCTCGACGTCGACGTTGGCGATGCGGTACGCGCCACACGCATGGCCGGCGGCGCGCTCCAGCACCTTGGCGCCGACGCTTGCGTAGGCGCCGCTGTCGCCCACGATCCGCGCGCGCAGCGCGGTGAGGTGGCCGTCGGCATCGGCCCCGAGGCTGACGTCCAGCCACATGGGGTGGCGCTTCGGATGGAAGCGCAGGCTCTCACGCCGGGCGAGCTGGACGAGCACCGGCCGCCCGGTGGCGAACGCGAGCAGCGCGGCGTGGCCCTGGACCGAGAGGTCCTCCTTGCCGCCGAACGCCCCGCCGGTCGCGACCTGGGTGACGCGCACCGCGCGCTCGGGGAGGTGCAGCAGCGAAGCCACCTGGCGCCGGTCCTCCCAGGCGCCCTGGCCCTGCGAGTAGATCCGCAGCCCGGGGGTGCCATTCCCCTCGACCCGCTGGAGCGGGACGGCCAGCGCCGCCTCGGGCTCCAGGAAGGCGTGCTCGATTCGCTGGGTGCGGAACGTGTCGCTCACCACGTGCGCGGAGTCGGCGAACGCGGCGTCCACGTCGCCGCGCCGCACGACGGAGGCCGACAGCAGGTTGCCGCCCGGATGCAGCGCCGGCGCATCGGCCTCCAGCGCTGCGAGCGGGTCGGTGACGGGAGGCAGGACCTCGTACTCGACCACGACCAGCGCGGCCGCCTCGCGCGCGGCCCTCCGCGTCTCGGCGGCCACGATCACGAGGACGTCCCCCAGGTAGCGGGTCGTCTCACCCTCGGCCACCAGCACCGGCCAGTCGGCGGTGATCAGTCCCTGAACCCGCTCGCCCGGGACGTCGGTGGCGGTCAGGACGGCCACCACCCCGGGGTGCGCGGCCGCGGCGCTGGTGTCGATCCGGCGCACGACGGCGCGCGGGTGATCGCTGAAGCGCAGCGCGCCGTGGAGCATGCCCGGCAGGCGCATGTCCGCGACGAACGCCTTATCGCCCAGCACCTGCTCGGCGGCCTCGTACTTCGGCACGCGCTGGCCCACCACGTCGCCGTCCACGCCGTGCCCGGGTCCCTCGCCGTCGCTCGCCCCGCGCCGCTCGGCGGCGACCCGCAGGATGGCGTCGACGATCTTGACGTACCCGGTGCAGCGGCACAGGTTGCCGGCCAGCGCCCGGCTGACCTCCTCGCGGTCGGGATCCGGTGTGCGCGACAGGAGGCCCTCAGCCTTCATCACGATCCCCGGCGAGCAGAAGCCGCACTGCGAGCCGCCGGTGCCGGCGAAGGCGGCGGCCCATTGCGCCCGGGACTCGGCCGGCAGGCCTTCCAGGGTGAGGACCTCGCGCCCGGCGAAGCGCTCGGCGGGCTGGGCGCAGGACACGACCGGGCGGCCGTCGACGATGACGGTGCACGCCCCGCAGGAGCCCTCGGGCGCGCAACCGTCCTTCATCGAGCGCAGGCCGCAGCCCTCGCGCAGCAGCTCGAGCAGGCTCGCGCCGGGCGGCATCTCCACCGCCAGCGGCTCGCCGTTGAGCGTCAGTCGCATTCGGTCGCCTCAGCCCGCCGCGAGCGGGCCAAGTGGCCCTATGCCCGCGCATCGGTCCTTCCGACTCTATGGGCGAGGCAGCCGAATACGCGTGGGCCGTTCGTCCTGAGCTTCAGGGCCGTCGGTCCCCAATCGGGAAGAGGACACATGCTGGCACCCGGACTCTCCGCGGACGTCGTCGACTCGACCACCTACGAGCGGGCACTCCATCGGTTCAGGCAGAACCGGATCGTGATGCCCACCTTTGGCCAGCTGGCAGACCCGTTCAGCGTCCCCGGTGCGCTGCTCGAAGGGCTGCAGGCCGTCGACCCCGACGCCCCCGACCCGCGCAACCTGTTCCGCGTCCACTGGCACAACGCGCGCGACCGCCACGGCCGCCTCCCGCTCCCCGACCACCTGCTGCTGCCGCCGGAGCTGACCGGCGTCCAGGCCCCCATCGTCGTGGCCCTGGCCGACCGCTTCCCGATGATCGCGTCGCACAAGGTGCTGGCCGCGTACGCATGCCTGGCGCCGCGGATCGTGACCGGCCAGTTCGACCCGACCACGCAGCGCGCGGTGTGGCCGTCGACCGGCAACTACTGCCGCGGCGGCGTGGCCATCAGCCGGATCATGGGCTGCCGCGGGGTGGCGGTGCTGCCCGAGGGCATGAGCGCGGAGCGCTTCGCCTGGCTCGAGCGCTGGGTCGCCGATCCGGCCGACGTCATCCGCACGCCCGGCACCGAGAGCAACGTCAAGGAGATCTACGACCGCTGCGCGATCCTGGCGGAGGACCCGCGGAACGTCATCCTCAACCAGTTCGCCGAGTTCGGGAACCACCTGATCCACTACCTGGCCACCGGCCGCGCCCTGGAGCGGATCGCCATCGCCCTGGGC
>DASURX010000152.1:0-2366 GCA_036375355.1 Candidatus Limnocylindria bacterium
GGTCCTACCGGGTACCGGGGAGTCGCCTGATCAGGCGATCCGACCCGCCTGGAAGGTGCCGTTCGGCAGTGGGATATCTCAGCCGCGATTGAGACACTCCTCGCTGAGATGAGACCGAGCGACGTCATGGGTCGTGGGCTGCCGGTCGTCCCGACCGCCAGGCCGGGGATTGCCGTCCCGGACGTCACCGACCTGGTGGCGACCGCCGCGCTGCTCGCCGACCGGACGAGGGCAGGCATCCTGGCCCTGCTCGCGAACGGCCCGCACTGCGTGTGCGAGATGGCGGCAGCCACCGGCGAGCGCGAGAACAACGTCAGCAATCACCTGGCACGGCTGCGCGCCGCCGGACTGGTGCGCGCCAGCCGGCACGGAGCCGATGCCCGCTGGGTGTACTACGAGCGCGACGAAGCCGCCTGCGCGGCTGCCCTCGGCCAGCTGCGACGGCTGCTGGCATGACGGCAACCGAGCTGCGGCTTGCCCGGCGAATGCCGATCGCCCTCGTCGTGGGCCTCGCGGCGGTGGGGTGGCTGGCCGCCTGGTTCGCGAACCTGCCGCTCGCCAACTGGTTCGCCTTCGACCTGCTGCGCCTGCAGCGCGGCACCCAGCTCGGGGAGGCAGTTGCGTTCTTCGTCTACGACGTGCCGAAGGTGCTGCTGCTACTGCTGGGGATCGTCACCGTCGTCACGTTCCTGCGCTCCTACTTCCCCGCGGAGCGGGTGCGCGCCGCACTTGCGGGGAGAGGAACGGTGGCCGGCACCGTCGCGGCCGCCGGCTTCGGGGTCATCACGCCGTTCTGCAGCTGCTCGGCGGTGCCGCTGTTCATCGGCTTCGTGGAGGCGGGAATCCCGCTGGGCGTGACGTTCGCGTTCCTCATCAGCTCACCGATGGTCAACGAGGTCGCCCTGGTGCTGCTGTGGGGCCTCTTCGGTCCACAGGTGGCGCTGCTGTACATGGCCGCCGGGCTGGCGGTGGCCATCGTCGGCGGGATGGTCTTGGGACGGCTGCCGGTCGAGCGCTGGATCGAGCCGTGGGTGCTCGAGATGCGCGCGGCCGGTGGCGCAACCTCACCCGAGATGCGCCTCAGCGTGGAGCAGCGAATGCGCGAGGCGTGGACGTACACGCGGCAGCTGGTCCGGCGCGTGGCCGTCTTCGTGCTCGTCGGCATCGGCCTGGGCGCAATCATCCACGGCTACGTGCCGACCGAGCTGGTGGCGAGCATCGGCGGGCCGGAGAACCCGCTGGCTGTGCCGATGGTGATCGCGATCGCGATCCCGCTCTACTCGAACGCCGCGGGAACGATCCCGATCGTCGAGGCCCTGCTCGGCAAGGGCATGCCGCTGGGAACGGCGCTCGCCTTCATGATGGCCATCGTCGCCATCAGCCTGCCCGAGTTCATCATCCTGCGGCGCGTCATCCGGGCGCCGCTGATCGCTGTCTTCGCCTCGGTCGTCGTGGTCGGGATCCTCGGCGTCGGGCTGCTGTTCAACGCCATCGGAGTCTGAGCTTCCGAGGAGGAAATGCCATGCATGTCATCGAAGTCCTGGGGCCGGGCTGCGCCAACTGCCAGGCGGTCGAGAAGGCCGCCCGGGAGGCGGTCGCCGTGTCCGGCATCGAGGCCGAGATCCGCAAGGTCATCGACTACCGGGCCATCGCCGCCTACGGCGTGATGCACACGCCGGGGCTGGTGATCGACGGCAAGCTGGCCAGCGCAGGCCGCATCCCCTCGGTCGAGGAGATCAGCGGCTGGCTGCGGGCCGGTTGAGGCGGAGGCATCGGTCCCGGGGGCAGCGACATCGGTCCGGGGGCAGCGACGTCCGCTTTAGCCTGGGATATGTAACGGACAAGGAGAGCTCCGAAACGGCCGGATTCCGTCCTGGATTTACCCGCACCGATAAGCCGAGGACCCTCCCGGGCGGCTCCTTCTCCGTTGGTTACTCCACGCTAAAGCGCAGGGCCGCCGCAGGCCGCTCCTTTCCGTTGGTTACTCCACGCTAAAGCGGCGGCGCCCAGGATCGCGGATGGCACCCCTGGCCGCGCTTGGCAGCTGCCGCGGCGGGCGGCCATGCCGGAGCCGCCGGGGGCCGCGGGTCGCGGTGGAACAGAGGAAGGGGGTGGTGGTGGCGGGCAGGTATCGCCACCACCACCCGGATCAAGTCCGGGGAACCGACCTCAGCGGTTCGCCGGGAACACCAGGGAGAGGGTCTCGCGGCGGCCGGGCTCCGGCCAGCGCTCTGTGACCTCCTTCTGCTTGGTGAAGAACCGGAACGAGTCCTCGCCCCGCATCTGCAGGTCGCCGATCGCCGACTCCTTGGCCCCGCCGAAGGACAGGTAGCCGGCCGGCACCGGGATCGGCACGTTGATGCCGA
>DASURX010000153.1:0-10064 GCA_036375355.1 Candidatus Limnocylindria bacterium
AAGCACCCGCAACGGCGCTGACCACCGCCAGCGTGCTGACCAGCCCGTCCTGCGCGCCGAAGATCGCCTCCCGGATCTCGCCCAGCAGGCTGGCCTTGCGGCGTTCCTCGGTGAGGTGCTGCCTGATCCAGTCGGGATCGAACTCGTGCGCGCGGAGCCCGGCGCGAGCCGCTTCGTCATCCATCGGCCGTGATCCTAGCGGGCACCACCTGAACGCGTGCCGCGTCTAGCCGCTACTTGTGTCTGAGAGAGGGTGAGGCGATGAAGATCCGGATCTCGCGGCCCATGCAGCGGCCGCTGATGCTGTTCGCGATCGGCCTGCTGGTGACGGTGCTCGCCGCCTGCGGCGCGGGCGCCCAGTTTGCCAACGTCGGCGACAACCTGGAGGGCGGCGGTGACCGTGGCGAGGCTGCGGCGCCGTCGAGTGCACCCGCTCCCGCGGGGGAGGGCGGTGGCGGCGGGCAGCAGGACGCCTACCAGGCGCTTGCGGACCGCAAGATCATCAAGACGGGCGAGGTCACGCTCGAGGTGACGAGCGTCGCCACGGCCGTCGGCCAGCTGCGGGCCATGGCGCTCGAGCTGGACGGGTACGTGGGGGACTCCTCGGCCGGTGGCGCGGAGGATGCGGCGACGTTGACGCTGCGCATCCCGGCGGATCGGTTCGATGCCGCCATCGAGCGGCTGCACGCGATGGATGCCACGCTCAAGGCCGAAGCGACGAAGGAGCAGGACGTCACCGGCTCGCTGGTGGACCTGCAGGCCCGCATCCGCAACCTCGAGGCGTCCGAGCAGCAGTACCGCCTCCTGGTGGAGCGTGCCGAGAAGATCGAGGACATCCTGTCGGTCCAGTCGCGTCTGGACGATGTCCGCGGACAGATCGAGCAGCTCAAGGCCCAGCTCGAGCAGCTCAGCGGCCTCGCCAGCCTGGCGACGCTGACGGTGACCCTGGTGCCGGCCTCGACGCCGGTGGCGGATGCCACCGAGGGATGGGATCCCGGCGCGACCTTCGACCAGGCGCTCGCCGCGTTGGTGGGTGCCGGCCAGGGGCTGGCCAACGTCCTGATCTGGCTCGCGATCGTCGGCCTGCCGATCCTGGTGGTCGTGGGCGTGGTCGCGCTGGTGGTGACGCGGCTGACCCCGGCCTGGCGGCGGCGGGTGCCGCGCCCGGAGTAGCCATCCGCCCGTCGCGATGCGCTAGACTGCGGCTCGTCCTTTAAGTCCGGCCCCGTGAGGCCGGGAAGGAGCGAGCATGCAGACCCTTTCACGCCACGCCATCACGACGCCAGCCGCCGACGAGCGGCCGGCGTCGTCTTCGTCTCCGGGCCTGCTCGCCCTCGAGGGCGGAACCGTCGTGCGCGGGGTCCTGCGCGGCGCCCGGGTCGCGGCCGAGGGCGACCTGATCTTCACCACCGCGGCCACCGGCTGGGGCGAGATCCTCACCGATCCCTCGTACGCCGGGCAGATCGTGGTGCTGACGCATCCGATGGCCGGCAACTACCGGATCGCGGCCTCGGAGCTCGAATCGGCGCTTGTCCACGCGCGCGCCCTGGTGGTCACCCGCCTGGTCACTCGTCCGGACGGGCCGGGCACCAGCCTCGAGGAGCTCCTGCTCGAGGCCGGCATCCCGGCCTTGGAGGGCGTCGACACCCGGGCGCTGACTCTGGCGCTGCGGCGGGGCGCCGCACGGCGGGCCGTGATCGTTCCGGCCGACGGCGAGGCCGACGAGCAGCGCCGGGCAATCGAGCTGGCGGCGACGAGCCAGCGCTGGGAGGCGGTCGACCACGTCGCGGCGGTGTCTGCCACGGCGCCGTACGAGCTGCCGGCCGGCGGGGCTCGGCGCGGGCGGGCCGTCCTGGTCGACTACGGCGTCAAGCGCTCGCTGCTCGCGGCGCTGCGCGCCCGGGGCCTGGCTGTCACGGTGCTGCCCCACGACGCAAGCGCCGATGACGTGGCGGCCCATCGGCCCGACCTGGTCGTCCTGTCGCCTGGGCCGGGAGACCCGGCGCGCATGCAGCCGCAGATTGCCGCCGTCCGCGCCCTGGCGGCCAACGCCGCGGGCGGCGGCCCGCCGATCCTGGGCATCTGCCTTGGCCACCAGCTGCTGGCGCTGGCCGCTGGCGCGCAGACGCGCCGGCTGGCGGTCGGGCATCACGGTGGCAACCATGCCGTCCTGGACCTCGGCGCGGGCAGAGTGGACATCGGGGCGCACAACCACGAGGTGGCGGTCGTCGACGGGCCTGCGCTGGCCGCCGCCGGCTATCGAATCAGCCATCGTGACCTCAACGACGGCACGGTCGAAGGACTGGTGCACGCCAGCGGACGGATCGCATCGGTCCAGTTTCATCCCGAGGGCGCGCCCGGGCCCATCGACGCCGCCCGCGTTTTCGACCTGGCGGTGGCGGGCATCTCCGCGTGACGACGGGCGCAGAGCGGCCGGTGGAGGCAGTCCCGCTGCGGACGGTCATGCTGCTGGCCCTGGCGGCCTTCCTGGTCCTGCTGCTCTCGGGCCGCTCGGTCGACCTGCTGGGGTCGCCGGCGCGCATCGGCCTGGTGATTGCCTGGGTGCCGGTCGCGGCGGCCACCTGGCTCACGGCGCGCGCGGTCATCCCGGTGGCCTACGTGGCGCTGGGCGGGCTGTGGCTGCGCTGGCTGGAGCTGCCGGCAGGCGGGGCCGGGCCATCGGACCACCTGGCCGCCACCTACGAGGCGATCGACGTCCTGGTGCGCGGCGGCAACCCGTACGACCACGTCTACCAGCTCACGCGGCCGCCGGCATCGCCGGTCTCGCAGCCCCCTGGCGAGCTCCTCGTCCACCTGCCCGGCTACCTGGCTGCGGGCCTGGCGGGCGTGCAGTTCACCGAGCTCGTCCTGGCGGGGGCGGTGATGGCGCTGCTCATCGCCCTCGGCGTCCAGGTGGGGTGGACCGCCGCCCTGCCCGCGCTGGCGCTGTATGCCGGGGCGCCGAACCTGGTGCTGCTGACGACCGACGGCTCGAACGACACGGGCGCCGGTGCGCTCCTGCTGTTCGCGGCCGTTGCGCTGGGGATCGCGCTGGTGCGTCAGCTGCGCAACGACTGGATCCTGGCCGGCGCCGTGGCGGCGCTGGCCCTCGCCACCAAGCAGCTCGCCCTGCCGGTCGGCGTGGCCCTGGCCGCGCTCGCCGTGCGGCGCGCGGGTCGCGCTGCGCTGCCGTACGTCGCGGCATTGCTCGTAACTCTGCTGCTCCTGTCCCTGCCGTTCTTGCTCATGGGACCCGGGACGTTCCTTGCCGGCCTGCTCCGCTTCATCGGCGCCCACGACGACATCTACGGCTGGAACATCTGGGCCCTGGCCCAGGGCCTCGGCCTGGCGCCGTGGGACGCAGGCGCCGCCGCGATCCTGAGCCTGGTGGTCGCGACGGGCGTGATCGCCGTGCTGGCGCTGCTCCCGTACCGAACCCTGGCCGGGGCGGTATTGGCCGGGACGCTGGGGCTGCTGGCGATCCTGCTCACGGCGCGCTGGACGACGTACGCCTACTTCGGCATGGTCGCCCCACTGGCCCTGGCGATCCCGCTGCTGGCGGCATGGCAGCCCGGGTCGCGCCGCGCGGACGGCACGGCATGACGGCGCCCCGCAAGGTCCTGGTCATCGGGTCAGGTCCGATCCTGATCGGCCAGGCGGCCGAGTTCGACTACGCGGGCGTGCAGGCCTGCCTCGCGCTCCGCGCGGAGGGCGTGGAGACGGTCCTGGTGAACTCGAACCCGGCCACCGTGATGACCGACCCCGATGTTGGCGGAACCGTGCTTATCGGGCCGTTATCGGTCGCTTACCTGACCGATGTCATCGCCCGCCATCGGCCTGACGCCCTCCTTCCCACGCTTGGCGGCCAGACCGGGCTCAACCTGGCGGTCGCGCTCGACGACGCCGGCGTCCTGGACCGATACGGCGTCCGGGTGCTGGGCACCCCCCTGGCGGCGGTGCGGGCCGCCGAGGATCGTGGCGGCTTCCGCGACCTGGTGACCGGCATCGGTGAGCCGGTGCCGGAGAGCGCCGTGGTCGAGTCGCTGGACGACGGGCTCGCCTTTGCCCGCCACCTGGCGGCTCCGGTGGTGGTGCGACCGGCGTTCACGCTCGGCGGCGGGGGCGGCGGCTTCGCGATGGACGAGGCCGAGGCGCGCGAGCGTATTGCGACCGGGCTGGCGGCCAGCCCCATCGGCCAGGTCCTGGTCGAACGCAGCCTGCTGGGCTGGTACGAGATCGAGTTCGAGGTGATCCGCGACGCGGCCGACACGACCATCGCCATCTGCGGCATGGAGAACATGGACCCGATGGGCGTCCACACCGGCGACTCGATCGTGGTGGCACCCATCCAGACCCTGCCCGACCCGGTCGTCCAGCGTCTGCGCCGCTGCGCGCTCCGCATCGTGCGTGCCCTGCAGCTCGAGGGAGGCTGCAACGTGCAGCTGGCGGTGGCTCCCGACGGCTCCGACTACCGGGTCATCGAGGTCAACCCGCGCGTCAGCCGCTCCTCGGCGCTCGCCTCCAAGGCCACCGGCTACCCGATCGCGAGGGTCGCGGCGCTGGTTGCCCTCGGCAAGCGATTGCATGAGCTGCCCAACCCGGCCACGGGGGGCAACTCGGCGGCCTTCGAGCCCGCGGTCGACTACGTTGTGGTCAAGCTCCCGCGCTGGCCGTTCGACAAGTTCCCGACCGCCGACCGTTCGCTCGGGATCCAGATGAAGGCAACCGGCGAGGCGATGGCCATCGACCGCGAGTTCGGGCCGGCGCTGCTCAAGGCCCTGCGCTCGCTCGAGCCGCGCGGGCGCGGGTGGTTGTGGGAGGACCCGGACTGGGGCCTCTCGCATCGGCCCCCGGGGGACGTGCACGCCTTCCTGCAGCCGACCGACACCCGCCTGTGGCGCATGGTCGCGCTCTTGCGCCATGGCTGGGCCGATGCCTCCGCGCTGGCCGCGGCCACCGGCATTGCCCCGTGGTTCGCCGAGCGGCTGGCCGAGCTGGTCGATGCCGAGCGGACGGTGGTCGGCGCGCCGCTCGGCGAGGCGAAGCGCGCCGGCTTCGGGGACGCCGACATCGCGGCCCTCTCCGGCGTGCCGCCGGTCGCCGTGCGGCGCGCCAGGGTGCGCGCCGGCATCGGTCCCGCCTACCGACGGGTCGACACCTGCGCCGGAGAATTCCCGGCGGAGACGCCGTACTTCTACTCGTCGTACGCCGAGCCCGAGGTTCCGCCGCCCGCCGACCGGCGCAGCGTGATCGTGGTCGGGTCAGGCCCGATCCGTATCGGGCAGGGGATCGAGTTCGACTACTGCAGCGTTCGCGCAGCGTGGGCCATCCGGGACATCGGCCTGGACGCAGTGGTCATCAACAACAACCCGGAGACGGTCTCGACCGACTATGACGCCTGCTCGCGTCTCTACTTCGAGCCGCTCGACACCGAATCGGTGCTGGACGTCATCGACCACGAGCGCGCTCTGACCGGGCAGCCGCCGGCGGTCGTGCTGACCTTCGGGGGGCAGACGGCGATCGACCTCGCCAAGGACCTGGCCTACGCGGACGTGCCGATCGCCGGGCTCACGGCTGAGGCGATCGAGACGACCGAGGACCGGGAGCGCTTCGCCGGCCTGCTCGACGCCCTGGGCATCGAGGGACCGCGCGGCGAGCTCGCGGCGGACGCCGACCAGCTGCGCGCCGTCATCTCGCGCCTGGGCTGGCCGGTGATCGTGCGGCCCTCGTGGGTCATCGGTGGGCGGGGTATCGCGGTCCTGCGCGAGCCGGCCGACCTGGACGCGCTGCTCGCCACCGACGTCGGCTGGCCGCTGCGGGTGGACGAGCTGGTGGACGGCGTGGAGCTGGACGTCGACGCGATCAGTGATGGGGCCGATTGGTGCGTCCCCGGCATCCTCGAGCAGCTCGATCCGCCGGGCATCCATTCCGGCGACTCGGTGGCCGTGGTGCCGCCCCAGAACCTGCCGCGTGCGGTGCAGGAGCGAGCCGCCGACGTCGCCGGCAGGATCGCCCTGGCGCTCGGCGTGCGCGGCATCCTGAACGTGCAGATGGTCGTAGCCGGGGGACGGCCGGTCGTCATCGAGGCCAACCCGCGCGCCAGCCGGACGGTGCCGATCGTCGCCAAGGCAACGGGCCGGGACGTGGTGTCGGCCGCGGTGCGCTGCGCCCTCGGCGAGCGCCTGGCCGACGTCGGGCTGGCCCCCGGGCTGGCGGCCGATGCGCCATTGGTGGCGGTGAAGGCGCCGGTCGGCTCGCTGTGGCGGCTTCCCGGCGTCGACGAGGCGCTCGGTCCCGAGATGCGCTCAACCGGCGAAGTGCTCGGGCTGGGCGGCGACCTGGATAGCGCGCTGGCCGCGGCCCGCGACGCCGCGCGGGTCCACGCACGCTGACGGCGTCGACCAGCGGGAAGAGGGGACTCGGGGCGTAAGGGAAGGCCGCCGGGTCCAGTACGGAGGGTCCTGGACCGCGACGGCCTCCCGAAGAAGGCGCTTCGGGCCGCCTGACCGACGGGAAGGTCTTGTTTGTCACCGCCGGCCCGAGCTTCCATTGGCGACGACCTGGTCCCGTGGGTGCCGATCAGGGCGAAGCCCGAAAAGCGCCTTGCCCGCTCACAGACGCAAGTTCCGTGCCGGACCGCGCGGGGTCAGCGCCGGCGGGCTCGCGGCGGCGGCTGATTGCTGAGGGAGCGCCGTCGCAGGTAGCCGCCGTACCAGCCGCCCAGGATCCCGAACAGCCACTGGAACGTCTCCTGGAGCGTGTACACGACGAAGAGCTGAGCCGTCGCGTACGGCACGTTGGGCAGGCTCCCGAGAAGCACCGCCCATACCAGGGCGAAGATCAGCGAGCCAAGGATCGACGCGGCCAGACCGTACAGCCACGGCCGCTGCCATCCCAGCCAACCGGCCGCCAGCAGCGCCAGGAACGTGACGATGGTGGCGCCGATCTGCACGACGCCGGCGCTGAACGCGGTCAGGATGCGGCCGACCGCCCACACGGCCGCGGGAGCCATCCAGGCGACCGGGTTTCGCGCGAGCAGGTAGAGCGATGCGACCAGGCCACGGAATGGCCCCTGGTAGGTGAACGTGGCGAGCGGGTCGGGCTTCCCCGGCAGGGGCGGCACCGGCGGGAAGAGCCGCGTCAGGAACGAGCCACCCGCTTGGGCCGATCCTCGCGCCGGCGCTGATACGGGCTCGGCGTCGGCCTCCTCTTCGAGCTCGTCGAGCTCGTGTCCCTGCGCCAGGCGGCGCGATCGTCGCCGCGCATCGGCGCGCGTCGAGGCGGCTCGGCGAAGGGAGCGGTTGGTCATGGCCGCCGGATTGTACGGGAAGCGACCGGCAATGACCGCCGCGCGGGCGATAAGCGGCCAGTAAGGGCCCGGTAAGGACGCTCACCACACACTCACCGCCGTCTGCTCGCCTCCGCCATCGGAGGTCGTCGTCGTGCGCGCTCCCTCGTTGTCCCGTCGTCGGATGGCCGGCATCCTCGCCGCCGCTGTCCTGTCCTCGGCCGTCATCCACTCCGCCATGGCCTGGACCGATCCGCCCGCCGGAATCGTCCAGGCGCAGGCCGGCGCCGTGTCGCATCTCGTGGTGAGCGAAGTGATGACCGGCGGAAGCAGCGCGTCGGACGAGTTCGTCGAGCTCTACAACCCGTCGGACGGCGCGCTGCCCACGGAGGGCCTCGAGCTGGTCTACGTCACCGTCAGCGGCGCAACCGTCACGCGCAAGGCATCGTGGCCGCTCGAAGCGCCGGCACTGGCGCCGCACGCGCACGCCCTGATCGCGAACGAGAGCGGGATCTTCGCGTCCATCGCGGACGCCACCTACGCCGGCGGCCTGGCGGCGACCGGGGGGAGCGTCGCGCTCCGGATCGTCGGTGCCTCGACCGCGATCGACGCGGTTGGCTGGGGCTCCGCAGCCAGCACCTGGCTCGAGGGTGCGCCGGCCGCGGCTCCGGCTGCCGGGCATTCGCTGGAACGGCTGCCGGGCGGCGCCGCCGGCTCCGGGACCGATACCGACCAGAACGCGATCGACTTCTACGAGAACGCGCTGCCGGACCCGCAGAACACCGGCTCTCCGCCGATCAGCGCCTCTCCCTCTGCGACGGCGTCGCCGACCCCCGACTCGACTCCGATGCCGGACACCCCGACGCCAGCGCCCAGCGCAACTCCCGATCCCACGCCCACCGCGACCGCGACGACGGCCACGACGCCCTCCCCGACGCCGACCCCGACTCCAACGCCGACTCCCACTCCCTCCCCGGTCCCGACGGCGACGCCCGCGCCCCAGACCATCGCGGAGGCGCGAGCCCTGCCTGATGGGTCCGCGGTGGTCGTCGAGGGCGTGGCGCTCACCGACGCCGATTTCAGCGAGGGCGGCGGCTACCTGGCCGATGCCAGCGCAGGCGTCGCCATCCTGCTCTCCGACGGGACGTTCGAGCGGGGGCAGAGGCTCCGCATCAGTGGGACCGTGGACGACCGCTACTACCAGCGCACCATCCGCGCCGGTGGCGCAGGCGTGGTGGTCATCGGTCCCGAGCCGGAGCCTGCCGCGGCCGAGGTTGCGACCGGCGAGGTCGGCGAGCTGCTGGAGGGCGAGCTCGTCCTCGTCGACGGGGTGGTTGACGGTGGCGCGACCAGCCTCAGCTCCGGACTCGCCTACGACCTGGACGATGGCAGCGGCAGCGTTCGCGTGCTGGTCGGGAACGCCACCGGCATCGACACCTCCACCTGGGCCGATGGCGCGGCGGTTCGTCTGCTGGGCGTCGTCGGCCAGCGCGACGCCACTGGCGGCGGCTCGGCTGGCTACCGCGTCCAGCCCCGCGACCCGGCGGACGTCCTGGTCGTGCTGCCGCCCACCCCGACGCCCTCGCCCAGCCCGACGCCGACGGCATCGCCCTCTCCCTCGGCCACCGATACGCCGGGAGCGTCGGCCAGTCCAGGCGCGCCGCCGATCACGGTCGCTGACGCTCGCGCGACAGCTGTTGGGGCGAGCATCACGGTTCGCGGCACGGTCACGATGCCGAGCGGCGTGATCGATCCGGACAGCGCCGTGATCCAGGACGACACGGGGGCGATCCTGCTGCGCCTTGGCGATGCGGCCGGCGAGCTGCGACTCGGGCAGCTGGTCGAGGTGACCGGCGTCCGCTCCACGAAGTCGGGCATGGAGGCGATCCGGGTCAGCCAGCCGCCGCGCCAGATCGGCGACCGCGGCGACCCGGCGCCGCGGCGATCGGGGAGCGGCGCGCTCGGCGAGGACGACGAGGCGCTGCTGGTCGTCGTGCGTGGCGCAGTGGACGGGGCGCCTCGCCGTTCGTCGTCGCAGAACGTCTACTTCGACCTGGACGACGGCTCCGGGCCCATCCGCGTGTACCTGGCCACCCGCGCAGGGGTAGACGCCGGCACGCTGACGGAGGGCGCCTGGCTGGAGATCGTCGGCGTGCTGGCACAGGAGACCACCGGCAAGCAGCCCGAACGCGGATACCGCGTCTGGCCGCGGCGCTCGTCGGACGTGACGCTGCTGGCCAGCACGGGCGCGGGCGCCGCGCGAAGTGGTGCCGAGGAGTCGCACGCCCCCGCCGCAGGTGCTTCCGGCCCGGCGAGACTCCCCTCGCCGGCGGGCAGCGTGGCTGCGATCATCCCTCCTCGCTTCCACGGACCCGCGCCGGATGCGACCGGTTCCGCAGCGCCGGCCCTGGTTGGGACGAGCCGGCCGGCCGCGGACGGCATGGAACGGTCGATCGCCATCGGGCTGCTGCTCGGGAGCTCGCTGCTCCTTCTGGCGGCGGCGTGGCTCGGCGTGCTGCCGCGTCAGAGGCTCGCAGCTGCCCTGGCGGCGGGACTGGCTCGTCTGCGAGGACCCGCCGCGGCGGCCTCGCCATCGGTCCCGGCAGCCGAGGACAAGGCTGCTGACGCCGTGCCCAGCCCCGGTGCACCCGCGCTGCAGCTCGTCCCGCTCACGGTTGCCGAGGAGCCGCGCCCCCGCCGATCGCGGCGTGCACCGGTGATCGATCTCGATGCCGGGCGGGGAGGCGGGCGTATACTCCCGCCGACCTGACGACCC
>DASURX010000154.1:0-4240 GCA_036375355.1 Candidatus Limnocylindria bacterium
AACACGGAGCGGCGGCGATCGCCGTCAGCAACCACGGCGGCCGCCAGCTGGACGCGGCCATCGCCAGCCTGGACGCGCTGCCCGCCGTGGTGGATGCGGTCGCGGGGCGCGCCCCGGTGCTGCTCGACGGCGGGGTCCGGCGCGGCACCGATGCGCTGATCGCGCTGGCCATGGGCGCGACCGCCGTCGGGATCGGGCGGCCCACCGTCTGGGGCCTGGCGGTCGACGGCGAGGCCGGCGTGGGGCGGGTGCTGGACCTGCTCACCGGCGAGCTGGAGCAGGCGATGGCCCTGGCCGGCGTGGCACGCCTGGCCGACCTGGCGACGCTGCGCATCGTGGAGCACTGACGCCGGCAGGGTTTCAGCGCTCGGTCATGGGGATGCGCACGCCGCGCTCCCGTGCCACCTCCAGGGCGCGCTCGTAGCCGGCGTCCGCATGACGCACCACACCCATCCCGGGATCGGTGGTGAGGACCCGCTCCAGCCGCGCCGCGGCTTCGGGAGTGCCATCGGCCACGATCACCATCCCGGCGTGCAGCGAGTACCCGATCCCGACCCCACCCCCGTGGTGGAACGAGACCCAGGTGGCGCCGGCGGCCGTGTTCAGCAGCGCGTTCAGGATCGGCCAGTCGGCGATCGCGTCTGACCCGTCGCGCATGCCCTCCGTCTCCCGGAACGGGCTGGCCACCGACCCGGCGTCGAGGTGGTCGCGCCCGATCACGATCGGCGCGGCGAGCTCGCCCGAGGCCACCATCTCGTTGATGCGCTGGCCCGCCTTGGCGCGCTCCCCGTAACCGAGCCAGCAGATCCGGGCCGGCAGGCCCTGGAACGGCACCTTCTGCTCGGCCAGCCGCAGCCATCGGTGCAGGCTCGCGTCCTCTGGAAAGAGCTCCATGAGCGCGGCATCGGTCTTCAGGATGTCATCGGCCTCGCCGGAGAGGGCGACCCAGCGGAAGGGGCCCTTGCCCTCGCAGAACAGCGGGCGAATGAACGCCGGCACGAAGCCGGGGAAGGCGAAGGCGTCGGTCACGCCCGCTTCGTGCGCCTGCTGCCGGATGTTGTTGCCGTAGTCGAAGACCACCACCCCGGACCGATGGAAGGCGAGCATCGCCCGCACGTGCTCGGCCATGGATGCCATGGAGCGGCGGGTGTACTCCGCGGGGTCACGCTCGCGCAGCTCGCGCGCTTCTGCCAGGCCGATGCCTCCCGGCACGTACCCGCCCAGCGGGTCGTGGGCACTGGTCTGGTCGGTGACCAGGTCGGGGTGCCAGCCGCGCCGAACCAGCTCCGGCTCGACGTCGGCGGCATTGGCGATCAGCGCGATGGAGCGGGCCTCGCCGGCACTGCGCCAGGCGTCGACCCTGGCGACTGCCTCGTCCAGGTCGTGCGTCATCTCGTCCACGTACCCGGCGCGATGCCGCCGCTCGGCACGGGCCGGGTCCACCTCGATGGCCACGCAGGCGCCCTCGTTCATGGTGATCGCCAGCGGCTGGGCGCCGCCCATGCCGCCGAGGCCGGCGGTGAGCGTGGCCGTTCCCTTCAGGGAGTCACCGAAGTGCTGGCGGGCGGCCTCGGCGAAGGTTTCGTAGGTCCCCTGGATGATCCCCTGCGTGGCGATGTAGATCCAGCTGCCCGCCGTCATCTGGCCGTACATCGTCAGCCCGGCGCGCTCAAGCTCGCGGAACTTCTCCCAGGTCGCCCAGTGCGGCACCAGGTTGGCGTTGGCGATCAGCACCCGCGGCGCGTCGCGCGTGGTGCGGAAGACGCCCACCGGCTTGCCGCTCTGCACCAGCAGCGTCTCGTCGTCCTCAAGGCGCCTCAGCTCCGCGACGAGCGCGTCGAAGGCCGCCCAGCTCCGTGCCGCCCGGCCGGTGCCGCCGTAGACGATGAGGTGCTCGGGGTCCTCGGCCACCTCCGGGTCGAGGTTGTTCATCAGCATCCGAAGGGCGGCTTCCTGTTGCCAGCCCTTGCAGGAGAGCTCCGTCCCGCGGGGCGCGTGAACGGTGCGCGGTCCCGACCTCGGAGCGGTCTGGGTCATGGACCGATGATACGACGCTGCCTAGGCGCCCCCGACCAGCAGGTCGTCGCAGCCGGGGAAGCCATCGGGCAGCATCGGCTCGAGGTGGAGCTCCACCGCCGCCTCTCCCGAGCGCAGCGCGGCGGAGAACTCGATCGGCGTCGGCACGCCATCGGCCTGGGTGAGACGGTTGAGCTCGTCCACGATGGCCTGCGCGGCGTCGGCATCGACCGTCCCGCAGCGCAGCATCTCGACGACCGACTGACGCATCTCCTCGCCGAACTCGGCCAGCGGCTCCTCGAACGGCCAGTCGACGTCCTCCACGCTCGGCCCGCTGCCGCCGGCGACGGACCATGACGTGATCAGCAGGAATCCCGCCGGCTGGTACGGGCGAGGCTCCGGATCAAGCCAGGCGCCATCGGGCAGCCAGGAGAGATCCGAGAGCTTGGCCGCCAGCTCGGTGAGGGCCTTGCGTTCCGGTGAGGACACGTTGTAGGTGGCCTCGAACTCGTCCCCGAACCACACGCCGCCCGAGACCACCACCTGACCCGCACCGTCGCCGCGGGTGATGGTGATCAGTGAGCCGCCCATCCCGGGCCATTCGGGCGCTCCCGGCCGATGCAGCATCGGATACTCCGCGCTCGCCGTGAAGAGGCCGGTCCGCTCCGCGAGCTCCCCGATGGCACTGACGCCGGCCGCCGAGAGCCTGCGCTGCCGCCAGTCATGGTCCGGCCCCGACGGCGGGGTCACCACCCGGCCGTCGGACATGATGGTCGCCTGCGCCACCGGGTAGATCCAGGACACGTCGCCGATCTGGACCAGCCGCAGCGCGAGCTCGCCGCCCAGCGGTGCCAGGGATGCCGTGCTCACCGGCGCCGTGCCGGACGGCGACAGAACCGCGCTCGGTTGCGGAGTCGCATCGTCGCCGCAGGCGGACAGAACGATGCCGAGCACGACCAGGCCGATGCGGATGCGCATGCCACCGAGTATCGGCGCCGCGACTGCGGCCAGGCTGCGGTCAGCCGGCATTCGACAGCAGGAAGGCGAGCGCGAACCCGAAGACGGTGGCCAGCCCGACCAGCGGCCCGCCCTCCTCGAAGGCCTCGGGGATCATGGTGTCGGCCAGCAAGGTCAGGATCGCGCCGGCGGCAAACGCCTGGACGAACGGGACCAGGACGGATGCGCCCATTGCGCCGAGCAGAGCGTAGCCGGCGGCCGCAGCAACGCCGGAGACGAGCGCGACGAGGACCCAGAGCCGCAGGATCCAGCCCGCCTCGTGGCCCTCGCGGCGAAGGTCCGCCGCCGCGGACAGCGACTCCGGGACGTTGGAGATGAAGACCGCTGCCAGGAAGGAGATGCTGATCGTCGCACCGCCCAGCAGCGTCGAGCCGAGCACCACCGACTCGGGGATCCCGTCGAGCAGCGCGCCCAGCACGATCGCGGGGCCGTTACCGTCGGGCGATTTCACCTTACCCCCGCGCCGGTGGCCACCGCTGCGGTGGATGAGCGTATTGCCGATGAAGAAGGTGAGCGCTCCGGCTGCAAGCCCGGTGGCCAGGGCACCCGTGCCCCCGGTGCTGAACGCCTCCTGGGCCAGGTCGTAGGCCAGCGCCGAGATCAGGGCGCCGGAGCCGAAGGCCATGAGCAACGCGACCCAGCGCCGTGCCAGCGGAGCACGCAGGCCGACGACCGCGCCGAGCACCAGCGAGCTCGCCCCGAGGAGGCCCCACAGCCCGGCCGCGACCATCGTCCGCGCCTCAGTCGTCGCCGAAGGGGTTGGGCCGCTTCGGCTTCTCGGGCAGACGGAAGAGGTCCTCCGCGCTCGGCCCCTTGGGGAGCGGCAGGGGCCACGCGTCGCCCTCGTCGGCCGGCCTCGAGCGCGCCAGCAGGTCGCCCCAGCCCACCTCGGCTCCGGCGCCGCCCAGCTCGCGGCGCAGGACCGGGTAGCGATCCTCGCCGGCGACCCGCTCGAAGCCGCTGGCCAGGTAGATCGCCTCCGGCCCGGGGGAGGGCAGCCAGGGATCGGCCACGCCCTCCGGGTAGGCCTCGACCGCCACGATCCCGCGCCGGTCGAGCTCCTCGCACACCTCGGCCAGCAACGCCCGCGCCGCGCCGTCGCGATCCTCCTCGGTGGGCACCACCTGCAGGCAGGTGACGACCCACGGCGCCGGCGACTCGGGCAGCTCCGGATAGCGGTCGCGGATCACCTGCGCCCGCGGATAGG
>DASURX010000155.1:0-2954 GCA_036375355.1 Candidatus Limnocylindria bacterium
CCGTGATGACGGTGTAGGAGAGCTGGAGCCGGGCATTGTCCACGGCGGCCTGTGCCGCCGCGAGCCGCGCGTCGGCCGCGCGCACGCCCGCCGCCGCGGCCGTGACGTTGCTGCCACCGGCGGCGGCCTGGCGTCGTGCCGCGTCGAGGTTGGCATGGGCCGACTGGGCCGTGGCCTGCGCCGCATCCAGCTGCTGCGCCGGGATCACGTTGTTCGATGCGAGCGACTGATACCGCGCGAGGTCGGCGTCCGCCTTCCGGGCCGCGGCCTCGGCCGCGATGACCGCCGCCTCGGCGCCGGCCGCCGAGGAGCGGGAGGCGCTCAGCTGGGCCTCCGCCTGGCCCACGCCGCGCGTGCCGGCGGCGGCCTGCGCGCTGGCGAGCTCCGCCTGCGCCTGCTCCAGCCGCACCGTCAGGTCGCGGCCATCCAGCACCACGAGGGTGTCGCCCTCCTTCACGCGGGCATTGTCATCCACCAGCACGCGGGAGACGAACGCCGGCACCTTGGGCGCGATCGGCGTGATGTGTCCGTCCACCTGCGCGTTGTCGGTGCTTTCGTGATTCCGCCCGTAGATGTAGCGCTTGACGCCCCAGCCGAGCAGCAGGGCGAGGACCACGCCCGCAATGACCCACGGGTTGAACCGGCGGCGGGGTGCGGGCTCGTCCGCCACACGGGTATCGGCGAGTTCGGGGGCGTTCAGGACATCGGTTGCCATGTCAATTCCTGTCCAAGTTCACTGTGAGTCGTTCATCAGGCCCAGGGCATAGAGCGCGCGCACCTCGGCGGTGCCGAGCGCCGCATGCGCCTGCACCAGCCGGTCCCGCGCCGCCACCACCGATCCCTGCGCATTGGTCGTTTCCACGGTGCCCGCCACACCGGCCGCAAACCGCTGGCGAGCCTGGTCGAGTTCCTGCTCCGCCAGCGAAAGCCGCGTCGTCGCGAGCGCCACCTGCTGGCGGGCGGAGGAGAGATCCAGCAGCGCCCCTCTTACTTCCGAGGCGATCCGGCGCACGAGGTCCGCTTCGCGGATGCGCTGGGCGTCCCGCCGGAGCGATTGCTCCTCGATGCGGCGCTGGCGACGGAAGCCGTCCAGCAACGGCACCCGCACGCCGACCTGCACATTCCAGGTCGAAGCGAGCTGGCCCCAGCGTGGCCCGGTTTCCTGCACCCCGCCCGCCATGCCCAGCGAGGGGAGCTGCTCCATCCGCACTGCGGTGAGGCTCCGGCTGATGGCCTGACCGCGCGCCACCTCCGCCGCCATCTCCGAGCGATGCGCGAGGGCGAAACTCACCGCGGAGTCGGGGTCCCCGGGAATGGCGGCGCCCAGCGACTCGGTCGAATCGGGGATCACGATCACGACATCAGGCGGCACGGCGAGCGCACGGGAGAGATCCAGCCGCGCCTGGTCCCGCTGGTTGCGGGCGATCTCCAGGTCCGTGCGGGCAGCGGCCAGTCCCACCTCGCTCCGGGTCGCGTCAATCGCGGCGCTCACGCCGGCCTTGAGGAGGTCACTGGCCTGCTGGTTGAGCGCGGCGGCCACGGTGCTGTCCGCCTCGCGAGCCCGGACCGTCTCGAGTGCCGCCGCGTACCGCAGCCAGGCCACGCCGGCCGCCTCGGCGGCGAGATTGCCGGCGGCACGGGCGTCGAGCCCTGCCGCCACGGCGCTGTCCCGAGCCGAGCTCACCCGCGCGAAGGCCGCCGCGTCGAACAGCGTCTGGCTGCCGGTGAGCTGGAAGCGCCAGACGTTGAACGGGTCGGTCACGCCGGTGAAGCTGGAGATGCCGAACTCGTCCAGGTTGAATCTCTGGCGCGAATAGCTGGCACCCCCGTTGATGGTCGGCAGGATGTCGGCGCGCCGCTCGCCGACGCGCGATTCGGCGACCCGCGCGTTGACGCGCGCGAGCGCGGCGGTGGTCGCCTGCTGGCGGCCGAGATCCATCGCGACGCGCAGCGTGAGGGGGTTGGGCACGGTGGCGGCGCCCTGCGCACGGAGCGTCAGCGGGGCGCCGAGCAGGGCGGCAGCGAACAGGAGACTGCGGCTGGTCATCGGGTCGTGTCTTCCGGACGGGCCAGGAGCCCGTAGAGGAGAATGTCGCGCGCACCGGCGGCGGTCTGGTCACCGGTCAGCGCATCGGGATCGAAGTCGGTGAAAAAGCTCTGCATCTGGGCGGCCTGGACCAGCAGCATGGGAATCGCACGGGAGGCGAAGCCGTGCGGCACCGGCCGGAACTCGCCGCGCTCCACACCCCGGGCGATGATCCGATCCATGGTGCGGCGGGCGCGCAGGATCACCTCGTCGGAATAGAAGCGCGCCATCTCGGGGAAGTGGGTGAGCTCGCCATGCACCAGCCGGGCCAGGCTGGCGAAGCGGCGCTCGTAGAGGACCTCCCACATGCCGGTGAGGAGGAGCTGGATCTGTTCGGTGGCGGTGGCCTGGCTCAGGGCGATGGTCTCTTCAAGGGCGGCGATGCGTCCCACCACATGGTGGCGAACCATCGCGCGGAACAGGTCATCCTTGGACTTGAAATAGCAGTACAGCGTGCCCTTGCTCACGCCGGCGCGCTGGGCCACGTCCTCCAGGCGGGCGCGGGCATACCCCTGCTCGGAAAAAACCTCGAAGGCCGCGGCGAGGATCTCGTCCGGCCGGTCCTCGGGCCGGCGCTGCCAGCGGGGCTCCTTGCTGCACGGGTTGGGTGGAAGTGCCATTCGTTCCTTCTTGAAACTCAATAAATAACTGACCGGTCAGTAAATTATGGAGATGGGTCGGGGAGTCAAGAGCGGCGCGACAGTCGACCGTCGGCGGTCGACGTTTGAAGCCAGAGCCCGGCACTCACCAGTCTTCAGCTTTCAGCCCTCGGCTTTTAGCTTTGACTGCACAGCCCTCTCATCCGGAGGCCCAGCCGATGTCGGATGCATTCCGCAGCTCCGACGAATTCGACGAGCAGGCCCACCAG
>DASURX010000156.1:0-2980 GCA_036375355.1 Candidatus Limnocylindria bacterium
TCCGCCGGCGAAGAGGAGGGCCATGCCCGGGTCGCGGCGGGACAGGAAGGTCAGGTAGCTGGTCATGCCGGCGTGCCGCACCTCCAGGTCCCCGACTCGGCGCGTCTCCCCGGGGGCGAGGCGAACCGCATCGACCAGGCCGGAGCTGCCGCCGAGGCCGATGGCCAGCGTGTTCGACGACGCGTCCACGAGCGTCACTCCCAGTAAGCGTCCGATGCTCGGCAGGTCCACCAGCGTGCCGGGCCGGCCGTCGATCGTCCCGTCCAGGGCGACCCCGGCGGCCAGCAGCGTTCGCCCGCCGAGGGTCGCCACCTCGATGCGCGCCGCCGGCCCGTAGGTCCAGCCGTGCACCAAGTAGCCGTCGAAATGGCCCGGCTCGTTGACCCGGATGACCTGCTCTCCGGCGACGCGCCCGTCGCGCAGGAACGTGACGTGCGCATCCAGGCGGGTTGGGCGTCCGTCGGCGCCGAAGGTCGCGTCGAACGCGTCGAGGCGGACCGACGCGGTGAAGCCGGGCCGCGGCGCATCGAGTAGCGCCTGCTCACCGGGGAGCAGCCCGAAGGTCGTCTCGGCAGCGAAGGCCGAAGCGACGCCTGCGCCGAGCAGGAGCAGGATGATGGCCAGGTGCGCGGCAATCCCGGCGAACCGCGCCCAGCCGCGTTTCACGGCTCCGATCGTCCAGCGGCCCGCGACCATCTCCTCGCGAAGGCGGAAGCCAGCCGCCTTCAGGGCGCCGGCGACCGCCCGCCGCCGGCGCTCGTCCATCGGGCCGGCCACCGGCAGCTCGAGCACGGTTGCGCCGGATCCGGGTGGAACGACGGAGGGGTGGCGCCACTCGCGCCAGGCCGGCGGCAGGCGAACCGCCACCGAGGCCATCCCGCTCAGCGCGACCAACCCCAGCAGAATCGGGTAGAGCGCACCGTCGAGCAGGCGGCGCCCATCCGGCAGTGCAGCCGCCAGCGCGTTCCAGCCGGCCGCCAGGAGCAGGAGCGCCACCCCCAGGCGGGCGTCGCCGGCCAGGCGCAGCAGCCGGCCCGCCAGCCGATCGGCGCGCGCCGGCGTGGTCAGCGACGCGGTCGATCGGCTCATCTGCTCCTCCGCTCAGGCCGCGGACGCCTCCGCCGCGGCGGCGAAGTCGGCCACGAGGTCCTCCGGGTCCTCCAGGCCGATGGATACGCGCACCATGCCGGGCGTCAGGCCGGCCTCGGCCAGCTCATCGGCTCCAAGCTGCCGGTGGGAGGAGGACGCGGGGTGGCTGCACAGCGTTTCGGCGCTCCCCAGGCTGGTGGCGTGCACGCCGACGCGCAGCGCGGAAAGGAATCGCTCCCCGGCCGAGCGGCCGCCGGCCAGGTCGACGCTCAGCATCCCGCCCGCCTTTCCGTCGCGGAGCGTCCGCATCGCCAGCGCATGCTGCGGGTGCGACTCGAGACCGGGGTATCCGACGCCCCTGACGCCCGTTGCACCCTCCAGCGCGCGGGCGACGACGAGGGCGTTCGAGGAGTGGCGTTCCATGCGAAGCGCGAGCGTCTTCAGCCCGCGCAGCGCCAGGAAGGCCTCGAACGGGTTGGCGTTGCCACCGGCATTCATGACGACCTTCCGCGCGGCGGCAACGCGTTCGGCGCTGCCCAGCACCGCGCCGCCGGTCAGGTCGGAGTGGCCGCCGACGTACTTGGTCGTCGAGTGCACCACGAAGTCCGCCCCGAGGGCCAGCGGGTTGCACAGGTAGGGGGAGGCGAAGGTGTTGTCCACCGCGACGAGCAGCCCGCGCGCGTGGGCCAGCTCGACGATCGCGGCGATGTCGGCCACGGCGGTGGTCGGGTTGCTGATCGTTTCCAGCCAGACGAGCCGCGTGGATCGGCCGATGGCCGTCTCGACCGCGGCCGGCTGCGTCGTGTCGACCGCGATGGTCCGCATCCCGGATGGCTCGAGCACGGCACGCGATAGCCCCACCACGCCGCCGTACACGGCGCGCGGAATGATCATCTCATCGCCCGCGCGCAGCACCGAGAGGACAACCGCGTGGATCGCGGCCATGCCGGAGGCGGTGACCGCGCATGCCTCGGCGCCCTCCAGCTCGGCAAGCGTTGCTTCCAGCGCCGCGTGGGTCGGGTTCGAGTAGCGCGTGTAGGAATGGCCGGGGCGCGAGAACTCGAGCAGCTCGGCCAGCTCATCGGCGCTGGAGACCTCGAAGGTCGAGGTCTGGTAGATCGGGACGTTGACGGGGTCCTGCGGCGCGGCCGGCACGCGGCTGGCGGCGCGTATGGCGCGAGTGGCGAACCCGGTCATGACGCGGCCGAGTCTAGCAGGGGAAACGCGGCTGCCCGGCCGCGCTCAGGGGCGCGGCGACGGCGACGTGGACGGCCGTGCCGACGGGTCGAGCATCTCCTGGCCCACGCGGCGGATGGCATCCAGGTTCGGGACGAGGATGTAGCCCGCCGGCGAGTGCGGGTCGGGGGTCATGAACTCCGGTGGCTGCAGCACGATCCGACGCAGCTGGGACATATCGGCCTCCTGGACAGCCTGGGCAAGCGCCGGAATGCGGTCGGAGGGGATGTCCGTCGAGAGCGCGTTCTTCACGGCGTCCAGCAGGCCGGGCAGCGCCAGCACGAGGTTGCCGGCGGTGAGCTGCGCGCGGAGGGCGGTGAGCAGCTGCTGCTGGCGGTCGGCACGGGTGAAGTCGCTGTCGCCGGCGCCCTTCCTGGAGCGAACGTAGGCCAGGGCCGTGCGCCCGTCCATGTGGTCTTGCCCGGGCTGGATGTAGAACGGCGCCGGCTTCCCGAACTCGTCGTAGTAGGTCGGATCGTTGACGGCACGTTCGACGGTGATGTCGACCCCGCCAACGGCGTCGATCGCCTGCTTGAACCCGAGCAGGTCGATGGCCGCGAAGTAGTGGATGCGGACGCCGAGGAGCTTGCCGATCGTTGCCTTGAGCGTTCCGACGCCGCCAAGCGGGAACTGGTCCGGTCGCGCGGCGGCGTAG